>NZ_JBEXQK010000066.1:0-20238 GCF_040612535.1 Streptomyces sp. NPDC006368
GAGGTGGGCAGTCCCCAACCCCCGGCCCGCCCCCCCCCGGGGGGGGGTGGGGCGGCCTCCCCATGTCGTCGTAGGATCGCGCCCCGCTGCGCGCCCTCCGCTGCGGCCCAGCCCGTGCCGGACCACCTTGGCCCGCCCGACACCGGCCCTCGATGGGCCGCCGAACACCCGGCACCCCACGCCCGACGGCTCCCCCGGGCCGACCGGCACAGGCCGCCCGGGCACCACCCGGCCGCGCAGCCGGCGAATGCCGCTGGGCACCGCCGCCCGCCGGGCGGCCCCCATGGGGCGCCCGCGTGCCAGGGCGTCGGTCGGTGCGCCGGGCCGCGTGGCGCGGCGCTGCCGCGTCCCGGGGAGGGGGCGTCAGCGCCCCAGCGCGACGGTCCCCGCAAGAGGGCCAGGGGGGTCCTGGGGGCGCAGCCACCGGTTTCGGGACGGGGCGGGGTGGGGGAAGCGCCTCGCGCCCACCGTCACCCGATGTCGGGCGGGTCCACCCGAACCCGTACGGGTTCCGTACCTCCCCGGGCCAACCGCGCGGCCTGCGCGGCCTTCAGCGCGGCGGCGAGGGCCGCACCGCTCCCCGGCGGGACCCGCACCAGTGCCCGCTCCCAGACCTCGCCCGGCGGGGCGTCGCCCGGGCGGCGCGGCGCCCCCGCCGGTGGGGGTGGCAGCGGCACGGGGCCCAGCACCTCGGCGTCCGGCGGCAGGTCCGCCGCCGCGAGAAGCGCCGTCACCGCCTCCGCCGGTCCGGTCACGGCGGCCATCCGGGACACCGGCGGGAAACCGAGCTCGGCCCGCTCCGCCAGCTCGCGCTGGGCGTGGCCCACCGGATCCCACCGGACCAGCGCCTGGACGGGCCGCAGCGTCGGCTCGGCCACCACCACGACGGTGCCGCCCTCGCCCTGCCCCCGCACCAGCGAGGCGGCGTCGATCCAGCGCCGCAGCGCCTCCTCGCCCGCCCGCAGGTCGGGCCGGCCGAGCATGGCCCAGCCGTCGAGGAGGAGCGCCGCCGCGTAGCCGCCCTCGGCGACCGGCTCGGCACCCGGGGTGCTGACCACCAGCGCGGGGCGCCCGGGGACGGTGTCCAGCACGTGGTCCCGCCCCGAGGTCCGTACCGGCACCGCCGGGAACGCCCGGCCCAGCTCCTCCGCCGTACGCCGCGCGCCCACCACCTGGGCCCGCAGGCGGACGGAACCGCAGGCGACGCAGTGCCAGTCGGGCGCGCCCCGCCCGCACCAGCCGCACCGCAGCTCCCGCTGCTCCGGCGCCTCCAGCGGCCCGGCGCAGTGACGGCACCGCGCGGGCGTGCGGCACCGCTCGCAGGCGAGCCTCGGGACGTACCCCCGCCGCGGCACCTGGACGAGTACCGGCCCGGACTTCAGGCCCTCGCGTACGGTCTGCCAGGCCAGCGACGGCAGCCGGGCGGCCCGCGCCGCCTCGTCCCGCGCCAGCTCCCCGTCCCCCACGGTCCGTACGAGCGGTGCGGCGACCCGCACCTGTTCCCGGGGCGCGACGAGGGGGCGGGCCCAGCCGGTCTCGACGAGTTGCGCGGCCTCCACCGTGCAGCTCGTACCGCCCAGCAGGAAGGCGCACCCGTCGTGGGCGGCGCGCAG
Source organism: Streptomyces sp. NPDC006368 (assembly GCF_040612535.1). NCBI lineage: Bacteria > Bacillati > Actinomycetota > Actinomycetes > Kitasatosporales > Streptomycetaceae > Streptomyces > Streptomyces sp. NPDC006368. Next base: position 1,614 of record NZ_JBEXQK010000066.1, read on the forward strand.
GAGGAGCACCTCGCGCGCGTGGGGCAGCGGTGCGTGCGGTTCGCTGTGGCTGGAGTCCCCGTCGTCCCAGATCGCGACCAGCCCGAGGTCCCGTACGGGCGCGAACATCGCCGCCCGCGTCCCGACGACCGCCCGCACGGCGCCGCGCCGTACGGCGAGCCACTGCGCGTACCGCTTCTCGGGCCCGGCCTCGGCGGTGAGCAGCGCGTGCCGCCCCTCCCCCAGCAGGGCGGTCAGCGCCTCGTCGATCCGCGCGGCGGCCCGCCCGTCCGGCACCACGACGAGCGCGCCGCGCCCGGAGGCCAGGGTGGCGCCGACCGCCCGGGCGAGCTCGTCCGCCCAGTGCGGCCCGGGCAGCGCGTTCCACACGGCCCGGGGCGCCCCGCCCCCCGCCAGCGACCGCAGGAACGCCGCGCCCCGCGCGTACCGCTCCCACGTCCCCGGCTCCGGCGCGGGAGGCGGCGGAAGGGGCTCCGGTGACGGGCGCCCCTCGGCCTTGGCGTTGCGCGGCGGTATCGCGAGCTGGAGCACGTCGGCGAGGCTTCCCGCGTACCGGTCGGCGACCGCCCGCGCCAGCCCCAGCAGCTCGGCGCTCAGCACGGGCTCGGGCGACACGACGTCCGCGAGCGCGGCGAGCGGCCCGGAGTAGTCGGACTCGGCCCGCCGCTCGATGAGGAACCCGTCGATGAGCCGTCCGCCCTCGCGCCGTCCGTCCCGCACCTGGTGCGCACCGGCGCCGAATCTCACGCGCACCCGCACTCCCGGCTGCGCGACGGTGTCGAGCTCCTCGGGCACGGCGTAGTCGAAGAACTGGTCGAGGTGGAGCACGCCCTTGTTCACGACGACCCGGGCGACCGGCAGCTCCTTGGCGAGCGCGGCGCCCCGCCACGTCCGCGGCTTGGCCCGGGGCACCTTCGCCTTGCGCACCGTCTCCCGTATGAGCGCGAGCTGCTCGGGCGGCTCGGCCCCCCGGCCCCCGCCTTCCCGCTTCCCGTTCTCGCTGCTCACAGCCACATTCCTACCAGAGCCCACTGACAACGCCGCCCGGCCGGGAACGCCGAAGTCCGGCGCCCTTCACGGGGCGCCGGACTTCCGGGTGGTACTGGGGCGGGCTAGAGACCCGCCGCCTTGCGCAGGGCGTCGACGCGGTCGGTGCGCTCCCAGGTGAAGTCGGGGAGTTCACGGCCGAAGTGGCCGTAGGCCGCGGTCTGGGAGTAGATCGGGCGCAGCAGGTCGAGGTCGCGGATGATGGCGGCCGGGCGCAGGTCGAAGACCTCGCCGATGGCGTTCTCGATGCGCTCGACGTCCACCTTGGCGGTGCCGAAGGTCTCGACGAACAGACCGACGGGCTCCGCCTTGCCGATGGCGTAGGCGACCTGGACCTCGCAGCGGGAGGCCAGGCCGGCCGCGACGACGTTCTTGGCGACCCAGCGCATGGCGTAGGCGGCCGAGCGGTCGACCTTGGAGGGGTCCTTGCCGGAGAACGCGCCACCGCCGTGGCGGGCCATGCCGCCGTAGGTGTCGATGATGATCTTGCGGCCGGTCAGGCCGGCGTCGCCCATCGGGCCGCCGATCTCGAAGCGGCCGGTGGGGTTGACCAGCAGGCGGTAGCCCTCGGTCTCCAGCTTGATCCCGTCGTCCAGCAGCTGCTTGAGGACGTGCTCGACGACGAACTCGCGGATGTCGGGCGCGAGCAGCGACTCCAGGTCGATGTCGGAGGCGTGCTGCGAGGAGACCACCACCGTGTCGAGGCGGACGGCCTTGTCACCGTCGTACTCGATGGTGACCTGCGTCTTGCCGTCGGGGCGCAGGTAGGGGATCGTGCCGTTCTTGCGGACCTCGGTCAGGCGCTTGGACAGCCGGTGGGCCAGGTGGATCGGCAGCGGCATCAGCTCGGGCGTCTCGTCCGACGCGTAGCCGAACATCAGCCCCTGGTCGCCCGCGCCCTGCTTGTCCAGCTCGTCCTCGTCGCCCTCGACACGCTTCTCGTACGCGGTGTCGACACCCTGCGCGATGTCAGGGGACTGGGCGCCGATCGAGACCGAGACGCCGCAGGACGCGCCGTCGAATCCCTTCTTCGACGAGTCGTAGCCGATTTCGAGGATCTTGTTGCGCACCAGCGTGGGGATGTCGGCGTACGCCTTCGTCGTCACCTCGCCGGCCACGTGCACCAGGCCGGTGGTGATCAACGTCTCCACGGCGACGCGGGAGGTGGGGTCCTCCCGCAGCAGAGCATCGAGAATCGTGTCGCTGATCTGGTCAGCGATCTTGTCGGGGTGACCCTCGGTCACGGACTCCGAGGTGAAGAGACGACGGGACACAACGCTCCCTGTGTTTGCAGCGGCTGCTGGCTGATCGTTGACGGACCGGCAGGGGGCTGCGCCCCGCGTCGTTCCGAGGACAGTTTATCGGGCGCTCTCGTCGGTTGGACCAGGTGTCTCGCACCGTGGGAGTCGGATCGGCCACGCGGAGGGGCCCGTTCCACCCGATTCCACTCCCCTTGGGGTGGAGAACGCCGGTTTCGTCACGTTTTCATCCACCGGACGAGGCGGATGTGAAATTCATCCGGGTTTCACCCGTTTCGCACCAGACGGGGGACGACGAGGTCCCAGACGGTGTCCGCCAGGGCCTCCTTGGGGCCGTACGGAACCGGCGTCTCCGCACCGTCCGCCGCGAGCACCACGGCCTCGTTCTCCGCCGAGCCGAAGGTCTTGCGCTCCCCCACCTCGTTCACGACGAGGAGGTCGCAGCCCTTGCGGCGCAGCTTGTCCCGACCGTTGGCCAGGACATCGTCGGTCTCGGCCGCGAAGCCGACCACGACCTGGTCGGGGCGCGCACGGTCCCTGGAGATCTCGGCGAGGATGTCCGGGTTGCGGACCAGGGCGACCGGCTCCGGCTCCTGGCCGTCCCGCTTCTTGATCTTGCCGGTGGCGTACGCGGCGGGGCGGAAGTCGGCGACGGCGGCGGCCATCACCACGGCGTCCGCGTCCGCCGCGGCCTTCAGCACGGCCTCGCGGAGCTGGACGGCGGTGCCGACGTGGACGACGTCGACGCCCGCCGGGTCGGCCATGCCGGTGTTGGCCTCGATCAGCGTCACCCGGGCGCCACGGGCCGCGGCCGTCCTGGCCAGGGCGTACCCCTGCTTGCCGGAGGAACGATTCCCCAGGTAGCGCACCGGGTCCAGCGGCTCCCGCGTCCCGCCGGCGCTGACGACGACGTGGCGGCCCACGAGGTCCGGGTCGGCGGCGCCGCGCGCCAGGACGCGCCGACAGATCTCGAAGATCTCGTCCGGGTCGGGCAGGCGGCCCTTGCCGGTGTCGGCGCCGGTCAGGCGGCCGACCGCGGGCTCGATGACCACGGCGCCCCGCCGCCGCAGCGTGGCGACGTTCTCCTGGGTGGCGGGGTGCTCCCACATCTCGGTGTGCATGGCGGGCGCGAAGACCACCGGACATCGCACGGTGAGGAGGGTGTTGGTGAGCAGGTCGTCGGCGAGGCCGTGCGCCGCCTTGGCCAGCATGTCGGCGGTGGCGGGCGCGACGACGACGAGGTCGGCCTGCTGCCCGATGCGGACGTGCGGGACCTCGTGGACGTCGGACCAGACCTCGGTCGAGACCGGGTTCCCGGAGAGCGCGGACCAGGTGGCGGCTCCCACGAAGTGCAGCGCGGAGTCGGTCGGGACGACCCGTACGTCATGGCCGGACTCGGTCAGCCGCCGCAGCAGCTCGCACGCCTTGTAGGCGGCGATGCCGCCGCTGACACCCAGGACGACCTTCGGCTTGTGCACTCCTGCCTCCTCAAGGCGATGACACACCACAGGCCCGGCGGAGGATACCGCCGGGCCTGCGAACGACGTGATGAAGCGCTGCTTACTGCGCCGGGCCCTCAATGGCCTCGGAGGTCAGCAGACCCGCGTTGATCTCGCGCAGGGCGATCGAGAGCGGCTTCTCGTGGACGTGGGTGTCCACCAGCGGACCGACGTACTCCAGCAGGCCCTCACCGAGCTGCGAGTAGTACGCGTTGATCTGACGCGCACGCTTGGCCGCGTAGATCACGAGGCTGTACTTCGAGTCCGTGGCCTCGAGCAGCTCATCGATCGGCGGGTTGATGATGCCCTCGGGCGCGGTGATGGAAGAGGACACGCTCTACCTTCCGAAAACTTCTGGAAAATGGGACAAAGATCAAACAACTTGCATCAAGGCTAGCAGCTCACGCGCCACGTCCTCGACGGAGGTGTTGACGAGAGTGGTGTCGAACTCCGCCTCGGCGGCCAGTTCGATCTTGGCGGCCTCGAGACGGCGCTCGATGACCTCCGGCGGCTCGGTGCCGCGGCCGGTCAGCCGGCGGACCAGCTCGTCCCAGCTCGGCGGAGCCAGGAAGACCAGCTGTGCCTCGGGCATCGACTCCCGGACCAGCCGCGCGCCCTGCAGGTCGATCTCCAGGAGTACGGGTTCGCCCGCTTCGAGCCGGTCCAGCACCGCGCGGCGCGGGGTGCCGTAGCGGTTCCCCGCGAACTCGGCCCACTCCAGCAGTTCCCCGTTGGCGATCAGCTTGTCGAACTCTTCGTCGGAGACGAAGTGGTACTGGACGCCGTCCCGCTCGCCGGGGCGCGGCTTGCGGGTGGTGGCGGAGACCGACAGCCAGACTTCGGGGTGCACCTTGCGCATATGAGCGACGACCGTGCTCTTGCCGACCCCGGAGGGGCCGGAGAGCACGGTCAGCCGCGGACGTACGTCCGGGGGCTCGGGGGCGGTCCCCCGGGATGTTGCAGCCATGGGGCGATTATTCCAGGTTTACCTGGATGCCCCGGACAAACCCCGGACGTCAGGCCCCGGTGGAGCCGAACTCCCGTTCCAGGGAGGCGATCTGGTTGGAGCCGAGACCCCGCACACGGCGGCTCTCGGAGATGCCGAGCCGCTCCATGATCTGCTTGGCGCGGACCTTGCCCACGCCCGGCAGGGACTCGAGGAGGGCGGACACCTTCATCTTGCCGATGACGTCGTTCTTCTGACCCTGCTGGATGACGTCGTGGAGGGAGGCACCGGAGTGCTTGAGTCGATTCTTGACCTCGGCCCGCTCCCGGCGAGCCGCGGCGGCCTTTTCGAGCGCGGCTGCGCGCTGTTCAGGGGTAAGGGGCGGAAGAGCCACGCCTACGTCACCTCGGATGTCGAACTGTCGGATACGGACCGGTGAGGAACCTAGTCGGCCCCACACCAGGGGAGCAACGAGCAACGCAGTGCACGTTGGCTCTGCGACGGAGACTAGCGGCCATGGCCGCCGGAGTCAGCGAGAACGAACGAAAAGTCCTGGTCAGCATCGATCCACCGCGACATTACGGGCAAATCACCCCGGTTTTCGGGCCGGATGTCACCCCCGGGGAGCGCAAGCGGATCGAATAGTGAGTGACGTCACACCGGACGGACGCGAAAGCCCGCGGTCACCGTCCACCGGACGGTGACGCGGGCCCGCGCTCCGGAACGGGTCAGGCGGCGACCGCCGCCCGCACCTCGTCGGTGTACCGCTGCGCCGCCTCGCGCAGCCCGGCCGTGTCCGGCCCGTGGCGCAGCACGCCCCGGCTGACGCTCGGGACGACGTTGCGTACGGCGGCGCCGAAGACGCCCGGCAGGTCGGCCGGGGTGGCGCCCTGCGCGCCGATGCCCGGAGCGAGCAGCGGACCGTTGATGTCCAGGTCGAACGAGGACAGGTCGCCGAGCGTCGCCCCGACGACCGCGCCGAAGGAGCCCATGGGGCTCTCGCCCGCGTTGTCCTCGGCGAGGTGGGCGAGCATGGTCGCGCCGAGGGTGCGCCCGTCCTCACGCACCGCGCGCTGCACCTCGGCGCCCTCGGGGTTGGAGGTGAGGGCCAGCACGAACAGGCCGGCGCCGTTCTCGCGCGCCAGGTCGACGGCCGGCTTGAGCGAGCCGTAGCCGAGGTAGGGGGAGACGGTGAGCGCGTCGGAGAAGAGCGGGGAGTCCTTGCGCAGGTACGTCTCGGCGTAGGCGGCCATGGTGGAGCCGATGTCGCCGCGCTTGGCGTCCATGACGACCAGGGCGCCCGCGTCCCGCAGATCGGCGACGGCCTTCTCCAGGACGGCGATGCCCCGGGAGCCGAACCGCTCGAAGAACGCGCTCTGCGGCTTGAAAACGGCGACCCGGTCCGCGAGCGCGTCCACGACCGTCCCCGTGAACGCCTCCAGGCCCTGGACGTCGTCGTTCAGACCCCAGGCGGACAGCAGGGAAGTGTGCGGGTCGATGCCGACGCACAGCGGGCCGCGGTCGTCCATGGCCCGGCGCAGACGTGCGCCGAAGGGTTCGAGCGGGCTCATACGGTGGCCTTCCGGGTGTCGGCGCCGACGGCCTCGGCGAGGGTGGCGTAGGGGGATGCCCGGAGCCGGGCGGCGAGGCCCTTGTGGATAGCGCGGGCGTAGAAGGGGCCCTCGTAGACGAAGGCGCTGTAGCCCTGGATCAGGGTGGCGCCGGCGAGAATGCGCTGCCAGGCGTCCTCGGCGTTCTCGATGCCGCCGACGCCGACGAGCGTGATGCGGTCGCCCACGCGCGCGTAGAGGCGGCGCAGCACCTCCAGCGAGCGCTGCTTGAGCGGCGCCCCGGACAGGCCGCCGGTCTCGCCGGTGAGGTGGGCCGGGGACTTCAGGCCCCGGCGGGCGATGGTGGTGTTGGTGGCGATGATGCCGTCCAGGCCGAGCTCGACGGCCAGGTCGGCGACCGCGTCGATGTCCTCGTCGGCCAGGTCGGGCGCGATCTTGACGAGGAGCGGGACGCGGCGGTCGGTGACCGTGCGGTCGGCGGCCTCGCGCACCGCGGTGAGCAGCGGGCGCAGCGACTCGGTGGCCTGGAGGTTGCGCAGGCCGGGGGTGTTCGGCGAGGAGACGTTGACGACCAGGTAGTCGGCGTACCGCGCCAGCCGCTCGGTCGACGTCACGTAGTCGGCGGCGGCCTCGGCCTCGGGGACGACCTTGGTCTTGCCGATGTTGACGCCGACGACGGTCCTGAACACCGGCACGCGCGCGTGGAGCCGCTCCGCCACGGCCGCCGAGCCCTCGTTGTTGAAGCCCATGCGGTTGATCAGGGCGCGGTCCGGTACCAGGCGGAAGAGGCGCTTCTTGGGGTTGCCGGGCTGCGGCTCGCCGGTGACCGTGCCGATCTCGACGTGGTCGAAGCCCAGCATCGCCATGCCGTCGATGGCGACGGCGTTCTTGTCGAAGCCGGCGGCGAGTCCGAACGGGCCGTGCATGCGCAGGCCGAGCGCCTCGGTGCGCAGCTCCGTGTAGCGGGGGGCCAGGGCGGCGGCGACGAAGGTGCGCAGCACGGGGACGCGGGCGGCGAGGCGGATCCAGCGGAAGGCCAGGTGGTGGGCCTGCTCCGGGTCCATCCGCTTGAAGACCAGGTGGAAGAACAGCTTGTACATGGTGTGTGTCCTCATGAACGGCTTCATGAGAAGGGGGACACCGTTTCTCTCGGTGTCCCCCTCCCCCGTGGGCTGCTAGTCGCGGGCCGCGGTCAGGTGCTGTGCGTGTTCCTGGAGGGAACGGACGCCCACTCCGCCGTGGTTGAGGGCGTCGATGCCCTGGACGGCGGCGGCGAGCGCCTGGACCGTCGTCAGGCACGGGACGCCGCGCGCCACGGCCGCGGTACGGATCTCGTAGCCGTCGAGGCGGCCCCCGGTGCCGTACGGGGTGTTGACGATGAGGTCGACCTCGCCGTCGTGGATGAGGCGCACGATGGTCTTCTCGCCGGCCGGGCCCTCGCCCTCGGACTGCTTGCGCACGACGGTGGCGTTGATGCCGTTGCGCTTGAGGACCTCGGCCGTGCCGGAGGTGGCGAGCAGCTCGAAGCCGTGCGCGACCAGCTCACGCGCCGGGAAGATCATCGAGCGCTTGTCGCGGTTGGCGACCGAGATGAAGGCGCGGCCCTTGGTGGGCAGCGGGCCGTAGGCGCCGGCCTGCGACTTCGCGTACGCGGTACCGAAGACGGCGTCGATGCCCATGACCTCGCCGGTGGAGCGCATCTCCGGGCCGAGGACGGTGTCCACGCCGCGGCCGTGCACGTCGCGGAAGCGCGACCACGGCATGACGGCCTCCTTGACGGAGATCGGCGCGTCGAGCGGCAGGGTGCCGCCGTCGCCCTGCTTCGGCAGCAGGCCCTCGGCGCGCAGCTCGGCGATGGTGGCGCCGAGCGAGATGCGTGCGGCGGCCTTGGCCAGCGGCACGGCGGTCGCCTTGGAGGTGAAGGGGACGGTGCGGGAGGCGCGCGGGTTGGCCTCCAGGACGTACAGGATGTCGCCGGCCATCGCGAACTGGATGTTGATCAGGCCGCGCACGCCCACCCCGCGGGCGATCGCCTCGGTGGAGGCGCGCAGCCGCTTGATGTCGTACCCGCCCAGCGTGATCGGGGGCAGGGCGCACGCCGAGTCGCCGGAGTGGATGCCGGCCTCCTCGATGTGCTCCATGACGCCGCCGAGGTACAGCTCCTCGCCGTCGTAGAGCGCGTCGACGTCGATCTCGATGGCGTCGTCGAGGAACCGGTCGACGAGGACGGGGCGGGTCGGGGAGATCTCGGTGGACTCGGCGATGTACGCCTCCAGGCGCGCCTCGTCGTACACGATCTCCATGCCGCGGCCACCGAGCACGTACGACGGGCGTACGAGGACGGGGTAGCCGATCTCGTCGGCGATGGCCTTGGCGCCGGCGAAGGTGGTCGCGGTGCCGTGCTTGGGGGCGGGCAGCCCGGCCTCGGCGAGGACGCGGCCGAAGGCGCCGCGGTCCTCGGCGGCGTGGATGGCCTCCGGCGGGGTGCCGACGACCGGTACGCCGTTGTCCTTGAGCGCCTGGGCGAGGCCCAGCGGGGTCTGGCCGCCGAGCTGGACGACGACGCCGGCGATGGGGCCGGCCTGCGCCTCGGCGTGGACGATCTCCAGCACGTCCTCGAGCGTCAGCGGCTCGAAGTACAGGCGGTCGGAGGTGTCGTAGTCGGTGGAGACGGTCTCCGGGTTGCAGTTGACCATCACGGTCTCGTAGCCCGCGTCGCTGAGCGCGAAGGAGGCGTGGACGCAGGAGTAGTCGAACTCGATGCCCTGGCCGATGCGGTTCGGGCCGGAGCCCAGGATGATCACGGCGGGCTTCTCGCGCGGCGCGACCTCGCTCTCCTCGTCGTACGAGGAGTAGAAGTACGGCGTCTTCGCGGCGAACTCGGCGGCGCAGGTGTCGACCGTCTTGTAGACCGGGCGGATGCCGAGGGCGTGACGGACCTCGCGGACGACGTCCTCGCGCAGGCCGCGGATCTCGGCGATCTGGGCGTCGGAGAAGCCGTGGCGCTTGGCCTCGGCCAGCAGGTCGACGTCCAGGCGCTCGGCGGCGGCCAGGTCGTCGGCGATCTCCTTGATGAGGAAGAGCTGGTCGACGAACCACGGGTCGATCTTCGTGGAGTCGAAGACCTCCTCGCGGGTGGCGCCGGCGCGGATGGCCTGCATGACGGTGTTGATACGGCCGTCGGTGGGGCGGACGGCCTCCTTCAGCAGGGTGGCCTTGTCGCCGGGCTCGCCGGTGAAGGTGAACTGGCTGCCCTTCTTCTCCAGCGAGCGCAGCGCCTTCTGGAGCGCCTCGGTGAAGTTCCGGCCGATGGCCATGGCCTCGCCGACCGACTTCATGGTGGTGGTCAGCGTGGAGTCGGCGGAGGGGAACTTCTCGAAGGCGAAGCGAGGCGCCTTGACCACGACGTAGTCGAGAGTCGGCTCGAAGGACGCCGGGGTCTTCTCCGTGATGTCGTTGGGGATCTCGTCCAGCGTGTAGCCGACGGCGAGCCGGGCGGCGATCTTCGCGATCGGGAATCCGGTCGCCTTCGAGGCCAGGGCGGAGGACCGCGAGACGCGGGGGTTCATCTCGATGACGATGACCCGGCCGTCCTCCGGGTTGACCGCGAACTGGATGTTGCAGCCGCCGGTGTCGACGCCGACCTCGCGGATGATCGCGATGCCGACGTCACGGAGGATCTGGTACTCGCGGTCGGTGAGCGTCATCGCCGGGGCGACCGTGATCGAGTCGCCGGTGTGCACGCCCATGGGGTCGAAGTTCTCGATGGAGCAGACGACCACGACGTTGTCGTGGTTGTCGCGCATCAGCTCCAGCTCGTACTCCTTCCAGCCGAGGATGGACTCCTCCAGGAGCACCTCGGTGGTCGGGGAGAGCGTGAGGCCCTGTCCGGCGATGCGGCGCAGCTCCTCCTCGTCGTGGGCGAAGCCGGAGCCGGCGCCGCCCATGGTGAAGGAGGGACGGACGACGACGGGGTAGCCGCCGAGCGTCTCGACGCCCTTGAGGACGTCGTCCATGGAGTGGCAGATGACCGAGCGGGCGGACTCGCCGTGGCCGATCTTGGCGCGGACGGCCTCGACGACGCCCTTGAACAGGTCGCGGTCCTCGCCCTTGTGGATGGCCTCCACGTTGGCGCCGATCAGCTCGACGCCGTACTTCTCCAGCACACCCTGCTCGTGCATGGAGATCGCGGTGTTGAGCGCGGTCTGGCCGCCGAGGGTGGGCAGGAGCGCGTCGGGGCGCTCCTTGGCGATGATCTTCTCGACGAACTCGGGGGTGATCGGCTCGACGTACGTGGCGTCGGCGATCTCCGGGTCGGTCATGATCGTCGCCGGGTTGGAGTTCACCAGGATGACGCGCAGGCCCTCGGACTTGAGGACCCGGCAGGCCTGGGTGCCGGAGTAGTCGAACTCGGCGGCCTGGCCGATGACGATCGGGCCGGAGCCGATGACCAGGACGGACTGGATATCGGTGCGCTTAGGCACGCTCGGCCTCCATCAGGGATACGAAGCGGTCGAAGAGGTACGCGGCGTCGTGCGGGCCGGCGGCCGCCTCGGGGTGGTACTGGACGCTGAAGGCCGGCTGGTCGAGCAGCTGGAGGCCCTCCACCACGTTGTCGTTGAGGCAGACGTGGGAGACCTCGGCGCGGCCGTAGGGGGTCTCGGACACCTTGTCGAGGGGGGCGTCGACGGCGAAGCCGTGGTTGTGCGCGGTGACCTCGACCTTGCCGGTCGTCCGGTCCTGCACGGGCTGGTTGATGCCGCGGTGGCCGTACTTCAGCTTGTAGGTGCCGAAGCCGAGCGCGCGGCCCAGGATCTGGTTGCCGAAGCAGATGCCGAACAGCGGCGTCCTGCGCTCCAGGACGGCCCGCATGACGGAGACGGGGCCGTCGGCGGTGGCGGGGTCGCCGGGGCCGTTGGAGAAGAACACGCCGTCGGGGTTGACCGCGTAGACGTCCTCCGGGGTGGCCGTGGCGGGCAGGACGTGCACCTCGATGCCGCGCTCGGCCATGCGGTGCGGGGTCATGCCCTTGATGCCGAGGTCGACGGCGGCGACGGTGAACTTCTTCTCACCGATCGCGGGGACGACGTACGGCTCCTTGGTGGCGACCTCGGCGGCGAGGTCGGCGCCCTTCATCTGCGGGGCGGCCTGCACCTTGGCCAGCAGGGTCGCGTCGTCGGCGATGGCCTCGCCGGAGAAGATGCCGACGCGCATGGCGCCGCGCTCGCGCAGGTGGCGGGTGAGCGCGCGGGTGTCGATGCCGCTGATGCCGACGACGCCCTGGGCGGCGAGCTCCTCGTCGAGGGTGCGGCGGGAGCGCCAGTTGGAGGGGGTGCGGGCGGGGTCGCGGACGACGTAGCCGGAGACCCAGATCTTCTTGGACTCGGGGTCCTCGTCGTTGACGCCCGTGTTGCCGACGTGCGGCGCGGTCATCACGACGACCTGGCGGTGGTACGACGGGTCGGTGAGGGTCTCCTGGTAGCCGGTCATGCCGGTGGAGAAGACCGCCTCGCCGAAGGTCTCCCCCACGGCCCCGTAGGCGCGGCCGCGGAAGGTGCGGCCGTCCTCCAGGACGAGTACGGCGGGAACCCTTGTTCCCCTGGTGGAGGTCGTCATCGTGCGGCGCCTTCCGTCGTGATGGTGTGGTTCATGGAGTTGATGGCCTCGACCCAGGCGGTGTGTTCGGCCGCCCTGTCGGAGCGGAAGCCGGAGTCGATCAGCGTGTCGCCGTGCTCCCAGGTGACGATGAGCAGACCGCCCTCGGCGAGGACCTTGCCCGCGATGCCCTTGTCGAGGCGGGCCTCGCGCAGCTGCGGGGCCGGGATGAAGAAGTCGCGCGCTCCGGGGCGTACGACCTCCAGTCCCGCGTCGGTCAGCGTCAGCTCGGCGCGGCTGCGGGTGCCGAGACCGTGGGCCACGATCCGGTCGAGCCACTGCCCGGCGGTGGTGGAGCCGTGGTAGCGGCCGGTGAGTGTCAGCAGTGGCGGCTTGCCGCCTCCGCCGGGGGTGGTGGTGGGAGACGGGTGGGTCAGTCCCGCCTCGCCGGGCGCCTCGGGGGCGGTGGGGAGGTCCGGCAGGTCGGACTGGAGGCTTCCGCGCCACTTCCACCCCTGGCGCATCAGCCAGTAGACGAGGGCGATGAAGAGCAGCAGTCCGGCGACCCAGCCGAGCCGGGCGGCCCAGTCGGTCACCTCGGCGGATTTCTGTTCCGCAGCGAGTTCGAAGAGTGTCACGCCAGCTTCCCGTCCATGAGCGTCGCCCGGCCCCGCAGGAAGGTGTGGGTGACGCGCCCCGGCAGCTCGCGGCCCTCGTAGGGGGTGTTGCGGCTGCGGGAGGCGAAGCCCGCGGGGTCCACCACACCACGGTATGCCGGATCGACCAGGGTCAGGTTGGCGGGCTCACCAGCCGAGACGGGGCGGCCGTGGCCGGTGGCGCGGCCGATCAGCGCGGGCTTGAAGGACATGCGGTCGGCGACGCCGGCCCAGTCCAGCAGCCCGGTCTCGACCATCGTCTGCTGGACGACGGACAGCGCGGTCTCCAGGCCGACCATGCCCATGGCGGCGGCGGCCCACTCGCAGTCCTTGTCCTCGTGCGGGTGCGGGGCGTGGTCGGTGGCGACGATGTCGATCGTGCCGTCGGCGAGCGCCTCGCGCAGGGCCATCACGTCGCGCTCGGTGCGCAGCGGCGGGTTCACCTTGTAGACCGGGTTGTACGAGCGGACCAGCTCGTCCGTCAGGAGCAGGTGGTGCGGGGTGACCTCGGCGGTGACGTCGATGCCGCGGGACTTGGCCCAGCGGACGATCTCGACGGAACCGGCGGTCGACAGGTGGCAGATGTGGACGCGGGAGCCGACGTGCTCGGCGAGGAGGACGTCGCGGGCGATGATCGACTCCTCGGCGACGGCCGGCCAGCCGCCCAGGCCCAGCTCGGCGGAGACGACGCCCTCGTTCATCTGGGCGCCCTCGGTGAGGCGGGGCTCCTGGGCGTGCTGGGCGACGACGCCGCCGAAGGCCTTCACGTACTCCAGGGCGCGGCGCATGATCACCGCGTCGTCGACGCACTTGCCGTCATCGGAGAAGACGGTGACACCGGCGGCCGACTCGTGCATCGCGCCGAGCTCGGCCAGCTTCCTGCCCTCCAGGCCCACGGTGACGGCGCCGATGGGCTGGACGTCGCAGTACCCGGACTGCTGCCCGAGCCGGTGGACCTGCTCGACGACGCCCGCGGTGTCGGCGACCGGGAAGGTGTTGGCCATGGCGAACACGGAGGTGTAGCCGCCGCTCGCGGCGGCGCGGGTACCGGTGAGGACGGTCTCGGAGTCCTCGCGGCCGGGCTCGCGCAGGTGGGTGTGGAGGTCGACCAGGCCGGGCAGCAGGATCTGCCCCGCCGCCTCGACGACGGTCGCGTCCCCGGCCGACAGGCCCGTACCGACCTCGCTGATCGTCTCGCCGTCGATCAGGACGTCCCGGGCCTCGCCGCCCAGCACCTTCGCACCACGGATCAGGATCTTGCTCATCGTTACTTGCTCTCCTCGGTACGGGCGTGGGTGGCGGCGGGCGCGTCCCTTGGTTCGGACACGGCGCCGCCGAGCAGCAGGTAGAGGACGGCCATGCGGATGGAGACGCCGTTGGCGACCTGTTCGACGACCGTGCAGCGGTCGGAGTCGGCGACGGCGGCGGTGATCTCCATACCGCGGACCATGGGGCCGGGGTGCATCACGATGGCGTGCTCGGGCATCTTCGCCATGCGGTCGCCGTCCAGGCCGTAGCGGCGCGAGTACTCGCGCTCGGTCGGGAAGAACGCGGCGTTCATGCGCTCGCGCTGGACGCGCAGCATCATCACGGCGTCGGACTTCGGCAGGGTGCTGTCGAGGTCGTAGGACACCTCGCAGGGCCAGGTCTCGACGCCGACGGGGACGAGCGTGGGCGGGGCGACGAGGGTGACCTCGGCGCCGAGCGTGTGCAGCAGGTCGACGTTGGAGCGGGCGACCCGGCTGTGCAGGACGTCGCCGACGATCGTGATGCGCTTGCCCGCGAGGTCCTGGCCGAGGCCGGCGTCCCGGCCGATCAGGCGGCGCCGCATGGTGAAGGCGTCGAGCAGCGCCTGGGTGGGGTGCTGGTGCGTGCCGTCGCCGGCGTTGATGACGGCGGCGTCGATCCACCCGGAGGTGGCCAGGCGGTACGGGGCGCCGGAGGCGCCGTGCCGGATGACGACGGCGTCGACGCCCATCGCCTCCAGGGTCTGCGCGGTGTCCTTGAGCGACTCGCCCTTGGAGACGGAGGAGCCCTTGGCGCTGAAGTTGATGACGTCGGCGGAGAGGCGCTTCTCGGCGGCCTCGAAGGAGATGCGGGTGCGGGTGGAGTCCTCGAAGAAGAGGTTGACCACGGTCCGGCCGCGCAGGGTGGGCAGTTTCTTGATCGGCCGGTCGGCGACCCGGGCCATCTCCTCGGCGGTGTCGAGGATGTGGACGGCTTCGTCGCGGGTGAGGTCGGCGGCCGAGATGAGGTGGCGCATCATCGGGGGGTTCTCCGGGTTCGTGGAGTTCGAGGGCCGAGGGGTGTCCAGGGGTCCTCGGAGGGAGGGGCCCGGTGGACATGCGGGCGCGCAGGGGCGTCACGCCGTACGCGGGGGTCGTACGGAGGCAGCTACTGCTCGCCGGCCGGGGCGGTCTCGCGCGAGCCGAGCAGCACGGCGTCGCGGCCGTCCTCCTCGGCGAGCTGAACCTTGACCGTCTCCCGCAGCGACGTGGGGAGGTTCTTGCCGACGTAGTCGGCGCGGATGGGGAGCTCACGGTGGCCTCGGTCGACGAGGACCGCGAGCTGGACGGCGCGCGGGCGGCCGAGGTCGCCGAGCGCGTCGAGAGCGGCGCGGATGGTGCGGCCGGAGAAGAGCACGTCGTCGACGAGGACCACGAGACGGCCGTCGATGCCGTCGCCGGGGATGTCGGTGCGGGCGAGCGCGCGCGCCGGGCGCATCCGCAGATCGTCGCGGTACATGGTGATGTCGAGCGAGCCGACCGGCACCGGGCGGCCGGTGATCTGCTCCAGCTTGTCGGCGAGACGGCGGGCGAGGAAGACCCCGCGCGTGGGAATGCCGAGCAGAACCACGTCGTCGGCGCCCTTGGCGCGCTCGACGATCTCGTGGGCGATACGGGTCAGAACCCGGGCGATGTCGGGGCCCTCGAGCACGGGGCGCGCCGCATCGGACCGCTGAATGGCGTCCATAAGAAACGGACCTCCTTCTCCGCCTCACGGGACGGACCTTAAAGGACGTCGGAATTGCGCCATCCACGGTACCAGGGCGCGGAGACCACTCCCGCCACGCCTGTGGAAGAGCGTCGGTACGGACCATTCGGCTTGACGCGGCCAAGTAACGCTGCGTAACCTCACAGTGAGTTACCAGCCGCGGCAGAGCCGCATGTCGACACTGCGTCCCGGGAGCTATATGTCCAGCGAATACGCCAAACAGCTCGGGGCCAAGCTCCGTGCCATCCGCACCCAGCAGGGCCTCTCCCTCCACGGCGTGGAGGAGAAGTCCCAGGGCCGCTGGAAGGCCGTCGTGGTCGGTTCGTACGAGCGTGGCGACCGTGCCGTGACCGTGCAGCGCCTCGCCGAGCTCGCCGACTTCTACGGCGTCCCGGTGCAGGAGCTCCTGCCGGGCACCACCCCCGGCGGGGCCGCCGAGCCGCCTCCGAAGCTGGTCCTGGACCTGGAGCGCCTGGCGCACGTCCCGGCCGAGAAGGCCGGCCCGCTGCAGCGTTACGCCGCGACGATCCAGTCGCAGCGCGGCGACTACAACGGCAAGGTGCTCTCGATCCGCCAGGACGACCTGCGCACCCTCGCCGTCATCTACGACCAGTCCCCCTCGGTCCTGACCGAGCAGCTCATCAGCTGGGGTGTGCTGGACGCGGACGCACGGCGCGCGGTCGCCCACGAAGAGGCCTGATCGGGCCCCGTCCCTCAGCAGAAACGTTGCCGCCGGGTGCGGCGCGCACCTCCGGGTGGAGCGCCGCGGCCGGCGGCTTTCGCATGCCGGCCACCCGCGCGTACGCCCGGCGGCTCGGGCGGGGATACGCCGAAGGGCCCGCGGCGCGGTCTCGCGCGGCGGGCCCTTCGTACGGGCTCGGGAGGTCAGCCCCGGCGGAGGCTCGGCTTCAGGTCCTTGAAGCGTCCCAGCAGGCCGTTGACGAACGACGGGGACTCGTCGGTGGAGAACTCCTTGGCGAGCTGCACCGCCTCGTCGATCACCACCGCGTCCGGAGTGCCGTCCACCCACACCAGCTCGTACGCGCCGAGGCGCAGGATGTTCCGGTCGACGACCGGCATGCGGTCGAGCGTCCAGCCCACCGCGTAGGTGGCGATGAGCTCGTCGATACGGCCCGCGTACTCCGCGTACCCCTCGACCAGCTCCATCGTGTAGTCGTTGACCGGCGGCTGCCGGTCGTCGGACCGGGCGTGCCGGATCCAGTCCGCGAGCACCTCCTGCACGGACACCCCGCGCTGGTCGGCCTCGAAGAGGATCTGGAAGGCGCGCTTACGGGCCTTGTTGCGGGCAGCCACGGTTAGCTGTTCACCCGGCCGAGGTAGTCGCCGGAACGGGTGTCGACCTTGATCTTCTCACCGGTGGTGATGAAGAGCGGGACCTGGATGGTGTAGCCCGTCTCCAGGGTGGCCGGCTTGGTGCCACCGGTGGAGCGGTCACCCTGGACACCGGGCTCGGTCTCCTGGATGGTCAGCTCGACGGCGGCCGGGAGCTCGACGTAGAGCACCTCGCCCTCGTGGGTGGCGACGGTGGCGGTGAAGCCCTCGATCAGGTAGTTGGCGGCGTCGCCGACGGCCTTGCGGTCCACGTGCAGCTGGTCGTACGTCTGCATGTCCATGAAGACGAAGTACTCGCCGTCCATGTACGAGAACTGCATGTCGCGGCGGTCGACGGTGGCCGTCTCGACCTTCACACCGGCGTTGAACGTCTTGTCGACGATCTTTCCGGAGAGCACGTTCTTGAGCTTGGTACGCACGAAGGCCGGGCCCTTGCCGGGCTTGACGTGCTGGAACTCGACGACGGACCAGAGCTGGTCGTTGTCGAGCTTGAGCACCATGCCGTTCTTGAGGTCGTTCGTGGTGGCCACGGTTGCGGAATCTCCTGGACTGACGCTGGTGGACGACCGAGGCGTGGTGCCCTGCGCGCCTACAGCGCGAGCAGCTCCTTGGTCGTGATGGTGAGTAGCTCGGGTCCGCCGTCCGCCTCCTGGCGCACGACGAGCGTGTCATCGATCCGGACCCCGCCCCGGCCCGGGAGGTGGACCCCCGGTTCGACGGTGACCGGCACACAAGCGTCCAGTTTACCCATGGCGGCGGGTGCCAACTGCGGGTCCTCCTCGATTTCGAGCCCGACGCCGTGTCCGAGGAAGGGCGCGACGGCGTCGCCGTACCCGGCCGCGTCCAGGATCTGACGGGCGGCGCGGTCCACGTCGCGGTACTCCGCGCCGGGGGCCAGGGCCTCGCGCGCACCCCGCTGAGCGGCGAAGACGAGATCGTACAGCTCGATCTGCCAGTCGGCGGGGGCCGTGCCGATGACGAACGTGCGGCCGATCTCGCAGCGGTAACCGCGGTAGTTGGCGCCCAGGCAGACGGAGAGGAAATCACCCTCCTCGACCCGGCGGTCGGTCGGCCGGTGGCCTCCGCGGCCCGCGTGCGGCCCCGTGGCCACCGACGTGGGGAACGCCGGGCCGTCCGCGCCGTGGTCGACCAGCCGCCGCTCCAGCTCCAGCGCCAGGTGCCGTTCGGTCCGGCCGACGAGGATCGACTCCAGCAGTTCTCCGAGCGCCTGGTCGGTGATCTCGGCCGCGATGCGCAGGCAGGTGATCTCGTCCTCGTCCTTGACGACGCGCTCCTGCTCGATGGCGTGGCCGAGGTCGTCGAGGCGCATCCGGGGCGCGACCGAGCCCAGCGCCCGGTACCGGGCGACGCTCAGGTGGTGTTCCTCGATGGCCAGCGTGTCCACCGCCGCCTTGCGCGCGAAGTCGACGGCCGCGACGGCGGGGTCACCACCGGCGGAGGGCAGGACCACGTGGCGCAGGGTCTCGTCCAGACGGCCTTCGGAGGAGTCACCGGTGGGCGTCCGGGGGCACACCAGGACGTCGTCACCGGCACCGATGAGCAGGACCGCGCCGGGGGGTGATCCACCGGCGAGGTAGCGGACGTTCGCGACGCGGCCAGCGGGCTCCTGCTGGAGGTCCACAAGGGCGCCAAGGGCAGCGGTGCCAATGTGCAGCAGGGCAAGGAGAACGGCAGCCCGGGCCAG
>NZ_JBEXQK010000067.1:0-19530 GCF_040612535.1 Streptomyces sp. NPDC006368
CGACGAAGGGGTGCGCGGCGTGCGCGGCCCGCAGGTCCGGGTCGGACTTGTAGAGGGCGTAGCGCAGCCGGTAGTCCTCCAGGGTGACCGTCTCGGTGTTGAAGTGGGCGGGCAGCCGGCGATCGGTGTAGCGGCGATGGCCGCCCGCCGCGTCGACGGGGTACTCGTAGATGTAGTCACCGAGATGGACCACCATGTCCACGTTCTCGGCCGCCACGTGCTTGTACGCCGTGTAGTAGCCGTCGAAGTAGGCCTGGCACGCGACCACGGCGAACGTCAGATCCGTCTGGAACAGGCCCGGTGAGGACGCGGTTTTCACCCGCCCCACGGGACTGATCCAGGTGCCGGTGCGGAACCGGTAGTAGTAGTACTGGCCGGAGGAGAGGCCGGTCACCTCCACGTGGACGCTATGGCTGAACTCCGGGTGGGCGGTGGCGGTTCCGGTCCGGACGGTGAGGAAGAACCGCTCGTCGTAGGCGACCTCCCACTGCACCTCCACCCGCTCCGCGGGCATGCCGCCGCCCGCTTCGTACGGACTGGGCGCGAGACGAGTCCACAGCAGCACCGACTCCGGCAGCGGGTCACCGGAGGCGACCCCCAGCGTGAAGGGGTCCTGGCTGATCTTCCTCGCGTCGAGCTCGGCGGCGCTCGCCGCGCCGGTGGCCGGCAGGTGGGTGGTGAAGGCGAGCGCGGCGGCGGCGCCCGCGACGGTGAGGAACCGCCGTCGGCCGATGCGCTGGGCCGCGAGACGGAGTTCGGGCATGTGTGTTTTCATATGGTGCGTCATATGCCCCTTTTGCGCGGTGTGGTGGCGTGGCAACCGGGTGGTGTGGCACAGACGCTCCGCCGAACGCCTGACGACCGGTCAGCCGTTCCCCGTGCTGACCTGGGCAGAGCGGCGTGGACGGTCACCGAGGTTCGCTAGGTTGGGCGCCATGAGCAATCTTGAGCCGCAGGCCGTGCCGTCCGTCTGCGGCGGCCGGGGATTCGTCGTCGCCGAGCCGGTACGGGAACTCCTCAGCCCCCGCCGCGTGCAGCTCGGTGAATCCACCGAGGTGCGCCGACTGCTCCCGAACCTGGGTCGCCGCATGATCGGCGCCTGGGCGTTCGTCGACCACTACGGCCCCGACGACATCGCGGACGGGCCCGGGATGCAGGTGCCGCCCCACCCCCACATGGGACTGCAGACCGTCAGCTGGCTGCACGAGGGCGAGGTGCTGCACCGCGACAGCACCGGAAGCCTGCAGACGGTGCGCCCGCGCGAGCTGGGCCTGATGACGTCGGGGCAGGCCATCTCCCACTCCGAGGAGAGCCCCCGCCCGCACGCCCGTTATCTGCACGGCGCCCAGCTGTGGGTGGCCCTCCCGGACGCGCACCGCCATGTCGCACCGCACTTCCAGCACCACGCGGCCCTGCCCCGGGTCACGGGGCCCGGCCTGACGGCCACGGTGATCCTGGGCGAACTGGACGGAGCGCGCTCACCCGGCACCACGTACACCCCCCTGGTCGGCGCGGACCTGACCCTCACACGCGGCGCGGAAGCGAGGCTGCCGCTCGACCCCGACTTCGAGTACGCGGTCCTGTCCATGTCGGGCGAGGCGCACGTCGACGGCGTACCGGTCCTGCCGGGCTCGATGCTCTACCTCGGCTGCGGCCGCACACACCTCCCTCTGCGCGCCGACTCCGACGCGGACCTGATGCTGCTCGGCGGTGAGCCGTTCGAGGAGGAGATCGTCATGTGGTGGAACTTCGTCGGGCGGTCCCACGAGGAGATCGCACAGGCTCGCGAGGACTGGATGAACACCACCCGTTTCGGCGAAGTGAAGGGCTACGACGGGGGCCGGTTGCCTGCTCCCGAACTCCCGCCGGTGGCGCTGAAACCGCGGGGGAGGGTCCGCTGACCTCGGGACCCGGCTGGCGCCGGTGAGGCGGGATCGCCCGGCCTCCACGGGTGCGCGCCGGCGGATGATGTCTCCGAGGTGTGACAACACTCGAGGCCTTGCGGCGGGAGCATTGGAGTCCGGCCTGCATGGTGAGGCGGGGCTGGTGCCACCGTGTGCACCCACCGCTCCTCCCGCGACGACCGCGTGCAGCTGTGCTGGCGGCCCGGTCCCCACACCTCATCCGACGCTCTTGTCGAACGTCTTGGCCGCCAGCCGGTGGGCCTGCCGTACGAGCGCGCTGAACACCAGAAACACCGGCAGGGCAACGGCCGTCCTCAGCGTTCGGCCCCGGAACTCCTCGTCCACGACGAACAGCCAGGCGCACACAGCGACCGGCATCAGTACCGACAGCGCGGTCCATAGGAGGTTCAGCAACCCCCAGCCGATCTGGGCCATGTCCGCGTGAACAGGGTCCCCTCCAGGGGCCAGTCGCCGGAACCCGGCCGCCGCTGTCAGCGCGAGGACCGCGCTCAGCCCGGCGATCACGGCGAAAGCGGTTCTGAACGGCCCACCCCAGAGGATGCACACCATGCTCAGGGCGACGAACCCTGCACCGAGACCTGCATAGGCCCGTACCACCGCTCGCCGGCCTTCTGCGTCGAAGCTCCCCACGCGGCCCCCTCTCTCGATCCCTGTGCCGCGCCACGACCCGCCTTGCATCCTGGCCCGGTGCCGCTCCTGCTCATAGAACCAGCCCTCCCTGACAATCCGCGAGGCTCCCGTATCCGGCTGTCCACCGGGCGGCCCGCCCATTGGTTGACCCACAACCAAGTGGGGACAGCGAGCGGGGGGGGGCGGATCGAACGCGAAACCCTGATCGCGGCATCCCTGGAGCGGGTCTGGTCGCTGGTGGCCCAGCCCGGGTTCTGGGTGGCCGACAAGGCGAGCCTGCCCGGCACCGTGGCCAAGGAGGGCGAGTCGATGGTGGCGAAGAACGCCGAGCACGGTGACTTCCCCGTGCGTGTGGAGAAGGTCGAGCCGCCGACGTACCTGGCGTACCGCTGGACCAGCGCGTTCCCCGGGGAGGAGCTGCGCGAGGACAACAGCACGCTCGTGGAGTTCCGTTGACCCGGGAAGGCGACCGGACGCGGCTCCGTGTCGTCGAGAGCGGGTTCGCGGCGCTGGCCGGGTCCGAGGAGCTGCGCAGCCAGAACCTGAAGGACCACAGCGAAGGCTGGCCGCTGGAGCTCGACGCGCTCAAGACGCGCGCCGAACAGCCCGCCACATGACGGAAGAACGTCCTGGCGCCGCCGAGGTCGCCGACAGCATCCTCGGTGCGCTGGCCGACCCGACGCGACGCCGGCTGCTCGACGTGCTTGCCGCACAGGGTGAGGCCACTGCTACGACACTCGCGGAACGACTTCCCGTCTCGCGCCAGGCGGTGGTAAAGCACCTCGCCGTCCTGGACGCCGCCGGCCTGGTTTCCGGTGGCCGGGTGGGACGCGAGGTGCGGTACGCGGTGCGGCCGGCGGCGCTCGACACGACGGCACGGTGGATGGCCTCGCTCGCGGCCGACTGGGACCGGCGGCTGGCGAACATCAAACGCGTCGCCGAGGCGGCCGAGAGGGATGCGAGTCCGACCCGCCCCGACTGAAAGAAGCAGGCCATGGACACGACCGTACTTCGCACCGCCTACGACAGACTGCTCGATGCGGCGGCCATCCCCGACCTCGGCGAGGCGGACGAGGGAGCATGGAACGCCGATCAGATACTGGTTCACCTCCTCGGCGTCGACGCTTCGATCGCGTCGGTTGCCCTGGGCGTCATCGCCGGCTCGCGGCCCACCTTCGACAACCGGATCTGCCTCGACGCCTGGAATCTTGACCGGATCATCGCCGAGCACTCGGGCCGGGCGGACCTGATCGCTCATGTCCGGTGCCAGGCCACCGTCCTCTGCGACATCGCCGACCAACTCGACGAGCGAGGCGCCTCGGTCCTGGTACCGTCGCTCCTGCTGTCCGGCGGCGCACGCGTGCTGGACCAGCCGATTCCGCTGGCAGGCCTCATCGACGGCCTCGCCGAGGACCACGTGCCCGTGCATACGCAACAGCTTCTCGATCTTCGCGTCGGCGCCCCCGGACACGCCTGAGAGGCGAACGGCACCGCCCGGGCGCGCCACTCACACGTCGACAGGACGAATACGTGGTCGACTGCCGCCGGGATGACCGGCGAGGAGACGCGCGCGAACCACAGGCGCAACGGTGCGTCGGGTCGTCCGGCTCGCAAGGATCGCCGGTTGCTACTCCCGCGGGTTTCGTCATGGGCCCAGCAAGTGGCGAACGGGGCACCGAGGGGCTGGTGGGCATTCGGGGCGCCGCTGGCCCCGGCGATGGCTCGCTCAAGCGACGGAAGGGAGCTGCCGGGCGAAGCGGCGGACGGCATCGGTGAAGGCGCCCGGGGCGTCGAAGTTCGCGAGATGTCCTGCCCGCGGGACCAACTCGACGCGAGCGTGGGGATGCGCTCGGGCGAAGTCCCTCTCGCCCGACCGGAAGACCGCGTCCT
Source organism: Streptomyces sp. NPDC006368 (assembly GCF_040612535.1). Classification (NCBI taxonomy): domain Bacteria; kingdom Bacillati; phylum Actinomycetota; class Actinomycetes; order Kitasatosporales; family Streptomycetaceae; genus Streptomyces; species Streptomyces sp. NPDC006368. The sequence continues at coordinate 4,446 of NZ_JBEXQK010000067.1, forward strand.
TCTCGCCGTTCAGGATCAGTACCGGAGCCTTCACGAAACGCATCGCACCCGCGTCGAAGCGTCCCAGTACCTCGTCCCAGGCTGCCGGCAGGGTGTGGAAGGAGTAGCCGGCACGGATGGTCGCCTCCACCACTTCCGGCGGATAGAGCCGCCGCAGCAATCGGTCGTTCCACCTGGCCAGTCGATCCGCCGGTATGCGGGGGACCTGCCTGGCGACCCATCGATAGGGCGCTGCCCAGAGGCCGCGGGTGGATGCGCTGGCTCCCGCGAGGACCAGACCGCGCAGTTGTTCCGGACGACGCCGCGCGAACTCCAGCGAGGCGTATCCGCCGAGCGAATGACCGACGACCAGCGCCGGCCCGCGGTCGAGCGAGTCCACCGCGGAGGCGATGATCTCGGTCGCACTGTCCAGGCTCCAGGGGTGAGCCGAACGCTCCCCATGGCCGGGCAAGTCGACGGCGAGGACCGGGAATTCGTCGCGGAGTGCGGCAAGCTGCACGCTCCACTGACCCGCGCTGAAGCGCGTCCCGTGGACGAAGACCATGGGCACCGAGTCCGCTGCCGTCATCAGCCTCTCCCCCCAGAGCGACACCGTCCTGGAGCGGGACTCTACCGGTGCGGTCCCGCTCACGCTCAGGGAAGCTGCTGGAGGGTGTTGAAACGGTCAACTGATTCCAGGGCCACAGGAGTTCCTCGGCCACCGTCGTCGGTGGCGTACCGCGTCGCGCTCCAGCCGGGGTACGGCCCGGCCATCCCCGACCCCGGCCGAGCCGGGCCCTCCGCTGCGGTCACCCCGCCACTCCCCAACGGCCTTTACGTACGGAACGTCAGTGCCCGGCAGTGAGAATCATCTGCGCGCACCGGCGAGCAGGATGATCAACTCCGCGTAGGATGCGTCTCCCGTAAGCGAGTTCCACCGAAAGGCTGGGTTCTGCATGAACAAGATTCGCCGCGCCCTCGCAGTGGCCGCCACTGCCGCGAGTGCCCTCGTCCTCACCTCGTCCCCCGCCTCTGCCGCGCCCAACTGGCAGTCGTGGGTCCCCACGACCTACACGAAATGCGGAGAGACCACGCCGAGTAAGACGTCCGACAAGGTCGTCAACCAGACCTGCATGCTGATGAACCAGAACGGCTCGGCGCAGGGCGTACTTCTCGTCAGGAACAACGCGTCGGTGAGCATCACCGTCGACACGGCCACCGTCTATTGGCTGTTCGGGGACGGCACGGGCCCGGCCCAGAGTCCGGCGTCCTGTGGGAAGAAGGTCCTCGTCCCCGGCGAGTTGGCCGCCTGTTACGGGGTGACCGTCTATCCCGCCATGGGTATCCCGGTCCAGAGCAGTTACATGTACAACGGCATCAAGACCATAACGAAGCCGGTCTACTACTGATGCATCCGAAGCGGCGGTTACTCGTCCCGTATGAACCAGCCGCCGCCCAGGGCAGTACCGCAAAGCCGTCCGGCCCCGACATCGTAGGAGTCGGGCAGCCGGACTGTTCCGCACAGAGCCTGTTCCCGCACCGAGCCCGTTCCGCTCACCGCCAGCCGAAACGGCGGTCCACCACTGCAGCGAACTCCTCCAGGGTCAGTACCGTGTCCCCGTTCTGATCGGCGGTGTCGAACAGCTCGGAGGAGGCATCGGCGTCCCCGAGCGCCCAGAACGGCAGGTCTCCCGAAGCGGCCAGGGACGGGCCCTTCTTCCGCAAAGCGGTGATCACCTCTTCACGGGTCAGGGTCCCGTTCTCGTCCAGGTCGAGCGCCTCGAACAGCTTCCGCGCCTGCTTACTGACCACGTCGTCCTCGTCCCTCTCGTCGGAGCCGGGCGCGCCGCCCGCCCACCGACCAGAACGCCCGCGGTGCCCGGCCGGTTCCCCACCGTGCCCGGCGCGGCGCCGAGCGTCGGACGGCATGCCGATGCGCCGCCGCCCGACCTGGGACGGCTTCGAGGTCACGGCCCCGTCCCCTTGGCCGGTGCCTGTGGCCTGCCCGGAAACGACCTGACGGTCCGCACCGGCGTGTGCCCGGCCGGCCGCGACGCGCGCCCCCGTGACGAGGGTGGCGCCGTTCACCCTTTGGAGGTGGACGCGCATCTCCCGGTTGACCCGAGTGGCAGGGGCCGCGCTGCCTCCGGTACATGACGTACGTGACGTACGTGACGCAGGTGGAGACCCGCGTGATCCGGCGATCCCGTGATCGTGTCGGACGACCCATCGGCGCGGACCGGACCGCGAGACCGGCCCGGGGGAGCGCTGACCGTCCAGGCCGCACACCGCGTCGCGGTTGCCGCGTCCGTCGTCCGGCCCCCTGCGGGTGCGGGTACGTCCTGCCGCGGACAGGATGGCCGTACGCACCCGCTGCTCGCTCAGCCCCTCGGGCGGCCGGCGGGTGCGTACCCCCGGCGATGCGGGGTGACGCGCCTGCCGAGGCGTCGTATGACCATCGGCCCGGCATGGAGCGGGCGCGGGTATGGGTAGAGGTGCGCGGGTGAGAACACCATGGATGATCAGCCTCCGGGCAGGGGAGCTCTCCGCGCCCGGCGCACCGCCGGCGCTCGCCCCGAACTTGCCGCGACCGCCACTGGCTGTGGTGGCCGTCGATGTGATGCCGTGGGAGCTGCGCGTCGGCGACCTGGTCCCGTTCACGGATCACGTGGGCCGTCCGGTCGTCGACATAAGGGCGGTCGGCATGGGCCGGCGGGGGCGGCACCTCATGTTCGCGGACCTGCCACCACTCACGGTTCACCATGCGCTGCGGATCTACCGCCGCCCTCGGTTCAGGCCGGCTGTCCGCTGCGGCACCGGTCGTGAGCGGTGCTGACGGTGCCGCTCAAGGTCCTGCCGGCCCGCTGCGTCCTGTGGCCACCGGGCCGACCGGGCGGCGGTGAGCAGGTGGATGCTTTCCTCCCGGTACGTGACCGGGGCGGTGGCCGGCGCCTGCGCAGGAGTGGGGGACAACCGGTGACGTCGCTCCTACAGTGCCGTGTATGACAGCTGTCAGCGCGTACAGGATGCCGACTTCCGCCCCGGCGCGGCGGTCCGCATCGATGGAGGCCGCCGGGTCCGCGGGAACCGGCGGTGACCGGCCTCACCACCGTCGCCCCGGGAGGCTTCGGTGAAGGACGTCACGTTGCCGGCCGGTGTCATCGAGTACGACGAGACCGGTTCCGGCCCACCGGTCGTCCTGCTGCACGGTCTGCTCATGGACCACACACTGTGGGACCGCGTACTGCCGCTCCTGCCGCAGGGGTTCAGGTATCTGCGTCCCGTCCTGCCACTGGGAGCCCACCGCCGCCCCATGAACCCGGGCGCGGACCTCACATTGCGCGGGCAGGTCCGGCTGGTCGCCGACTTCCTCGACGCGCTGGACCTGGACGCCGTCACCCTGGTGCACGCCGACTGGGGCGGGGCACTCTTCCTGACCGCCCACGGTCTCGACCGGCGCGTGGCCCGGCAGGTGATCCTTCCGTGCGAGGCGTTCGACAACTTCCCGCCCGGCCTGCCCGGCGCGATGGTGGCCCTGGCCGTGCGGCTCCCCGGCGGCCTGCGGCTCGCCGCCCACCAGCTGCGCGTGGGCCGACTGCGCCGACTGCCCATGCTGCTCGGGCGGATGGCACGGCGGCCGCTGCCGGACGACCTCGTCCACCGCTGGACCGAGCCACTCCTGCGCGATCCGGGCGTCCGGCGTGACCTGCTCGTGTACTGCCGCGGACCGTTCGACAAGAAGGAGCTCATCCGCGACACCGAGGCACTGTCCCGCTTCACCGGGGACGCACTCGTGTTGTGGTCGCCCGACAACCGCGTGATGCCACCCGAGCACGGCCGCCGCCTGGCCGAGCTGCTGCCCGCCGGGCGGTACGCCGAGGTACCGGGTGCGTACGTACTGTCGATGCTGGACGAACCCGGGACGGTCGCGCGGGAGATGGGTTCCTTCCTCACCTCGTCATCCACCCGGTAGAGCCGGTCATCCACCTGGTAGAGCCGGTCATCCACCCGGTTGAGGGTGGATGACCGCTCGGTCTTCGCCCACCCCTTGTTCCTCACCCGGCTCACCGGCGCGTGAGGGAATGCCGGCGCCCCGGGCGCAAAGCCCGCCCACCCAGGCCGCGACCGTGTGCCTGCGTCCACACCTCGCGCACGGATTGCGAGATGTGGACGAGCGCTCATACCTCGGAGTGGAGAAAACGATCTCCGGACGGTGACCCCTCCGCAGCACGCTAGCGTGAGGCCTTCCGTGACGATCCGTCACGGGGCAATTACGTCGCCTCCTGTACGAGGGGCCTTGCATGGCACAGCACACGTTCCACCTGTGGTCGCGCGTCCGGTACTGGTTCGACAACCTGATGGCCCACGGCACCCCCGTGCTCATCGGCTGGCTCACGGTGATCTGCCTCGCGATCGTGATCCCGGCCAGCGTGACGCTGGTGGGGGCCTCCCGAACCACCCCGACCACACCCTCGGGGTGGAGCGCGGCCGTCTGGAAGAGCGTCGGGCAGACCCTCAAGCTGGGCGGCGAGGTGGGGCCGCCGGTGTACGTGCTGATGTCCGTCCTCCTGGCGCTCGTGGCGTTGCTGTTCGTATCGGCGCTCGTCAGCCTGATCACCACGGGGCTCAACCGTCGGCTGCTGGCACTGCGCCTGGGCAGGTCCCCGGTCCTGGAGCGACGGCACACGGTGCTCCTCGGCTGGTCCGACCAGGTCTTCCCCGTCATCGCGGAACTGGTGGTGGCCAATGCCAACCAGCGCAGGGCGGCCGTCGCCGTGTTCGCCGACAGGGACAAGGTCGAGATGGAGTCCGAGATCACCGGTCGCATCGGCGACACGGGTACCACGCGGGTCGTCTGCCGGAGCGGCTCCACCACCGATCCCACGATCCTTTCCGTGGTGAGCCCTCAGACAGCCAAGGCCGTGCTCGTGCTTCCACCGGGCGACCCGGGCGGCGACACCGAGGTGGTGAAGACGCTGCTCGCGCTCCACGCGGCCGTGCCCGCGGGGACCGACGACTGCGTGGTGGTCGCCGCGGTACGGGACGCCCGGCATCATCCCGCGGCCACCCTGGCCGCCGGCCCCCGCGGGCACGTCCTGAGCATCGACGACATCGTGGCGAGGCTTCTCGTCCAGACGTCACGCCAGCCCGGTCTCTCCCTCGTCTACCAGGAACTGCTGGACTTCGGAGGGGACGAGTTCTACGTCGTCCCCGTGCCCGCACTGGCCGGTCGCACATTCGGCGAGGCCCTCGGGGCCTTCGCCACCTCCTCGGTGGTCGGCCTCCGACGCGCAGGCGGCCTGCTTCTCAACCCGTCACCCGGCACCCTGATCGGCTCGGACGACCAGCTCGTCGTCATCACCGAGGACGACGACACAGCGATGGTCGCCGACACGTCACCGGCCGTCGACGAGGACGCGATCGTCACCGTCCCTGCCCGTGCGCCGGCCGCCGAACGTCTGCTGCTCCTCGGCTGGAACCGTCGCGCCCCCCTGATCGTCGAGCAACTCGACCAGTACGTACCGTCCGGCTCCACGCTCGACGTCGTCGCGCTCGACGACGCCGCGACCATCCGTGGTACGCGCCACACCGACCGGGCGGCCGGCCATCTGAGCGTCAGGTTCCACAGCGGCGACATCACCGAGCGGCGGCAACTCGCCGAACTGGACGTGCCGTCGTACGACAGTGTGATCGTCATCGGGGACGAGGGCCACACGGCAGGGCCGCACACGGAGCCGGGGAGGACGGCGGACGACCGCACGCTGGTGACGCTGCTCCACCTGCGGGACATCGAGCGGTCCGCCGGGCGGGAGCTGTTCGTCATCACGGAGATGACCGACGACCGCAACCGGCTGCTCGCTCCGGTGCGGGAAGGCGCCGACTTCATCGTCAGCGGCCGGCTGATCAGTCTGCTGATGACGCAGATCTCGGAGAACCGGCACCTGGTGGCTCTTTACGACGAGTTGTTCACCGCTGAGGGGAGCGAGATCCACCTCAAGCCGGCCACGGACTACGTCGTGACGGACCGCGCGGTCACCTTCGCCACCGTCGTCGAGTCGGCACGCCGCCGGCATGAGTGCGCCATCGGGTACCGGCTGCAGAACGAGGCCACGACCGGCCCCGCCTACGGGGTACGGATCAATCCGGACAAGCGCGAATCGGTGCGGTTCGGTGACCGGGACGTGGTGATCGTGATAGCGGAGGCCTGAGCCACCCGCGAGGGAAACCCGTGCGGGCGGGCGGGGGCGGCGGGGCGGCCGGGGCCGCACCTTCGGGTGAATAACCGGATGAATCGGTGACAGGGCGGCACGTGATCCAGTTTCTTGTGATCATGGAAAACGTAAAGCTGACACGACGTCAGATGACGGCGCTGTCGGGGTCAGCGGCCGTCGCCGCCGCCCTGCCTGTCTCGGCCGCCACCGCGTCGGAGGCCATCGCGTCACCGGCCCCCGCGGCGCTCCCCTCCGCGGCGCCGCGCTCCACCGCCGACTGGGAGACGTGTCTGGCCGTCGCCCGGGCCCTGCTCGTCGTCGACGAGGACGGCCAACCGCTGGTCCCGCGGTACCAGAAGATCCTCCTGGGCGGCGGACTGCCCAGGGGCCGCGGCGTCGCCAAGGACGTGCTGGTCCTCGGTGCCGGCCCGGCGGGTATGGTCGCCGCCTCCCTGCTCAAGCGGGCCGGCCATCGCGTCACCGTGATCGAGGCCAACGGCAACCGGGCGGGTGGCCGCATCAAGACCTTCCGCACCGGCGGCCACGAGAACGCGCGCCAGGCGTTCGCCGACCCCAAGCAGTACGCCGAGGCGGGCGCCATGCGTATCCCCGGCAGCCATCCCCTGGTCATCGGGCTGATCGACAAACTGGGCATCGAACGGCGCCCCTTCCACTACGTCGACGTCGGTCCCGACGGCAAGCCCGCCTACCGCACCTGGATCCGTGTCAACGGCATCAGCGTCCGCCGCGCCGACTACGCGAAGGACCCCCGGGCCGTCAACCGCTCCTTCGGCGTCCCGGCGAAGTACGAGAGCGTCCCGGCAGGGGAGATCGTCCGGCAGGTGCTGGACCCGGTCCGCGACGAGTTCAGCGTCCGCCGTCCCGACGGAACCCGGGTCAACAAGCCCATGCCGGACCTCCTCGAAGGCTGGGCGCGCGTGGTGCAGCGCTTCGGCGACTGGTCGATGTACCGCTTCCTCACGGAGCACGCCCAGCTGGACGTACGCACGATCGACCTGATCGGCACCCTGGAGAACATGACCTCCCGGCTGCCGCTGTCCTTCCTGCACAGCTTCATGGGTGCCTCCCTCATCAACCCCGGCACCGCCTTCTACGAGCTGGCCGGCGGCACCGCCGTACTCGCGGACGCGCTGCTGGAACAGGTACGCCACGAGGTCCGCTTCGACCGGCGCGTGACGCGTATCGAGACCGGCGGCCGGCGCTCCGGCGTCAGCGTCGACACCGTCTCCGAGGGCCGTGACGGCAAGGTCGTGCGGGAGCGGTTCACCGGCGACACGGCCATCGTCACCATCCCGTTCTCCGGCCTGCGACACGTCCAGATCTCCCCCTCCCTCTCGTACGAGAAGCGCAGGGCGCTCACCGAGGTCCACTACGACAGCGCCACCAAGGTGCTCCTGGAGTTCAGCCGCCGCTGGTGGGAGTACGGCGAGGACGACTGGCGGCGCGAGCTGGACGCCATCGAGCCGGGCCTGTACGACGCCTACCGCAGGGGCAGGGTGCCGGACGACGGCCGGTTGCTCGGAGTGCACCCCTCGGTGCCGCGCGGGTACCTGTCCAAAAGTCAGCGCGCCCACTACGCGGCGCACGTGTGGGTCTCCCGCGATCAGCCGGAGGCGGCGCGGGTCGTGGGCGGCGGATCCGTGACCGACAACCCGAACCGTTTCATGTTCAACCCGTCCCACCCCGTGCCGGGCAGCGACGGTGGCGTCGTCCTCGCCTCGTACAGCTGGGCGGACGACGCCCGGCGCTGGGACTCCTTCGACGACGAGGCGCGGTACGCCCTCGCCCTGCGCGGCATGCAGGAGGTCTACGGGCAGCGTCTCGAAGTCTTCTTCACCGGGGTGGGCCGCACCCAGAGCTGGCAGCGCGACCCGTACGCGTACGGCGAGGCGTCCGTCCTCCTGCCGGGACAGCACACCGAACTCTTCCCGGACATGGGGACGCCCGAAGGCCCGTTGCACTTCGCAGGCTGCCACACGTCCCTCAAGCCGGCCTGGATCGAAGGAGCGCTGGAGTCAGCGGTCCGAGCCGCGTGGGAGGTCCACAACCGCGACTGACCCGGCTGCCACGGCGCCGCCGGTCCTGTCGCCCGCCGGGGCAACAGGACCGGCGGCGCGATGGCGCTTGCGGAGTCCCACGGAAACCGCCCCTCAGAGGCCGGCGGGGCCCGTGCCCCCGAACGCTCCATCAGCGGTCACGGAATGAGGGAATTGATCGTGGCCTCGATCAGCGTCGCCACCGGTTCCAACAGCTTCCTCTGTGCCTGTCCGTCCTGGATCACGTTCTGCCAGATGGCGACGAATCGCAGATCCCTCAACGAATCATGAACGATGAGAGCCTCGGAGAACACCGGTTTGTCGGACTTCAACCTGCCTATGCCCACTTTGCCGTGCGTGGCGATGAACCGCCCATCGGTGGGCCATATCGGTGGAGTGGTCTGATGAAAGAAATTCCCGGCCCGCCCCATCAGAGCCTTCATGCCCTGGCTGCTCAGGGGCCCCACGAGATCGCCGTCCGCCAGGAGCGTCATCAGCTTGGCAAGATGCCGTACGGTGGTGCCTTGCGCGGTGTCCACGTCGTTGACGCATGCAATCCGCGCCGCCGGCCATATCCGGGCGTAGTCTCCGGCCAGCCACATACCCTTGGACGCCCCGTCGAAGAACCCGTCATCGGCAATCTTGCCACTGAGGTAGGGGTAGCCCAAACCATGGATCGTCGTCGTGGCACCAGGGTTGTCCTGGACCACCATCATGTTCTCGAAGGCGTCCACCTGCGCCTGCGTGAAGTCGACGATGAACTGAGGGCCGGTCCCGAGTCCCAGTACGGTTGAGTAATCCGGCTTCCTGGTCTTGTCCTGCGGACGCAGCAGCGGCGAGCCACTGATCAACGAAGGCGTGTGTGCGACGATCTCGGGATTGAAGGTCGACGTCAGGGCCGCCTCGATCTGAGGCCACGTGGTCAAGCTGCCGGCGGTTGCCAATTGGTCGGCACTCGCCCGGAGATCGAAAGCGCCGTACATCGCGGCGATCTTGAGCAAGCTGCCCGAGTAATGCTCTTCCTGTTCCCGGAGCGCCGCCCAAGGATGGTCCTGCCGGTGCTCGAACCCCGTGAGCGCGACAACGATCAGAGCCAGATTGTTGACATTCGGAGCTCCGGACAGCGACAGCGTCTGCCGGGTGGCATTCAGGACGGATTGCATCGTCGTGTGAGTGGACGACGCCAGTGGGTCCGCATAGGCACCCGTGAACAAAGGCATGTGGGTCCTCCTGTCTCCACCACCGTGAACAGCCCCGCCCGGCCGGGCTCGTGCCGCGAGGTGCGTCCGCGAGGACTCGACCGAGGCTCCGTGGCGACCTCCCGGCGGAGACCACGACGCCCGCTTTCGGCCCCGGTCCGGGACGGGAGGCCGGGTGCGAGAAGCAGCGAGGATCAGTAGAAGATCGTGCACACCGTGGCGGAATCGGGGGGCAGTTCCATACATGCCTTGGCTTGCAGATCCTTGTCGTTCACCATCGGCGTGTACACGCTGTTCCCGTCCCAGGGCGAGACCGTGACGCTCTGCACGGCCTCCAGGTGCCCGTCCCTCTCGCTCTGCACGTACGCTCTGTCACCCGGCTTTCCGTACCAGAGCTGCGCCCAGGCCGCTCGGCACTCCGGGCTGTACCTCAGTCGGATGATGCGACCGTCCATCACTGCGTCATCGATCGTCCGGGCGTCCGCGGCGCAGTGGGTCCCGATGGGATCGAGGCCCCCACAGGAGGCGGCGTGGCATGTCGGCGCCACTTTCGGCGCCACTTCGGGCGTTGCGTGTGCGGGGGCGGCCCGCGATGGGGCGGAGACGGCCGTGGTGGCCGCCGCTGTTACCAGCACTGCGGCGAGTGACAGCGCCGGATGACGTCTGTTCATCATGACGGTTCCTTCCCGGTGGACCATCGCTCCGCCCGACAACTCCGCGCGGTCCACCGTCGGTTGCCCGGCGGGGGGTTGGTGCCGTTGTGAAAGGCCTCACTCCGTGACGACGATCCGAAAGTAGATCTGGTCCTGTGGGCTGCCGTCGTTGTTGAGCATGATTCTCTGATGCCAGCCGAGACCGAACTCCGAGTGCAAGGGGCCGTCGATGATGTTCAGCAGCGCGCGGCGGCTCGGAATCTCCCAGGTACCGACCTGGATGATGTCGTCACCGGAATCGATGACCGTGTTGATCGTGTTCGTGACGGCGCTCTGGATCTGCGGGGAGAGGAAGATCGCCGAAGCCACCGGGAAGGTGAGTGCCGCCGCCGCTCCGACCGCCGCGACGGCTGTCGCTATCTCGTCGCGCAGCGCGTTGGGGTCCCCGAAGTCGTGCTCGAACCCGGTCACCCGGAGGCGAAGCGGGCCCGGACGGCCCCAGAACACCGTCGTCGGATCCGAGGAAAAGGTCTCTCCCGCGTCCACGTTCTCATACGCCGTCGAGCCCGCGGGAAGCATCGTGACCCACTTGGAATCATTCAACTGGTTCGGGTGTTCGGGACGTTGGAGAGGCTCCGCCTCAACGATGAAGTAAACCTCGTCCGATGCGCCTTCGGCGAGATCCTCGTCTTCCCCGAAGCAATGGAACCCCACGTAGTCGATGCGGATATCCTGAATGGCCCGTATCGAATTCCCCGTCTTCCAGATCGTACCGTTCTCGAAATCGACGTACTGTAGCCCGGGCTCGCGACGCTCGTCCGTCAGGGGCAGTCCCAGCGGACCGCTGTGTCCCCCTGTCTCAGGGCTCCGCCACTTGTCCCGGAAGGCCGCTCCGATCAGGCGTGTACCGGTCTCCTCGCTGAAGTAGATCGAGCATTCGGGGAAATCGGTGAAGAACGCCTGCCGGTCCGGGACCTTCCTCTTGCCGGTCAGCGGCGGACCGATCATCCTCAGGCCGCCGACATCCTTGTACTTGACGTAGAGCGGGCTCGCGATCTCGTGGATGACGGGGGGTGAGCCCTCGGGTTCCCGTCCGGAGTGGACGATCGCGCAGTCCCCGCCGCTGAACTCCTGCCAGAAGTACTGGTGGCCGTCGAACAAGCTGTCCTGAAGTTCTCCGGGGTGCACGTATCCCTGGAGTCCGGCGGCGAAATCGGCGATATCCGCTGTGATGTCCGAGCGGCCTACGACCCGGCCGTCACGGGGCTTTTTCGTCCACTGGAGGCGGTCGACCTCGTGTCCCGAGGCGTCGAGCAGGCGGGCCGTGTCCCCGGAGTTGTTCCAGACGGCATGGTGGAGGCCCCAGAAGAGGTCGGGACCGTGGTCCTCGCCGTCGCCGGTGTGCACGAACACATCGTCATCCGGGCGCAAAGTCCTTTCCGGGAATCGGAAGTCGAAGGGCGCGGCGACGTGCCTGCCTGTGTCCAGCAAACGCCAGCCGGTCAAGTCGACCTCGGCATTGCCGCGGTTGTGGAGCTGTACGACCTCCTTGGTCACGTCCCCTTGCGGCGCGACGAGTATCTCCCGGATGGTCACCTTCGGTGTCGGCATGACGATCACCTTCAGCGTGCGCCGAGCGTAGGGTGGCAGGTGAAGAGGCGCATTCCTCACGTGTCCGATCCCGTCAGGGCCTCAATTCGAGGCTAGCCGATGCCTCGATGGATCACCTCCCGAAGAAGGTCCGCGATGCCTCTCGACTCACCGGAGTGGCCGACTTGGGGGCCGGTCACCACTCAATGGGGTTCACCGGCTACGCAGTGAGTCGGCCGGTGGTTCGCCGCCCGAGCGCTCGGGTGTCAGGCGGCTTCACGGCTGAGGTCGGTGAGCAGGACGATGGCCGCGTGGGTGGCGGGGCGGGGGTCGTGCCGACACCGGATGAGGCGGGCGGGGTCGGCGTCGCGCAGGGGGCGTCAGGTGATGCCGTCGCGGCGGTACTGTGGTCGGCCATCGCGGTGATCGTCGCCGCCACCGCCGTCGCGGTGGGCACCGCCGCCCACCGCACCGAGCAGAACACCGACCTCTCGGAGTGAACCGCCGGTCTCGCCGGTGTGGTCGATCCGGCGGCCGAAGGACGGTGTCTCCGCCTGCTCGCCGGACCGCAACGAGGTCGCGCCCCCCGTCACAACGGCCCACCCGGGCCACGACCACGCGTTCAGTTGCCGGGCGCGCCGAACCACCTTGCCATCCGGCCGAGCAGATCCGTCTGATCCTCGCCGACCCAGGCCACATGACCATCCGGCCGCAACAGCACGGCGGGCGCCTCCAGTTCGTCGCTGACGTCGACGACGTGGTCGACCCGGTCCGCCCAGCCCGCCACCGAAAGCCGGCCGGTCCGGTCGAGCAGCAGTCCACGGCCGCCGCGCATCAGCTCGTAGAGGCGCCCCTGCTTCAACTCCAGGTCCCGCATCCGCCGGCCGAGCAGTTCGTGGCCCTCGCCGAAGTCGTAGCGGACCCCCACCGCGGTGATGATCCCGGTCACGTACCGGTTCACCTCCTCGAAGTCCATCAGCTTCGCGAACAGCTCCCGCAGCGCGGTCGCACCCGGATCGGTCCCCAGCAGCGTCATCTGCGCGCGGGTGCTGTCCAGCAAACGGGCGCCCACCGGGTGCCGTTCGGCGTGGTAGCTGTCCAGCAGTCCCTCCGGGGCCCAACCGCCGACCTCGGCGGCCAGCTTCCAACCGAGGTTGAACGCGTCCTGGACCCCGATGTTGAGGCCCTGCCCGCCGGTCGGCGGGTGGATGTGTGCCGCGTCGCCGGCCAGCAGCACCCGGCCGGCGCGGTAGCGCTCGGCCTGCCGGGTCGCGTCGCCGAACCGGGAGAGCCAACGAGGCGAGTGCGCACCGAAGTCGGTGCCCGCGAAGGCCCGCAGTTGCTGCTTGAACTCCTCGAGGGTCGGCGGGGACGTACGGTCCTCGGCCACCCCTTCGGCGGGCACGACGAGGCGGTACACCCCGTTCTTGAGCGGGATGGCACCGAACCGCAGTTGCGTCGTGCGGACTTCCTCGACGACGGCGGCGACGGTCGCCGGATCCTCGGTCAACGCCATCTCGCCCAGCAGCGTCTCGACCCTGGCGGGCTCGCCGGGGAAGCCGATGCCGATCAGCTTGCGCACCGTGCTGCGGCCCCCGTCGCACCCGGCGAGGTACCGCGAGCGCAGGTGCGTGCCGTCCGCCAGCTCGACGGTCACCCCGTCCTCGTCCTGGCTCAGCCCGACCACTTCACAGCCGCGCCGGATCTCGGTACCGAGTTCGAGGGCACGCTCGTTGAGCAGCCGCTCGGTGACCGGCTGCGGGGTGGCGAGGCCGTACGGGTGAGCGGTGTCCAGCCGGTCCGGCCACGGTTTGGCGATGCCACCGAAAAGACCGCCGACCTGGAACTTCTCACTGACCGCGAGGAACCGGTCGAGCAGGCCGCGCTGGTCCATGATCTCGACGCTGCGCGCGTGCAGGCCCTGCCCGCGGGACTGCTCGGTCGGCTCGGTCAGCTTGTCCAGCACGACCACGTGCACGCCGTGCAGCCGCAACTCGCAGGCCAGCATCAAGCCGGTCGGTCCGCCGCCGACCACGATCACGTCAATCATCACAACGCCCATTCAAACGAGATTGGATTTCGGCCGGCCGCTCCGCGCGCTCCGGCGGGGCGCACACCCGCGTCTCCGAGCCGAGCGCCCGTAGCCGCGCCGCGATTGCCGGCATCGGTTCGTCGTCCCCGCGCGACCCGTACACCGCCAACAGCACACGTGCTGCGTGAATCTGCCATTTCCGCAGGTTCTGGCTTTGGTCGGCAATTCTGCGGGACGACCGGGGCCTTGCCGCAAGCCCCCTGGTGCGCTATATGTTGAGAGTGGCAAGGAGTGGGTGACCTCCTTGCCCTTTGTCGTTCCGCTGTGCACGGACGACCTCCTTCCGAAGCGGCGTACGGCACAGGGAGTCCGCCGCCGCACCGCACGAGCGCTGGGCCGCGCTCGCCCCAGGCGCGCGCCACACCGAGGAGCCCGGCCACGACAGCGCTTGGCGGTTTCGCAGGGGTGGTGTACGTCACACGCGTCCATGTCACATCTCGCCGAGTCGTTCCGTCGAAGGGGTGGAAGCACCGACAACGACACAGGAGTGCACCATGGACGCTCGTTTGAACCCCTTCGCCAGCGCGGTCGCAGGCAAGTCACTGAAGCACCTGATCGCGGCGGGCAAGACGCTCGCGGAATCGACGCTGCCGGCCGCGACGCGCGATCTGGTGATGCTCCGTGCCAGTCAGATCAACGGCTGCGCGGGATGCGTCGACATGCACGCCAAGGAGGCCGCGCACGCCGGGGAGACGTCCACCCGCCTCAACCTGGTCGCGGTCTGGCGCGACGCCACGGTGTTCACCGAGGCCGAACGCGCCGCCCTGGAGCTGACCGAGCAGGGCACCCGCATCGCCGACGCGGCCGGTGGCGTCACCGACGAGGCCTGGGCGAACGCCGCCAAGCACTACGACGATGACCAACTCGCCGCCCTGGTGTTGCAGATCGCCGTCATCAACGCCTTCAACCGCCTGAACGTCATCACCCAGCAGCCCGCCGGCGACTACCAGCCCGGCCGGCACGGATAACGCGAAGCGCCGGGCGGGGACCACCGATACGGCCTCGCAACAGCGAAAGACGCTCCGGGCATCCCCCGACGGGGGCCCGGGGCGTCTGCTCCGCCCGGCGGTCCATGCCCTCCCTGGCCCCCACAGCCACACCTGCTGAAGCAGTGGCGCCCGCCGAGGAGTTCACGGCTCGAACCCAGCCGCGGGCGACCGGGTGGGCACAGCGCCGCACGGCCGGAAAGCTCTGCTGCTCAGTGCTGGAGGGTGCGCGGCTTGTGGGAGGGTCGCTTGGCCTCGTACGCGGCGATGTGGGTTTCGTTCTGGAGGGTGATGCTGATGTCGTCGAGGCCGTTGAG
>NZ_JBEXQK010000068.1:0-18159 GCF_040612535.1 Streptomyces sp. NPDC006368
GTCGACAAAGGTCCTTCGCTGTCCCTCGCGTTCCTCCTCCCGCACCTTCAACCGGCCGTGCCCACGCGCTCCGGGGCCGACCGGGATTCCGCCTCCGCGCACGGTGCCCGGGGGTATTCCGGAAGCCTGGAAGGCAGGGAACTAGCTAATGCGACAGGTCACGCGAAAGGGCCTGACCATCATGGCGGCCGCGGGCGGCGTACTCGCCCTCGGTGGCGGGTACGCGCAGGCGCACAACGGCGCCGGTGCCCACGGAGCCGCGACGAACTCCCCGGGCGTCGCGTCCGGGAATTCGGTCCAGGCGCCCATCAGTGTGCCGGTGAACGCATGCGGTAACTCCGTGAACGTCGTGGGTGCGCTCAACCCCGCGTTCGGGAACAAGTGCGTCAACACGTCGAGCGGTGCCAAGGCGAGCGGCGTGACCAGCAACTCGCCCGGCGTCGCCTCCGGCAACAACGTCCAGGCCCCGGTGCACGTACCGGTCAACGCCTGCGGCAACAGCGTGGACGTCGTCGGCGCGCTGAACCCGACGTTCGGCAACGGCTGCGCCAACGGTCACCCGGACAAGCCGGAGCAGCCCGGTAAGCCGGAACAGCCCGGTAAGCCGGAGCAGCCGGGCAAGCCGGAGCAGCCGGGCAAGCCGGAGCAGCCGGGCAAGCCGGAGCAGCCGGGCAAGCCGGAGCAGCCCGGTAAGCCGGAGCAGCCGGGCACCCCCGACGAGCCCACCACTCCGGAGCAGCCCGGTTCGCCGATCGAGCCGAGCACGCCGAACGAGCCGGGCCCGCAGACCGTCACGCCGCCCCCGGCGCAGGACGAGCTGGCGAACACCGGCGCCGGCGGACTCGGGATGCTGCTCCCGGCGGGCGCGGGCCTGCTGCTCGGCGGGACGGTCCTCTACCGTCGCGCCCGGCACTCCGCGTAGTCGCCGACGTACGCACAACGACGGAGCGGGCCCCGTGGATCGTGGGGCCCGCTCCGTCCTGCTCTCGCCGCTCTCACCAGGTGGCGCGCACCTGACGGATGATGCGCCGGCGCAACCGCACTCTGCGGCTGCCGTCCCGGTGCAGACTCAGTCGGTCCAACTCCCAGTGTCCGTACTCTGCATGGTCGGTCAACAGACGGGTCGCCTCCTTGCGGGAGACCCCGCGAGGTACGTACACGTCGACAAATTCGTATTCCGGCATCGCATCTATTGTGCGGCCAGTGGCCCGGTACGGATAGCGTCTGCACTATGTCTGATGCTGCGCAGCCCACCGCTGCCGAGGTACGCGCCGCCGCCGAGGCGGTCAAAGCCGCGCTCGACCGCCACCTGGAGGCGGTCGAGAACCGCACAGGCGACGACGACCCGGCCGTCTACGCCGCGTTCAACGATCTCGCCGCCGCGGCCGAGGCGTACGACGAGCGCCTCTACGACCGCTATGACGAAGTCACCCCCTTCGAGATCCCGGGCGTCGAGGATTCACTGCCCCCGTACGACGGCCCGGAGGACCCCAGCGCGCTGAGCGTGCTGATCCGCCGCGACTACGCCGTGGCCGAACCACAGCGGCTCCTGGCCCAGGCCCAGCGCATCGCCGACCTGGACCGGGCGGACGGCAGCGCGGAAGCCGCCGCGGTCGTGGGTGCCAGCGTGCACGCGGCGCTCGGTGTGCTCTTCGGAGAGTTCGAACCGGACGAAATCGCGTCACGGCACAAGGAGTTCGGCCTGGAGGAGGGCGACTCCACGCTCTGGGTCGCCGCGGCGGACGAGCTCCCGGAACCGGGGGAGTGGCTGAGCACCCCCTTCGACCAGGCGGACCCGGGACGGGTGATCTGCCGCTTCGACGTGAGCGCGGTGTTCGACGACGACGAGCTCCACGGCGGCCCGGACGACACCCTCCCGGACACGCCCTGACCCCGGTCTGCGGCACACCGGAGCCGCAGCCGTGCACGGTGGCGCCGGTGAGCGGCCCCCGGCGCCCCGGCCGCGGGCCGCTCACCGGCGCCCGTCCTGATCGGCGGCCGGGCGCTGCTCCCGTCCGTACGGAGGCAGTGTTCGCCGGGCCGGGCCGCGTCGGCCGGGGCAGGCGTGAACCGGGCCGGAAGGGGCGCCCCGCGAGGCGCCCCCGCGGCTACTCCTCCGGGGACGCCGGCAGCCCCTCCAGCAGCGTCCGCAGGCGCGTGGTGCGTGGGGCGGGCAGGGCTTCGGCGACCGCGCGGGGGAGCGCCTGGTCGACGCCGTGGACCACCGAGAGGTGCCGCTCCCCGCGGCTGAACGCGGTGTAGACCCATGCCCGGTTCAGGCCCTGCGCCGCGTCGCCCGGCAGGACCACGACCGCGGCGGGCCAGCGTGCGCCCACCGCCTGGTGCGCGGTCAGTGCCCAGCCGTGGCGGACCGCGGACTCCACCCGGTCCTTCGGTACGACGACGGGCTCGCCGTCGCAGTCGAGGCGCAGTCCCTCCGCGTCCGCCGACACCACGGTGCCCGGCACGGTCCGCCCGAGGGACGGGGCGTACGCGACCCGGTCGCCGGGGTCGAAGCCGCCGAACCGTCCCGGGCCCGGGTTGAGCCGCTGCTTCAGCGCCGCGTTCAGCGCCCGGGTGCCCGCCGAGCCGCCATGGCCCACCGTGATGACCTGGGTCCGCTCGGCCGGCACCCCGATGGCGCGCGGCACCGAGTCCGCGACGAGCTGCACGGTACGGTGCACCGCTTCGCCCGCGTCCCGCACCGGGACGATCACGACCTCCTTGCCGGGTGCCTCGACCTGGTTCAGCTCGCCGATCCCGATGCCGGACACCAGCTCCCCGATGGGGCCCGGGTCCGGGGTGCGCGACGCGATCTGCGGGCAGACGCGCGCGGCCAGCACGTCCGCGAACACCCTGCCCGCGCCCGCCGACCACAGGACGCCCGGGTCGCCGCTCAGCACCAGGCGGCAGCCGTCCGGCAGGGACTCCACGAGCATCGCGGCCGTCTCGACGTCGAGCTGGGGAGCGTCCAGCACGACGAGCAGGTCCAGCGCGAGCGCGCCTTCCTCGTCCCGGCCGGGCCCGGCCGCTCCGGACAGCAGATCGTGGACGGTCACCGCCTGCACGTCCGCGCCGAGCCGGTGGCGCCCGTTCCGCGTGTACGTGGCCACGGCCGCCCGCAGCCCGAGCTCGCGCGCCGCTCCGGCCAGGGCCACCGGCTCCGCCCGGGCGGCCTCGCCGCCCGTGTGCGTGACCAGCCCGTGCCGGGCCACCGCGCGGGTCAGCTCGGTCGGAGCCGCGCCCTCCCACCGGGGGTCGGGTTCCGCCTTGGCCAGCCGGACCAGCCCGTCGGCGAGGCTCTCCTCCGCGAGCGCGTACCGGTCGAGCCCCATGAGCACCGGGACCGGCTCGTCGTCCCGCTTCTCGTCGTCCCGCTCCTCGGCTTCCGAGGCCGGGCCGTCCTCCGGTTCGTTCTCGTCCAGTCCGTCGTGGAACACCAGCACCGTGCCGTCGGCGATGGCACGCCGCACCGCCTCCTCGGGACCGGGTACCGATTTCTCGGCGAGGGCGGCGCGCACGGCCGCCGCTTCCAGCGCCGTGTGGCCCTGGAGGGCCGCCCGCTGCAACAGCCAGGTGATGAGCGCGTCCGCCCGCCGCTCGTCCTCGGGTCCGCACTCCGCTCCGAGCAGCGCGCGGGCGAAGCCGTCAGCCTGCTCCGGCCGCACCCCCGGCACCGCCAGCAGCTGCCACGGGTCGTCGCGCAGTACGTCCGCGGCGGACTCGCCGAGCACCGGCACCACCTGGGCGGCGAGCGAGTCGGGAGCGCCGCCCTCGGCCAGCACCGCCCGTACGGCGGCCAGCGCCTCCGGGGCGGCCGGACGTGGCGCGGGAGACGCCTCCACGACCCTGGGGCGCGTCGGTGCGACCGGCTCCGGAGCGGGGCGCCGCGGCGCGGGCGCGGGCGAGTCGAGGAACGCCGTGCCGGGCTTGGCACCGCTCTCCACGGCTCGTACCGCCGCGAGGAGGTCCGCCGCCCGCCCGCTCAGCTTGGTGCCGCTCTCGATGGGCGCGGCCTGCTCGGCCTTGCGCCGCTCGATACGGGCCCGCAGTTCACGCTGGGCGGCCAGCTCGGCCTCCGCCTCGGACAGGCCGCCGTCCTCGCCCGCGCTGTCACCGCCCGCGCCGTCCTCGCTCGCTCTGTCACCGCCGGCCGCGTCGTCATCGCCGCCTTCGCCTTCGCGGTCACCGCCGTCGCCGTCCTGCCCGGGCTCCGCCGCGACGACGTCCGAAGCGACCGTGTCCTCGGCGTGGACGTCAGAGCCGGTGCCGGTGCCGGTGCCGGTGCCGGGTTCGGCGGAGGGCGCGGAGCCGGAACCGGAATCGGGGTCGGAGGAGGGGCCGGGGGCCGCCCCCCGGGGAAGCGCGGTCACAGCGTGCTCCAGTCCTGATCGGGATAGCGGTGCACCGGGGCCGACACATCGTCCAGCGCCCGGCGGATTTCGTCAGGAAGACTAAGGCCCTCCACTGACAACGCGGCCGCGAGCTGCTGCGCGTTGCGCGCGCCGACGATCGGCGCGACCACCCCCGGCCGGTCCCGCACCCACGCCAGCGCCACCTGCAGCGGCGTCGTCGCCAGTCCGTCCGCCGCCGTCACCACCGCGTCCACGATGCGGGTGGCCGCCTCGTCCAGGTACGGCTCGACGAACGGCGCGAGCTGCTCGGAGGCGCCCCGCGAGTGGGCGGGGGTGGCGTGCCGGTACTTGCCCGTGAGGACGCCCCGTCCGAGCGGCGACGACGGCAGCAGCCCCACGCCCAGGTCCCGCGCGGCCGGCAGCACCTCCCGCTCCACGCCCCGCTGGAGCAGCGAGTACTCCATCTGCGTGCCGGCCAGCCGCGCCCGCACCCCGCCCGGGGCCAGCTGCCAGGTCGCCGCCTTGGCCAGCTGCCAGCCGCAGAAGTTCGACACGCCCACGTACCGGGCCCGGCCGCTGCTGACCGCGATGTCCAGCGCCTGGAGCGTCTCCTCCAGCGGTGTGTCCGGATCGTAGGCATGGACCTGCCAGAGATCGACATAGTCCGTCCCGAGCCGCGCCAGTGACGCGTCCAGTGCGGCCAGCAGATGCCCGCGCGAACAGTCGAACCGTCGGTCCGGGTCGGGAACGCTGCCCGCCTTCGTCGCGATGACCAGATCACGCCGCCCCACGAGCCGCTCCATGAGCCGGCCGAGCAGATACTCGGCCTCACCGCCGCCGTACACGTCGGCCGTGTCGATGAGTGTTCCGCCGGCTTCCCAGAACACCTTCAACTGGTCCGCGGCGTCGTGCTCGTCGGTGTCCCGCCCCCAGGTGAGGGTGCCGAGCCCGAGCCGGGACACGCGCAGGCCCGTACGGCCGAGATGCCTCTGCTCCATGGTCGCGACATTACTGGCCGTGGGCCCACGCGCAGAGACCCTGTGGATAACCTTCCCGGCGTCCACGGCGGCCCGGCCCTCTGCCGCGTCAGGGCCTCGCGCGCTAGAGTCCGGCACCAGAACGTTACTGATGGGTAAGAGTGAGGGGTACGGCATGCGGCTCGGCATCAACCTCGGCTACTGGGGCGCGGGCATGGACGGCGACAATCTCGCCGTGGCGCAGGAGGCGGACCGCCTCGGTTATGACGTGTGCTGGGCCGCCGAGGCGTACGGCTCCGACGCGCCGACCGTCCTGGCCTGGGTCGCCGCCCAGACCGAGAACATCGACATCGGCTCCGCGATCATGCAGATCCCGGCCCGTCAGCCCGCGATGACCGCGATGACCGCCGCCACCCTCGACACGCTCTCCGGCGGCCGCTTCCGCCTCGGGCTCGGCGTCTCCGGACCGCAGGTCTCGGAGGGCTGGTACGGCGTCACGTTCGACAAGCCGCTCTCCCGGACCCGCGAGTACGTCGAGATCGTCCGCAAGGCCATGGCCCGCGAGCGCCTCAGCCACGAGGGCGAGCACTGGACCCTCCCGCTGCCCGGGGGCCCCGGCAAGCCGATCAAACTGACCGTGCACCCGCAGCGCGAGCACATCCCCCTCTACATCGCGGCGATCGGCCCGAAGAACCTGGAGCAGACGGGCGAGATCGCCGACGGCGCGCTGCTGATCTTCCCGTCCGCCGAGCACCTCGAGGACACCGCGATCCGCCATCTGCGCGCCGGCCGCGAGAAGGCGGGCAAGACCATGGACGGCTTCGACGTCGTCCCGACCGTCCCACTGGCCCTCGGCGACGACGTCCAGGCGCTCGCCGACACCTTCCGCCCGTACACCGCGCTGTACGTCGGCGGCATGGGCAGCCGCAAGCAGAACTTCTACAACCAGCTCGCCCAGCGCATGGGGTACGAGAAGGAAGCCGCCGAGATCCAGGAGAAGTACCTCTCGGGGGACAAGGCGGGCGCCGCCGCCGCCGTCCCGCACCAGTTGATCGACCAGACCACCCTGCTGGGCTCCGTGGACCGGATCGCCGACCGCATGCGCGCGTACGCGGCGGCCGGGGTCACCACGCTCACCCTCGCTCCGGCCGGTTTCACGCTCGACGAGCGGATCGCCGCGCTCCGGGCCGGCACCGAGGCCCTGGAGCGCGCGGGCCTCGTGGACTGAGCGCCGGGAGCAAGCCTGCGGCCGTGGTGGGGGCTCGGGGTCATCCCCGCCACGGCCGTCACGCTGCACAACGCGACAGGGGCCGGGTCGGTTACGGCCGTACGCCGCACGGCGCGCCACAACCGCCGTTCCGCTCCCCGCGCCTCCACGCTCCCCCGTCCGGAGGACTTTCCCGGCGGTCCGGTTGCCGCTGTGCCCTTGGTCGCATTTCATTCCTTTTTGCGGAAGTGCGGATGGAAGCCGCCCGCCTGCATGGAGGTGCAGTGATGCTTTCGGCACGAAGCCTGTTCCAGGAGATCATCGACAGCGATGACTCCTACCGGCTGTTCTGTTCCATCGCGGCCGGCGGCGAAGCCCAGGGCGGCTGGGAGAACGCCCGCATCGCCGCCCTCGTCCCCGAGAGCATGCGCGACCTCGCGCCCAAGGTCACCCGCCACGGCGCCGACGAGGACAAGCACGGCCGGATCTTCAACGCCCTGCTCAGGAAGCGCGGCCTCGACCCCGTACCCGTCCCGCCGGAGACCGACTACACGATGCTGCTGGAGCGGCGCGGCATCGGCCTACCCCACGAGAAGCTCCGCCGCGACGAGCCGCTCACCGAGTACGACATCGTCGTGTACCTCTCGCACAGCAGGGTCACCGAACAGCGCGCGGCCGACCAGATGGAGATGCTCGTCAGGCACTTCGGCGACCACCCCGAGGTCGGCAAGGCCATCAGGATGATCTGCGACGACGAGGACAACCACCTCGCGTACTGCCACGAGGAACTGCTGCGCCTCGCGCGCGCGGGGTACGGCCGCACCATCCAGCGCACGCTGCGTGAGTGCGCCCTCGCCGAGATCGCGGTCCACCGGGACGTCAGCCTCGCCGTCATGGACCACATGGGCCGCCTCCTGAACTGGCCGCGCCCCAAGAGGGCGGCCCTGGCCGTGGGCATCCACGGCATGTACGCGTACGAACGCGCCGGCGGCTGGCGGCGCATGGTCAGCCTTGAGATGCCGGAGCGCCGCAACGCGCTGGACGGACCGTCCGAGCCCGTCCCGGCGTTCTGACCGCTCCCCGCTCCCCGCTCCCCGTCCCGGTCCCTGCCCCTACCGGGACGTACGCCGACCCGTCGCCCCCTCCCGGCGGCGGACCGGCCGGAGGTCCCGTCGCTCAGAGCCATCCGCGTCGCTTGAAGAGGCGGTACAGGCCGCTACAGGCGACCGCCATCACCACGATCACCATGAGGTATCCGAACTCCCAGCGCAGCTCCGGCATGTGGTCGAAGTTCATGCCGTAGACGCCCGCGACCATGGTGGGGACGGCCGCCATCGCCGCCCATGACGAGATCTTGCGCATGTCGTCGTTCTGCCGCACGCCCATCTGCGCGAGATGCGCCGACAGGATGTCCGAGAGCAACCGGTCCAGCCCTTCCACCTGCTCGGTGGCGCGGGCGAGGTGGTCGTTGACGTCCCGGAAGAACGGCTGCGCGTGCTCGCTGACGAACGGCACCCCCGCACCCGCCAGCCGGCTCATCGGCGCGGCCAGCGGGCCGGTCGCCCGGCGGAACTCCATCACCTGCCGTTTGAAGGTGTAGATCCGGGACGCCGTGTTCTTGGAGTCCCCGCCCGCCGGCTGGAACACTTCCGTCTCCAGCTCCTCCAGGTCGACCTGGAGCTCGGCGGCCACCTCTATGTAGTGGTCCACGACGGCGTCGCTGATGGCGTACAGAACGGAGGTCGGCCCGTGCTTGAGCACCTCCGGATCGGCCTCCAGCCGCTGCCGTACCGCCCCCAGGGGCGCGCCCTCGCCGTGCCGGACCGTCACCACGAAGGAGTCGCCCACGAACACCATCAGCTCGCCGGTGCTGACGGTGTCGCTGTCCGGCTCGTACACCACCGGCTTGAGGACCATGAAGAGCGAGTCGTCGTACACCTCCAGCTTCGGCCGCTGGTGCGCCTTCAGCGCGTCCTCCACCGCCAGTGGGTGCAGCCCGAACTCGTCCGAGACGTGATCGAACTCACTCTCCGTCGGCTCGTGCAGCCCGATCCAGAGGAACGCGTCACCGCCCGAGGCCCGCGCCGCGTCCAGCGCGTCGGAGAAGTCGGACGGGCCCTTGCTGCGGTGCCCGTCCCGGTAAATGGCACAGTCGACGATCACGGCGCGTATTCTCCCCCGGCCAGGGGCGCCTCGCACCCGTGAAGCCGCCTAGTCTGACAGGCATGGCCACGTTGATCCTCGTACGGCACGGACGTTCCACCGCCAACACCGCCGGACTGCTCGCCGGGTGGACACCCGGTGTCGCGCTCGACGAACGGGGCGCCGCGCAGGCCGCCGCGCTGCCGGGACGGCTGGCCGGCGTGTCGCTCGCCGCCGCCGTCACCAGCCCGCTGCAGCGCTGCCGGGAGACCCTGCAGCCGCTGCTCGACGCCCGCCCGGAACTGCCGCTGCACACCGACGAGCGGATCGGCGAGTGCCACTACGGCGACTGGTCGGGGCGCAAGCTGGCGGAGCTCGCCGACGAGCCGCTGATGGACGTCGTCCAGCAGCATCCGTCGGCCGCCGCCTTCCCCGGCGGTGAGTCGATGCGCGCCATGCAGGCACGCGCCGTGGAGGCCGTACGGGAGTGGAACGCGCGCGTGGAGGCGGACCACGGGGAGGACGCGGTCTATGTGATGTGTTCGCACGGGGACATCATCAAGTCTCTCGTGGCCGACGCTCTCGGCATGCATCTCGATCTTTTCCAGCGGATCCATGTGGATCCTTGTTCCGTGACGGTGATCCGTTACACCCGGCTGCGTCCTTTTCTCGTACGGCTCGGTGACACCGGGGACTTCGGCGCCCTGATGCCGCGCGAGACGCCGGACGGCGGGGCGGCGGAGGTGGGGGGCGGCGCGGGCGCCCCGTGATCGCTCCGCGCAGTAGGGTGGACGGGCCGCAGCGCCGTCGATACTCACCATTCAAGGACGCAAGGGAGAGGGAACGTGTCCCGTCAGGTGTTCCTCTATGACCCACCGGAGCGCTTCGTGGCCGGCACGGTCGGGCTGCCTGGGCGCCGTACGTTCTTCCTGCAGGCGTCCGCCGGGGGGCGCGTCACCAGCGTCGCCCTGGAGAAGACGCAGGTGGCCGCGCTCGCCGAGCGGATCGACGAGCTCCTCGACGAGGTGGTCCGGCGCACCGGCGGCAACGCCCCCGTGCCGGCCGTCGCGCCCTCCGACGTCACCGACACCGCGCCCCTGGACTCGCCCGTGGAGGAGGAGTTCCGGGTCGGCACGATGGCGCTGGCGTGGGACGGCGAGCACCAGCGCATGATCGTCGAGGCGCAGGCGCTCGTCGAACTCGACGCGGACTCCGAGGAGGACCTCGCGGAGGCCGAGGAACGGCTGTTGCAGGACGAGGAGAACGGCCCCCCGATGCTGCGCGTCCGGCTCACCGGGGCACAGGCCAGGGCCTTCGCCAAGCGCGCGCTCGACGTCGTCAACGCGGGACGGCCCCCGTGCCCGCTGTGCAGCCTGCCGCTCGATCCGGAAGGACATGTATGCCCGCGCCAGAACGGATACCGCCGGGGAGCCTGACGGCGGTGGAGCTGCTCGATCTGCTCGCCAAGGGCGAGCTGACCGTACGCGGCCAGGTCCGCGAGGCCTCCAACGCGGTGCTGCTCTGTTCGGTCGGGTACGACGGCCAGGAGGCCGACTGCGTCTACAAGCCCGTCGCCGGGGAGCGCCCCCTGTGGGACTTCCCCGACGGGACGCTGGCGCAGCGGGAGGTCGCGGCGTACGAGGTGTCGGAGGCCACCGGGTGGGGCCTGGTCCCGCCGACGGTCCTGCGGGACGGCCCGTACGGCCAGGGCATGGTCCAGCTGTGGATCGAGGGGGACCCTTCGGCGTCCCTCCTCGCGCTCGTCGAGGAGGAGGAGCCGGCGGTGGGCTGGAAGGCCGTCGGTCCGGCCCGGATCGGCGAGGACCGCACGGCGCTGCTGGTGCACGCCGACGACGTACGGCTCCGCCGGCTCGCCGTGCTCGACGCGGTGATCAACAACGGTGACCGCAAGGGCGGCCATCTGCTGCCGGCCCCGGACGGCCGTCTGTACGCCATCGACCACGGCGTCACCTTCAACGTGGACGACAAGCTGCGCACCCTGCTGTGGGGCTGGGCGGGCGAGCCGCTCCCCGAGGAGGCGCTGGACACCCTGACCCGGCTGAACGCCTCCCTGGCGCCCGGTGGGCCTCTCATGACCCGTCTGGCGGAGCTGCTGACCCCCGCCGAGGTGACGGCGACCCGCGCCCGGGTGGCCGCGCTCCTCACGTCGGCCCGCCACCCGGAACCGTCGGGCCAGTGGCCCGCGATCCCCTGGCCGCCGGTCTGAGCCACCCGTGTCGCGGCGGGTCGGAGCAGATCGGCGGGCCGCGCGCAAGGGTGCCGGACCGGTCATGGTTCCGGGTCCGGTTCGTATCCGGAACGGGCATCCGGTTAGGCTCAAGACATGCATGCCTGGCCCGCTTCTGAGGTCCCCGCCCTGCCCGGCAAGGGCCGCGACCTCCGGATCCACGACACCGCGACCGGAGGTCGAGTGACCCTCGACCCCGGCCCCGTCGCCCGTATCTACGTATGCGGCATCACGCCGTACGACGCGACCCACATGGGTCACGCGGCGACCTACAACGCGTTCGACCTCGTTCAGCGCGTGTGGCTCGACACCAAGCGGCAGGTTCACTACGTCCAGAACGTCACCGACGTGGACGATCCGCTCCTGGAGCGGGCCGTCCGCGACGGCATCGACTGGGCCGGCCTCGCGGAGCGCGAGACCGCCCTGTTCCGCGAGGACATGACCGCCCTGCGGATGCTGCCGCCGCAGCACTACATCGGCGCCGTGGAGGCGATACCCGGCATCGTGCCGCTCATCGAGCGGCTGCGTGACATGGGTGCGGCGTACGAGCTCGAAGGGGACGTCTACTTCTCCGTCGAGGCGGACCCGCACTTCGGGCAGGTCTCCGGGCTCGACGCCCAGGCGATGCGCCTGCTCTCCGCCGAGCGCGGCGGCGACCCGGACCGCCCCGGCAAGAAGAACCCGCTCGACCCGATGCTGTGGATGGCCGCCCGCGAGGGCGAGCCCAGCTGGGACGGCGGCAGCCTCGGGCCCGGCCGCCCCGGCTGGCACATCGAGTGCGTGGCCATCGCCCTGGACCACCTCGGCATGGGCTTCGACGTGCAGGGCGGCGGCTCCGACCTCGTCTTCCCGCACCACGAGATGGGCGCGTCCCACGCCCAGACGCTGACCGGCGAGTATCCGTTCGCCAAGGCGTACGTCCACGCCGGCATGGTCGCCCTGGACGGCGAGAAGATGTCCAAGTCCAAGGGCAACCTGGTGTTCGTGTCGGCGCTGCGCCGCGACGGCGTCGATCCGGCCGCCATCCGGCTCACGCTGCTCGCCCACCACTACCGCGCCGACTGGGAGTGGACCGACCAGGTCCTCCAGGAGGCCGTCGAGCGGCTCGGCCGCTGGCGCGCCGCCGTCTCCCGCCCCGACGGCCCGTCCGCCGAGGCCCTGGTGGAGGAGGTCCGCGAGGCGCTGGCCGACGACCTCGACACCCCGCGCGCGCTCGCGGCCGTGGACCGCTGGGCGGCGCTCCAGGAGTCCGACGGCGGTACCGACGAGAGCGCCCCCGGCGTCGTCTCGCGGGCCGTCGACGCGCTCATGGGCGTCGCGCTGTAACCCCTCCCGGCCTCGGAGACATCCGGAGAGACATGAAAACGGGGCGGCACCGACTTCCGGTGCCGCCCCGCCTCCGTGTCCGTGCTCAGTCGTCCGGGGAGCCGTCCTCGTCGCCCGCGCCGGACTCCGGGTCGCGCTTCGGCGGCTTCGGCGGTCGTGTACGGCCGCTCGACGTATCGCGCAGGTACGAGCTGTCGCCCATGTCCGTCGCGTGCCCCGGCCCGGTGCCGGGACCCGCGCCCGGGGCGCCGTCCCTCCGCCGCAGGTACCGCTCGAACTCCCGGGCGATGGCCTCACCGGACGCCTCCGGCAGCTCCGCCGTGTCCCGCGCCTCCTCCAGCGTCTGGACGTACTCCGCCACCTCGCTGTCCTCGGAGGCGAGCTGGTCGACGCCGACCTGCCAGGCACGGGCGTCCTCCGCCAGCTCACCCAGCGGGATGCGCAGGTCGATGAGGTCCTCCAGCCGGTTGAGCAGCGCGAGGGTCGCCTTCGGGTTCGGCGGCTGCGACACGTAGTGCGGCACCGCGGCCCACAGGCTCACCGCGGGCACGCCCGCGTGCGTGCAGGCCTCCTGGAGGATGCCGACGATGCCCGTCGGGCCCTCGTACCGGGTCTCCTCCAGGTCCATCGTGCGCGCCAGGTCCGGATCGGAGGTGACGCCGCTGACCGGCACCGGCCGGGTGTGCGGGGTGTCCCCGAGCAGCGCGCCCAGGATCACCACCATCTCCACGCCCAACTCGTGGGCGAAGCCCAGCAGCTCGTTGCAGAACGAGCGCCAGCGCATGGACGGCTCGATGCCGCGGACCAGGACGAGATCGCGTGGCTTGTCGCCGCCCACCCGGACCACCGAGAGCCGGGTCGTGGGCCAGGTGATCTTCCGTACCCCGCCGTCCAGGTACACCGTGGGCCGGTTGACCTGGAAGTCGTAGTAGTCCTCGGCGTCGAGCGCCGCGAACACCTCGCCCTTCCACTCCCGTTCCAGGTGCGCGACCGCGGTGGAGGCGGCGTCGCCGGCGTCGTTCCAGCCCTCGAACGCGGCCACCATGACCGGGTCGATCAGCTCGGGAACCCCCTCGAGCTCGATCACCCAGGCCTCCTTCCGAAGTTCCGTGCGTACGAACCAACCTTACGGCTTCCTCTGCCCCCGACCGCAGCCCCTCTACACGTCCGAGTGCTCTGTTCGATCACGCTCAACCACCGGTGCCGGTCGCGCTCGACCACCCGGGCCGGTCGCGCGCCACCAGGTCCGGAACCGCCCGAGGGCGGCCCCCTGGGGAGCCGCCCTCATGGCCTTGTCCGTGCGTCAGTTCTTCGCGCGCAGCATGTCCTCGACCTTGGCGCGGATCTCGTCCGTCGCCAGGCCCCGGATCGTCAGGGTCGTACGACGGCGCAGCACGTCGTCCGCCGTCTCGGCCCACTCGTGGTCACGGGCGTAGGCGACCTGTGCCCAGATCTCCGGCGCGTCCGGGTGGACGCGCTCGGCCAGCTCCGGGTTCTCGTACGCCATCCGCGCGATGTCGAAGGAGAGGGAGCCGTAGTGGGTGGCCAGGTGGCGGGCGGTGTCCGCGGCCATGCGCGGGCCGGGGGTTCCGCCGTCGACCAGCAGCCGGTGGGCGACCGCGTTCGGGTTGGCTATGCCGGGCAGCGGGAGCTTCTTCAGCAGGGCCGCGATCGGCTGCATGTCCTCGCCGAGCGGGTGCCCGGGCAGGGCGGCCAGCTTGTTCATCACCGTACGGCCGATGTGGCGGAAGGTCGTCCACTTGCCGCCGGCCACCGACAGCATGCCGCCGCGGCCCTCGGTCACGACCGTTTCGCGCTTGGCCTTGGAGGTGTCGCCGGGGCCGCCCGGCAGCACCCGCAGACCGGCGAAGGAGTAGGTGATCAGGTCCCGGGAGAGCTGCTGGTCGCGGATGGAGAACGCGGCCTCGTCCAGGATCTGGGCGATGTCCTTCTCGTTGACCGCGACCTCGCCCGGGTCGCCCTCGTACTCCTCGTCGGTCGTGCCGAGCAGCAGCATGTCCTCCCAGGGGAGGGCGAAGGTGATGCGGTACTTGTCGATCGGGGTGGCGAGCGCG
Organism: Streptomyces sp. NPDC006368; assembly: GCF_040612535.1. NCBI lineage: Bacteria > Bacillati > Actinomycetota > Actinomycetes > Kitasatosporales > Streptomycetaceae > Streptomyces > Streptomyces sp. NPDC006368. Next base: position 14,331 of record NZ_JBEXQK010000068.1, read on the forward strand.
GCCTTCCAGGGGGAGGTGCGCTTCAGGACGAGGTGGGCGCCCTTGGAGAGGCGGATGGAGGGGGCCGCGTTCGGGTCCTCCATCTTCCGCAGGTGGTCGACCCAGGGGCCGGTGGCGTTGAGCACCAGACGGGCGTCGACGCCGAACTCGGTGGAGTCGGTGCGGTCCTTGAGGTCGGCGCCGGTGACCCGGCCCTGGGTGAAGCGCAGGCCGGTGACCTCGGCGTGGTTGAGGACGGTGGCGCCCGCGTCCACGGCCGCGCGGACCGTCATCAGCGCCATGCGCGCGTCGTTCATCTGGTCGTCGCCGTACACGGCCACGGCCTTGAGGTTGTCGGTGCGCAGCTCCGGCACGTCCTGCGCGGCCTTGGCGGGGCTGAGCAGGTGGCCGACGCCGTCCCCGAACGCGGAGAGCGCCGAGTACGCGAAGACGCCCGCGCCCAGCTTGGCGGCGCCGTGCGGTCCGCCCTTGTAGACCGGCAGGTAGAAGGTGAGCGGGTTCGCCAGGTGCGGGGCGACCTGGCGGGAGACCGCACGGCGCTCGAAGTGGTTCTCCGCGACCAGCTTCACCGCGCCGGTCTGCAGGTAGCGCAGACCGCCGTGGAGCAGCTTGGAGGAGGCGGAGGAGGTGGCGCCGGCGAAGTCACCGGCGTCCACCAGGGCCACCCGCAGTCCGGACTGCGCGGCGTGCCAGGCGGTGGAGATGCCGAGGATGCCGCCGCCGATCACCAGGAGGTCGTACGTCGCCTTGGAGAGCTGCTCCCGAGTCTCGGCGCGGCTCGGCAGGGAACCGGCAGCCGGGTGCGTCCCGAGGGCAGGGACGCTCTGCAGGGTGGTCATGTCGAATTACTCCTCGTCCTCGATCCAGCCCATGGACCGCTCGACGGCCTTGAGCCAGTTCTTGTACTCGCTGTCACGCTTGTCAGCGTCCATGCGGGGGGTCCACTCGGCGGCCCTGCGCCAGTTGGCGCGGAGCGCGTCGGTGTCGGGCCAGAAGCCGACGGCCAGGCCGGCGGCGTAGGCGGCGCCGAGGCAGGTCGTCTCGGCGACCATCGGACGCACCACGGGGGCGTCCAGGAAGTCCGAGAGCGTCTGCATCAGCAGGTTGTTGGAGGTCATGCCGCCGTCGACCTTGAGCGCGGTCAGCTCGACGCCGGAGTCCTTCGTCATGGCGTCGGTGATCTCGCGGGTCTGCCAGGCGGTGGCCTCGAGCACGGCGCGGGCGATGTGCGCCTTGGTGACGTACCGGGTCAGGCCGGCGATCACACCGCGGGCGTCGGAGCGCCAGTACGGGGCGAACAGGCCGGAGAAGGCCGGTACGAAGTACGCGCCGCCGTTGTCGTCGACCGAGGACGCGAGGGTCTCGATCTCGGCGGCGGTGCTGATCAGGCCCATCTGGTCGCGCATCCACTGCACCAGGGAGCCGGTGACGGCGATCGACCCCTCCAGGGCGTACACCGGGGCCTGGTCGCCGATCTTGTAACCGACGGTGGTGATCAGGCCCGAGTAGGAGTTGATGATCTTCTCGCCGGTGTTGAGCAGCAGGAAGGTTCCGGTGCCGTACGTGGACTTCGCCTCGCCCTCGGAGAAGCAGGTCTGGCCGAAGAGCGCCGCCTGCTGGTCGCCGAGCGCGGAGGCGACCGGCACGCCGTCCAGGACGCCGCCCTTGACCTGGCCGTACACCTCGGCCGATGAGCGGATCTCCGGCAGCACGGCCGCCGGGACTCCCATGGAGGTGAGGATCTTGTCGTCCCACTCCATGGTGTGCAGGTTCATCAGCATGGTGCGTGAGGCGTTGGTGACGTCGGTGACGTGGACGCCGCCCTCGGTGCCGCCGGTGAGGTTCCAGATGACCCAGGAGTCCATGGTGCCGAAGAGGATCTCGCCGCGCTCGGCGCGCTCCCGCAGGCCCTCGACGTTGTCGAGCATCCAGCGGATCTTCGGGCCGGCGAAGTACGAGGCGAGCGGCAGGCCGGTCTCGCGGCGGAAGCGGTCCTGGCCGACGTTGCGGCCGAGCTCCCTGCAGAGGGCGTCGGTGCGGGTGTCCTGCCAGACGATGGCGTTGTGGACGGGCTCACCGGTGTTCTTGTCCCACAGCAGCGTGGTCTCGCGCTGGTTGGTGATGCCGATGGCCTTGACGTCGGCGGAGGTGATGCCGGCCTTGTCGATGGCGCCCGCCACGACCTCCTGGACGTTGGTCCAGATCTCGGCGGCGTCGTGCTCCACCCAGCCGGGCTTGGGGAAGATCTGCTCGTGCTCCTTCTGGTCGACGGAGACGATGCGTCCGTCACGGTCGAAGACGATGCAGCGGCTGGAGGTGGTGCCCTGGTCGATGGCCGCGATGAACGGGCCGGTGGTGTGTGCGTCGGTCACGGTTGCTCCCGGAAGTCTGTGAGAAGGACGGCTTGAGTGCGGCTCAGGCGAACGCGATGTTGTAGATACCCGCGGCGAGCGCTCCGCCGATCAGCGGGCCGGCGACGGGGATCCAGGCGTAGCTCCAGTCCGAGCCGCCCTTGTTCGGCAGCGGGAGCAGCGCGTGCACGATGCGCGGGCCCAGGTCGCGGGCCGGGTTGATGGCGTAGCCGGTCGGCCCGCCGAGCGAGAGGCCGATGCCGACCACGACGAGCGCGGTGATCAGCGCGCCGAGCGTGCCGAGGCCCTTGCCACTGTCGTTGAGGCCCTGGGTGAGGACCGCGAGCACCAGCACGAGGGTGCCGAGGATCTCGGTCGCGAGGTTCTGCCAGACGTTCCGGATCTCGGGGCCGGTGGAGAAGATGCCGAGCACGGGGCCGGCCTTGCTCGCGGCCCCGCCGTGCGGGCCTTCGATCGCCTTGTCGGCCGGGTCGCCCACGATCTCCGGATCGGTCAGGTGGGCGTGGAACTGGCCGTAGTAGGCGATCCAGACCAGGGCGGCGCCGATCATGGCGCCGAGCAGCTGGCCCGCGAAGTAGACGGGGACGTTCTTCCAGTCCCCGTCCTTGATCGCGATACCGACCGTGACGGCCGGGTTGAGATGGGCGCCGGACAGGGAGCCCGTCATGTAGACCGCGGTCAGCACCGCGAAGCCCCACCCGAGGGTGATGGCCAGCCAGCCGGCGTTCTGCGCCTTCGAGCGCTTGAGTACAACGGCGGCGACCACGCCACCGCCGAGCAGGATGAGTACGGCGGTACCAATGATCTCGCCGATGAAGATGTCGGAGCTGGACACCCGCGACTCCTTTGTCCTTCGTCCAGGGGAAGGCGAACCCCGGGTCCCTCCGGTGGTCCGCGCCCTCGGCTGAGGGCGTTAACCGGCCTCCTGGCGTTGTCACACTCTAACGTGTATTGCCGGTAGGTGTTCGACAATGCCGACCGATGAACGGCAGTTTTGCCCCCGGTTAAACGTGGCGTCAAGGGTTACGTTGGCCGAAATAGGTTCGTTACCCGGCAGGAGCACGATGCGCTGCCGGGCCCCTTGCGGCGCGTCATGCCTCGGCCGCGCCGGCCGACCCGTGGGGCAGGTCCGCGGTGGGGTCGCCTCCCCGCGCGGCAGGCCGGGCCCGGGGCGTGCGGTGGAGCCGGGCGGGGGTGGTCCGGGCGGCACGCGATGCGGCAACCGCGACGGGCCGTGGTGCGGTCCCGCTGGGGGAGGGGGCTGTGTGAACGCGCGGAGGGGTGCGGAGCGGGTCGCGGCGGCAGGGTGCGTACGGGGGCGGAGGGCGCCGGCCCGGAGCGGGCGGGCCCACTCCTTGGGCGGGGTGTACGCGGTCACCACCCAGGAGAGGTGGGCGAGGCCGCCGAGCTCACCGACGATCGTCGGCATCGCCGTACCTATGATCATGTTGTCGAGC
>NZ_JBEXQK010000069.1:0-16232 GCF_040612535.1 Streptomyces sp. NPDC006368
AGCGCCCCGCCGCCGAGCACGAGCGGGTCGCCCGCTGGGTCCTGCTGGGCTCTCTGTCGCTTCGCTCTGTCGTTTTACGCCCAGAACACGACCCCCTCCACGTCCCCCCTGCCCGCACCCCTACGGCGGCTGTGGTGACCCACGTTCGTGAGGGGGGGCGGGGTCGGAGCGTGGGGGGTGTTCGGGCGTAAACGACCGAACTCGCGCGAAGCGCGGTGAACGAGAGCCCGAAGGCCCCCCACCGGAGACCCCGGCACCCGACCCCGGCCCACCGGACCCAACCCCCAACGGCACCGCACAACGCCCCGCGCAGCGGCACCACACCGGGCACCGCCCCCGCGCAGCGGCACCGAACCCCGCGAGGGTCAGGCGGCGGGCGCCCACCCCGGGCAACGGCACCGCACCGCACCGCACCCGAGGAGCCCACCGCGCAGCGGACACCGCACCGCGCAGCGGCACCGCGGTGGTTCAGGACGCAGCCGCGCGCAGCGCCCCGCGGGCCCGCATCAGGGCGAAGCCCAGGAGGTTCAGGCCGCGCCAGCGCGTGGGGTCCTCGGCGCGCGGGTCCGTGGCCGCGAGGCCGATGCCCCAGACGCGGTCCACCGGGCTCGCCTCCACGAGCACGCGGTCACCCGTCGAGAGCAGGAAGTCCCGCAGCTCTTCGTGCCGGCCGAACTTGTGCTCGCTGCCCGCGACCACGATGCCGAACCGCTCGCGCTTCCACACCGTCTCGTCGAATCCGCGGACCAGCCGTCCCGCCTTTTTCGCGAGGGCCGGGTTGGGTGCTTCGACGGCTTGTCGTTCGGCGTCCGCGTCGCCGAAGAGCCGCGCCTTCGACGCCATCATCCAGTGCTCGGCCGTCGCGTACCGGACGCCGTCGACCGTGAAGGGCGCGGGCCACCACTGGCTCAGGCAGCTCGCCCCCGTGGTCCCGTCCTTCTTCGGCGTGTGCCCCCAAAAGTGCAGGAACTTGACGCGCTCACCCGTGCTGACCTGCGCGATGAGGTCGTCGATCGTCTCCATGCAGCCGAGTTTGACAGCCGCCACCGACACTTCGTACCGAGTTACGAGGGCCCGCGCGGCACATGGTCGACCGATTCCGTCGCGTAACCAAAAGGCAACAACGGAATCCCTTGTTGGGTGGGGAACCCTCTGTCAGGATCGGCACTCAATTCCAGCTGGGACAACGGAGACCGCCATGGGCAACCGCTTCGAGGGACTGGACCGCTTCACCGCAGGCGCGCAGTACATCGGCGGGCGGGCGCGCCCCGGAACCTCCGGGCGCACCCACACCGTCGTCGACCCGGCCACCGGCGAGGACGTGCTGACGTACGAGCTCGCCGGGACCGCCGACGTCGACGCGGCGGTCGCCGCCGCGCGGGACGCGCTGCCCGGCTGGGCGGGCGCGACACCGGGCGAGCGCTCCGACGCGATGCACCGGTTCGCCTCCCGGCTGGCGGAGCGGGCCGAGGACCTCGCCCGCGCGGAGTCGCTCCAGTGCGGTAAGCCGATCAAGCTGACGCGGGAGTTCGACGTACCGGGCACGGTCGACAACACCGCCTTCTTCGCGGGGGCGGCCCGGCACCTCCAGGGCCAGTCGGCCGGTGAGTACAGCGGTGACCACACCTCGTACGTCCGCCGGGAACCCATCGGCGTCGTCGGCTCCATCGCGCCCTGGAACTACCCGCTCCAGATGGCGGCCTGGAAGGTGCTCCCGGCCATCGCCGCGGGGAACACCATCGTCCTCAAGCCCGCGGAGCTCACCCCGCTCACCTCGCTGATGTTCGCGCAGGCCGCGACCGACGCGGGCATCCCGGACGGTGTCGTCAACATCGTCACCGGCGCGGGCCGGGACGCGGGGGAGCACCTCGTGGGGCACCCGGACGTCGCGATGACGTCCTTCACCGGCTCCACCGCCGTCGGCAAGCGGGTCGCCGAGATCGCGACCTCCACCGTCAAGCGCCTGCACCTGGAGCTGGGCGGCAAGGCGCCGTTCGTCGTCTTCGACGACGCCGACTTGGAGGCCGCCGCGCACGGCGCGGTCGCCGGCGCGCTCATCAACACCGGCCAGGACTGCACCGCCGCCACGCGCGCGTACGTCCAGCGGCCGCTGTACGACGCCTTCGTGCGGCAGGTCGCCGACCTGATGGCGACCGTGCGGATCGGCGACCCGTTCCAGGAGGACACCGACCTCGGCCCGCTCATCAGCCACGCGCACCGCGACCGCGTCGCCGCCTTCGTCGACCGCGCCCGCGCGTACGCCACCGTCGTCACGGGCGGTGTGGCGCCCCACAACGCCGGCGCCTACTACCGGCCGACGCTGATCACCGGTGCGCCCCAGGACAGCGAGATCGTCCAGGCCGAGATCTTCGGTCCGGTCCTCGTCGTCCTCCCCTTCGACAGCGACGACGAGGGCATCCGGCTGGCGAACGACACCCCGTACGGCCTCGCCGCCTCCGCGTGGACCCGCGACGTCTACCGCGCCGGCCGCGCCACCCGCGACATCAAGGTCGGCTGTGTCTGGGTCAACGACCACATCCCGATCATCAGCGAGATGCCCCACGGCGGCTACAAGGCATCCGGCTTCGGAAAGGACATGTCAACCTACTCCTTCGAGGAGTACACGCAGGTCAAGCATGTGATGTACGACAACACGGCGGTCGCCAGGAAGGACTGGCACCGCACGATCTTCGGGGACCGATAGCCACTGGACGGACGGCGGGCCGCCCGACCAGCGGCCGTCCGTCCCACACCCGAAAGGCACAGCGCATGGAGCAGTACCAGCCCGACAGCCTCTCCGCGGCACAGCTCGCCGCGATGCGGCGCAGCCTGACGAACGGCAGGGGAGCCCTCACCCGCCGTTCCCTGCTGCGCGCCTCGGGCGTCGGCGCGCTCACGCTCGGCGGAATCGCCGGGCTGGGCGCCTGTGGCATCCCGCCCGCCAAGCGGGAGGGCGAAGGTCCCGCCTCCACCGACCACTCGGCCAAGGAGAAGCAGCTCAACTTCTCCAACTGGACGCAGTACATCGACATCAGCGACGACGAGAAGAGCCGGCCCACCCTGGAGGCGTTCACCAAGCGCACCGGGATCAAGGTCAGGTACACCGAGGACGTCAACGACAACGTCGAGTTCTTCGGCAAGATCCAGCCGCAGCTCGCCGCCGGTCAGGACACCGGACGCGACCTGATCTGCGTGACCGACTGGCTGGCCGCCCGCATCATCCGGCTCGGCTGGGCGCAGAAGCTGGACGCGGCGAACCTGCCCCACGCGTACGCCAACCTCTCCGCCCAGTTCCGCAGCCCCGACTGGGACCCGGGTCGCGCCCACTCGTACCCCTGGACCGGCATCTCGACGGTCATCGCGTACAACACCAAGGCCACCGGGGGCCGCAAGGTCGACTCCGTCACCCAGATGCTCGACGACCCCAGGCTCAAGGGGCGGGTCGCGTTCCTCTCGGAGATGCGCGACTCGGTCGGCATGACCCTCCTCGACATGGGCAAGGACCCGGGGGCGTTCACCGGCGCCGACTACGACGCGGCCGTCGGCCGGCTCCAGAAGGGCGTCGACACCCAGCAGATCCGCCGCTTCACCGGCAACGACTACACCGGCGACCTCAACAAGGGCGACATCGCCGCCTGTCTCGCCTGGGCCGGTGACGTCATCCAGCTCCAGGCCGACAACCCGGACATCAAGTTCGCCATCCCGTCCGCCGGTTACATCACCTCCAGCGACAACCTCCTGGTGCCCACCCAGGCCCGGCACAAGACCAACGCCGAGAAGCTCATCGACTACTACTACGAGCTTCCCAACGCGGCCCGGCTCGCCGCGTACATCAACTACGTCTGCCCGGTCGAGGGCGTACGCGAGGAACTGGCCAGGATCGATCCCGCGCTGGCATCGAACACCCTGATCCTCCCGGACAAGGCGATGGCCGCGAAGTCGCGCGCCTTCCGCTCCCTCAGCAGCGAGGAAGAGTCGGCGTACGAGGAGAAGTTCGCCAAGCTCATCGGCGCCTGAGCAGCGCTTGCCCGCCCCCTCGACACCCCCTGGGATCGCCACGCATGACCACTGAGCACACGCACACCGGCGGCGACGTCCGTCTGTCCGGCATCAGCAAGACGTACGGCTCCTTCACCGCCGTCCACCCGCTCGACCTGACCGTCCCGCAGGGCTCCTTCTTCGCCCTCCTCGGCGCTTCCGGCTGCGGCAAGACCACCACCCTGCGCATGATCGCCGGCCTGGAGGAACCCACCACCGGCACCGTCTTCCTCGGAGACAGGGACGTCACGGACCTCCCCCCGTACAAGCGGCCGGTCAACACCGTCTTCCAGTCGTACGCCCTCTTCCCGCACCTGAACATCCACGAGAACGTCGCCTTCGGGCTGCGCCGGCGCGGCATCAAGTCCGTCAGGAAGCAGGTCGGCGACATGCTCGACCTCGTCCAGCTCGGCGACAAGGCCGGGCACAAGCCGCACCAGCTCTCCGGCGGCCAGCAGCAGCGCGTCGCCGTCGCCCGCGCCCTCATCAACCACCCCCAGGTGCTGCTCCTCGACGAGCCGCTCGGCGCCCTCGACCTCAAGCTGCGCCGCCAGATGCAGCTGGAGCTCAAGCGCATCCAGACCGAGGTCGGCATCACCTTCATCCACGTCACCCACGACCAGGAGGAGGCCATGACGATGGCCGACACGATCGCGGTGATGAACGGCGGCCGGGTCGAGCAACTCGGCGCGCCCGCCGACCTGTACGAGAACCCGCGCACCACCTTCGTCGCCAACTTCCTCGGCACGTCCAACCTCATCACCGCCGAGGTCGCCGAGACGGGCGTCGCGGACATCGTGGTGTCGGCCGGCGGCGGCAAGCTGCGGCTCCCCGCCGACCGCTGCTCGGCGCCCACCACGACCGGTGGCCGGCTGCTCGTCGGCATCCGCCCGGAGAAGATCTCGCTCGCGCACGCCGACGACGCGGGCGCGATCCCCGACGGGCGCAACAGGGTCACCGGCCGGATCGTCGACAGCTCCTTCATCGGCGTCTCCACCCAGTACGTCGTGGACAGCCCCGCCGGCAGCGGCCTCCAGGTGTACGAGCAGAACATCGAGCGCGACTCCCGGCTCGCCCCGGGCGCCGAGGTCGTCCTGCACTGGAACCCGGCCCACACCTTCGGGCTGGACGCGGACCAGGACATCCAGGCGGGCGTGGAGAAGGTCGAGGACGCCACGTGACCGCGACCCTGATCCCGCACGAGCCCGTGGTGCGCAAGGCGCCCACGCGCAAACGGCTCGTGCCGTACTGGCTGCTGCTGCCCGGCATCCTCTGGCTGCTCGTCTTCTTCGCGCTGCCGATGGTCTACCAGGCGTCGACCTCCGTACAGACCGGTTCCCTGGAGAAGGGCTTCGAGGTCACCTGGCACGTCGCGACCTACTGGGAGGCGTTCCAGGAGTACTACCCGCAGTTCATCCGGTCCCTGCTGTACGCCGGTACCGCCACCCTGCTGTGCCTGCTGCTGGGCTACCCGCTCGCGTACCTCATCGCCTTCAAGGCGGGCCGCTGGCGCAACCTGCTCCTCGTCCTCGTCATCGCGCCGTTCTTCACCAGCTTCCTCATCCGCACGCTGGCGTGGAAGACGATCCTCGCGGACGGCGGCGCGCTCGTCGGCGCCCTGGACGCCCTGCACGTCCTGGACGTCACCAACGCGCTTGGCTGGACCCAGGGCGACCGCGTCCTGGCCACCCCCATGGCGGTCGTGTGCGGTCTCACGTACAACTTCCTGCCGTTCATGATCCTGCCGCTCTACACCTCGCTGGAGCGGATCGACGGCCGGCTGCACGAGGCCGCCAAGGACTTGTACGCCTCCCCGTCCACCACCTTCCGCAAGGTGACGTTCCCGCTGTCCATGCCGGGCGTCGTCTCCGGCACCCTGCTCACCTTCATCCCGGCGAGCGGCGACTACGTCAACGCCGAACTGCTCGGCTCGACCGACACCAAGATGGTCGGCAACGTCATCCAGTCGCAGTTCCTGCGGGTGCTCGACTACCCGACAGCCGCCGCGCTGTCCTTCATCCTGATGGCGATCGTGCTGCTCATGGTCACCGTCTACATCCGCCGGGCCGGAACGGAGGACCTGGTCTGATGGTCCATTGGATACGGCGCAACCTCGTCGTCCTCGCGGGGCTGCTGACGCTCGCGTACCTGATCCTGCCGAACGTCATCGTGATGGTGTTCTCGTTCAACAAGCCGGCGGGGCGCTTCAACTACTCCTGGCGGGAGTTCTCCACCGACGCCTGGCGGGACCCGTGCGGCGTCGCCGACCTGTGCGGCTCACTCGCGCTGTCGCTGCAGATCGCCGCCTGGGCCACGCTCGGCGCCACGGCGCTCGGCACGATGATCGCCTTCGCGCTGGTCCGCTACCGCTTCCGGGCGCGCGGCGCGATCAACTCGCTGATCTTCCTGCCGATGGCGATGCCCGAGGTCGTCATGGCCGCCTCCCTGCTGACGCTCTTCCTCAACATGGGCGCGCGGCTGGGCTTCTGGACGGTCCTCATCGCGCACATCATGTTCTGCCTCAGCTTCGTCGTGACGGCGGTCAAGGCGCGCGTGATGTCCATGGACCCCCGCCTGGAGGAGGCCGCCCGGGACCTGTACGCGGGGCCGGCGCAGACCTTCCTGCGGGTCACCCTGCCCATCGCCGCCCCCGGTATCGCGGCCGGCGCGCTGCTCGCCTTCGCCCTGTCGTTCGACGACTTCATCATCACCAACTTCAACGCGGGCTCCACGGTGACCTTCCCCATGTTCGTGTGGGGCTCGGCGCAGCGCGGCACGCCCGTACAGATCAACGTCATCGGTACGGCGATGTTCGCCATCGCCGTGCTGGTGGTCCTCGCCGGCCGGCTCGCTGCCGGCCGGCGAAAGCGCACCAAGGTCTCGTGAGTTCCTGAAGGAGTTGGAAACCATGGCCCCAGTTGCCATGCGTACTGCTGCCCGATCACTCTCGGACGCCCAGCCCGTCCCCTTCTGGCTGGAAGACCCCGGCAAGCCCGGGGCACTGCCCGCGCTCACCGGCACCGAACACTGCGACCTGCTTGTCGTCGGCGGCGGTTACAGCGGCCTGTGGACCGCGCTCCTCGCCAAGGAGCGCGACCCCGCGCGGGATGTCGTCCTCATCGAGGGCCGGGAGGCGGGCTGGGCCGCCTCCGGGCGCAACGGCGGCTTCTGCGCCGCCTCCCTCACCCACGGGTTCGGCAACGGACTGGCCCGCTGGCCGGACGAGCTGGTCGAACTTGAAGAGCTGGGCGGGAGGAACCTCGACGCGATCGAGGCCGCCGTCACCGCGTACGGCATCGACTGCGACTTCGAGCGCAGCGGCGAGATCGACGTCGCCACCGAGCCGCACCAGCTGGCGGAGCTCACCGAGGTGTACGAGGCGGCGGACCGGCTCGGTCTCGCGGACCATCTGGAGATCCTCGACCGGGACGCCGTCCGCGCCGAGGTGAACTCCCCGACGTTCCTGGGCGGCCTGTGGGACCGGTGCGGCGTCGCCCTGCTGAACCCGGCCAAGCTGGCGTGGGGTCTCAAGCGGGTCTGCGTCGAGAAGGGCGTACGCGTCTACGAGAACACCCGGGGTCTGGACATGGTCCGCGCCGGTGCCGGCATGGCCGTCCGCACGCCCTACGGACGGGTCCTCGCCCGGCAGGTCGCCCTCGGTACCAACGTCTTCCCGTCGCTCGTCCGTCGCGTACGCCACTACACCGTCCCGGTGTACGACTACGCCCTGATGACCGAGCCGCTCACCGGCGACCAGCTGGCGTCGATCGGCTGGAAGAACCGCCAGGGGCTCGGCGACAGCGCCAACCAGTTCCACTACTTCCGGCTGAGCGCCGACAACCGCGTGCTGTGGGGCGGTTACGACGCCATCTATCCCTTCGGCGGGCGGCTCAGCGCCGAGCTGGACCAGCGCCCGGAGACCTACCTCACGCTCGCCGAGCACTTCTTCCGCTGCTTCCCGCAGCTGGAGGGCGTGCGGTTCAGCCACGCCTGGGGCGGCGCCATCGACACCTGCTCGCGCTTCTCGGCGTTCTTCGGCACGGCGCACGGCGGCCGGGTCGCGTACGCGGTGGGCTTCACGGGCCTGGGCGTGGGCGCGACGCGCTTCGGGGCGGATGTGATGCTCGACCTGCTGTCGGGCGAGCGCACCGAGCGCACGGGGCTGGAGATGGTGCGCTCCAAGCCACTGCCGTTCCCGCCCGAGCCGATCGCCTGGGCGGGCATCGGGATCACCAAGTGGTCGCTGGCCCGGGCCGACGCCAACGGCGGCCGGCGCAACCTGTGGCTGCGGACGATGGACCGGCTGGGCCTCGGATTCGACAGCTGAGCGGTGGAACCCGTGCGCGGTTGCACCGATGAGCGATTGAACCGATGAGCGGTTGGCCGATGACCGGTTGGGCTTATGTACGCCCGCCGTGCGCCCCCGTGCGCCGATTCACCACCACGTGTCGGCCGAACCGGCGTAATCATCCGCCCCCAACCGCCTCTCCCGTGTGAACGCACTGCTCAGCAGGGCAGTCACAGACACGGACATGGAGGCTGCGGGCGATGACTGGTTCGGGGGCTACGGGTGCCAAGGGCGCGGTGGAGTGGCTGGTGTCGGCGGCACCGGATCCCGGTGTCTGCCGGTGGGAGTGGGAGCGGCACCCCGCGGGGGTCGCTCTCCTCCCGGCCGGCAGGCGCTGGGACGTACTGATCGTCCCGGCCGGGCTCGGTGGTCCGACCCTCGACGTGCTGTCCCGGCTCGTCGACCGACCCGGTCCGGTCATCACCGACACCTGGGGCGCCCGGATGGGCTTCTTCGTCCCGCCGGGCACGGCCGCGCGCTGGGTCGGCACGGGGACGCGGGCGGCGGGCCGCGGCACGTGGATCGTGGTCCCGTACCCCGGTCCCGGACGGGGGACCGGGCGGACGCGCTGGCTGGTGCAGCCGGACGGTACGGGCACGCTCACCGATCCGGCGCTCCTGGAGCTGGCGATGCACGAGGCGGCGGCCCGCCTGGGGGAACGTCAGGAGCCTTGACCACCGGCACCCGGGGCCCTCGCACCGCGACGTACGGCTCCCGCCCATGGGGCCGCCAGGAGGGGGCCGAACAGACACACGCTCCCGGCCACGTCCAGCGGCCAGTGGTAGCCGCGCAGGACCAGCCCCACGCCCGTCGCGACCGTCAGCAGGATGGCGACGGGTACCGCCCAGCGCGCCCGGAGCAGAAGCGCGGCGCCGCCGTACGCGACCATGGCCGTCGCCGTGTGCCCGGACGGGTAGTAGCCGGTGTCGGCGGTGAGCGGGCCGACCCGGTCGACGAGCAGCTTGAGGGGTACGACCAGGGCCGGCACGAGCGCCATGGCGAGCCCCGCGTACAGCGCCTGCCCGAGCCGGCCGCGCCACACCGCGTACGCCGCCGCGGCGGCGAGGGCCGGGAGGGCGACCTGAAGGGAGCCGAGGTCGGCGAGCAGCTCCGTGAACGGTGTGGGCCCGCGCCCGGCCAGGGCCCGGCTCACCCGTGTGTCCAGCCGGGCCAGGGGCCCGCCGGTGACGACCTGCCAGGTGATGACGCCGAACAGCAGCAGCGCCGCCGCGGAGAGGAGAGCCGGCCGCCCCGGAACAGGGGGGGTTGTTCCGGGGCGGCCGCCAGGACCGGTGTGCCGCACGCCCCGGGGGGTATGGGGCGGGCGGCTGTCCGATCGGTGAGGAGATCCGGAGCCGGAGGCTCCGTGGGTGTGCGCGAAGGCACGGCCAGGACGAGGCTGGGGAGGCTCCGACCCGGCATGACCCGCAGTCCCCCGCGGGCCTGATGCATCTCTCATCTGCGGGAACCGTACGGCAGAGGAAGGGGGGACCGACAGCCGGATCTCCATCCCGCCATCGGCCCCCCACAACCTCTTCACACGCCCCGATCCGTGGTCAGGCGCGTGGTCCGGTCCGGTCCGCGTCAGACCTGCGCGAACGCGTTCTCGATGATGTCCAGGCCCTCGTTGAGGAGGTCCTCACCGATGACCAGCGGCGGCAGGAAACGCAGCACGTTGCCGTAGGTGCCGCAGGTGAGGACCAGCACGCCCTCCGCGTGGCAGGCCTTCGCCAGCGCGCCGGCGGCCTGAGGGTTCGGCTCCTTGGTCGCCGGGTCCTTCACCAGCTCGATCGCGATCATGGCGCCGCGGCCCCGGATGTCGCCGATGATCTCGTACTTCTCCTGCATGGCGGCGAGGCGGCCCTTCATGACCTCCTCGATGCGCTTGGCCTTGCCGTTGAGGTCGAGCTCCTTCATCGTCTCGATGGCGCCGAGCGCACCGGCGCAGGCCACCGGGTTGCCGCCGTACGTGCCACCCAGGCCACCGCCGTGCACGGAGTCCATGATCTCGGCGCGGCCGGTGACGGCGGCGAGCGGCAGACCGCCCGCGATGCCCTTGGCGGTGGTGATCAGGTCCGGGACGACACCCTCGTCCTCGCAGGCGAACCACTGGCCGGTACGGCAGAAGCCGGACTGGATCTCGTCCGCGACGAACACGATGCCGTTGTCCTTCGCGAACTGCGAGATCGCCGGCAGGAAGCCCTTGGCCGGCTCGATGAAGCCACCCTCACCGAGCACCGGCTCGATGATGATCGCGGCGACGTTCTCGGCGCCGATCTGCTTGCTGATCTGGTCGATCGCCTGGGCGGCGGCCTCGGGGCCGCAGTTCTCCGGACCGGTGGGCCAGCGGTAGCCGTAGGCGACCGGGACGCGGTAGACCTCGGGCGCGAACGGGCCGAAGCCGTGCTTGTACGGCATGTTCTTGGCGGTCAGCGCCATCGTCAGGTTCGTACGGCCGTGGTAGCCGTGGTCGAAGACGACGACGGCCTGGCGCTTGGTGTACGAGCGGGCGATCTTGACCGCGTTCTCGACGGCCTCGGCACCGCTGTTGAACAGCGCGGACTTCTTGGCGTGGTCGCCCGGCGTCAGCTCGGCGAGCGCCTCACACACCTCGACGTAGCCCTCGTACGGCGTGACCATGAAACAGGTGTGCGTGAACTGCTCCAGCTGGGCGCTCGCCCGGCGCACGACGGCCTCGGCGGAGGCACCCACGGAGGTCACGGCGATACCGGAGCCGAAGTCGATGAGACGGTTGCCGTCGACGTCCTCGATGATGCCGCCACCGGCACGGGCCGTGAACACCGGCAGCACGGAGCCCACGCCACCCGCGACCGCGGAGAGACGGCGTGCCTGAAGCTCCTGCGACTTCGGGCCGGGGATGGCGGTGACGACGCGGCGCTCCTGCGGGATATCGGTCATGCGGGGCTCCTGGGGGTGTTCCGGACGCTACTTCTCTTTCTTCCGCAGGCTAGGTCGGCGGGAGGGGTGCGGGCATGCGCCGATCGGGAGTGGTGACGGGCGTGTCCTTGTCCGCGACGGACATAGGCGGCCGCCGGGGCGCCCGAGTCCCGGCCACACCGTCCGGACGGGTGCCGCGCGGCGCCGCCTCCGGCGTGCCCGGCAGTCCCCGGGAACGACAGCCGGAGCCCCGACGGCCGGCCCGGGGGCGCTGCGAGGCGGGCCCGGCGGTCCCTCGGCGAACCGGGGCACCACAAGGGCGGCCGGCCCCGGCCCGGCGAACGGGCCCCCGGCCGGGCCGACCGGCCCCGCCCCCGGCCGGGAACGCGCTCGCCGGGCAGGGGTGGACGTTCCCGCAACCCGGCGTGGCGGGCACTAGATTGACGGGTGCACAGACGCGGGCGGCCTGGCTGGTCAGGGGGCAGGGGTTCATGGACACCGACGGTACGTACGACGCACGCGGCACCCACGCCGTGCCGCCTCCCGCGCGCCCGCCGCGGCCACCGCACCCGCCGAGGCCACGTCACGCGCCCGCCCCCGCCCCCGCCACGGGGGGCGGCACCGCGCAGTGGCTGCGGACGCCCCGGCCGGCGGCCGAGCCCGGGGTGTGGCGGTTCGGACACCGGCCGCGCCCCGCCGAGGAGCCCGCCGCCGTGCCGGGCCGCCAGCTGCTGTCCGGTGCGCTGATCGCGTTCCTCTGCGGCTGGCTGATCTGGTCGCTGCTGTGGAACCGCTACCTGGAGGGGTGGTGGATCTTCATCGACAAGTGGTGGCTGCTGCCCCTGCGGCTGATGGTGCCGGAGTCCTGGACGAACCCGGCCGACCCGGACCACTCCCTGTTCGTCGCCGCGTCCTACCTCTACTACGGACTCCTGCTCGTGCTCATCGCCATCGGCATGGGACGGCTCGGCAACTGGAACGACCTCTGGCACCGGTACGGCGTCCCGCTGTGGCCCCTGTTCGTCCTCCTGCCGGGCGTATGGCGCGAGATGCCGACCAGCGTCCCGTGGCTCGCCGTCGCCTCCTCCGTCCACTACGTCCTCCTCGTGGCGGCCGTGGTGGCGGTCGTCGCCAGGGTCGGCGCGTGGCCCCGGCTCGCGCGGGCGCTCGCCGACGCGGCCGGCCCCGGCCGGGACGAGCCCGGCATCCCCCGGGCGCTCGCCCCGGCCGCCCGCTGGGTGGGCGCCCGCCCCGGGGTGGCCGCGCTGCTGCGGGCCCTCTTCTCCGGGCCCGCCGCCCGCCGCCGTCGCGCCGCCGCCGGGCAGGACCGGCCGCAGCCGCGGCACGACCCCGCCGACTGGCCCGAACTGCGTGACGCCGGGCTCACCGAGGCCGCCGACCGGCTCACCGAGGCGACCCGGACGGGCACGCTCGGCGACGTCGACTACGCCCGGATCCACCGCGCCTGGCAGGGCGTACGCACGCATCCCGAGCGGCTCGCCGCGTTCACCGACGCGGTACGCGCCCACGGCCCCGCCGCCTGCGCCCACCCCTCCGGGGCGCGCGACCTCCCCGGCCGTACCGCCGCACACGACCTCGTCACCGGCCAGGTGCGGATCGGCACCGCGGCCGACCATCCCCGCAACCCGTACCCCCGGCGTACGACGGGCGTCGCCCTGGAGCCCGACGTACTGGGCACGTCCCTGCTCGCGGTGGGACCCGCCGGGTCCGGCAAGACGGCCACGGTCATCCGCCCCGTCATCGAGTCCCTCTGCCTCCAGGCCCTCGCCAACCGCGCCGCCGTCGTCGCGGTGACCGCGCACGGCGCCGCACTCGCGCCCGACGAGGCGTTCGACCTGGTCGTCCGGGCCGGCCGGGCGGACTCCACGCACGACCTCGACCTGTACGGCGGTGCCGACGACCCCGACGAGGCCGCCCGCGTGCTCGCCGAGGCGCTCGTCGGCGACCTCGTACCGGACAGCCGCCGCGCCGCGACCGCGCTGGCCCAGCTCATCGGCCCGTACCGCGCCGCGTACGGCCGCTTCCCCGCCGTACCGGAGCTGCGCGAGCTGCTCGGCGGGGCGCCCGAGGCGCTGGCCGGGCTGCGCGCGGCCGTCGCGGGCGACCCGGCGCAGCTGCGCGAGCTGGACGCCCGGGCGCGCCAGTCGCAGCGCGGTGACGACATCGGGGAGCTGCTCGCGGAACGGATCGCGTTCCTGGACCGGCCGGCGTTCGCCCGGTTCTTCCGCACGGACGGTGAAGGGCGGCAGTTCTCGCTGCGGGCCATCGAGCACCCGCTGCGCGTCCGCGTCGACCTGCCCGAGCGCGGGCACGCCGAGGCGTCCCGGATCGTGGCCCGGCTGCTGCTGGCCCAGTTCACGGAGGCGGCCCTGGCGCGCGGCGACCGGTCGCTGTTCGCCTGCCTGGTCCTGGACGACGCGTCGCACACCGTCACCGCCGACTCCGTACGCGCCGTTCAGCGGCTGCGCTCGGCGCACGCGGGTGTCGTACTGGCGCTGCGCACCCTGGAGGACGTGCCGGAGGCGCTGCGCGGACCGCTGCTGGGCGCGGTGGGGTGCCGGATGGCGTTCGCGGGACTGGCGCCGTGGGACGGCGGGCGCTTCGCGGAGACCTGGGGCACCGAGTGGGTCCAGACCCGGGACGTCACCAACCGCCAGATCATCTCGGACGAGCCGCTCACCAAGGCCCTGCACTTCATGCGCCGCCTGGTGACCGGCAAGGCGGCGACGGCGGAGGCGGTGACGGTACGGGAGGTCGAGCGGCAGCGCTGGTCGGCGTCGGACCTGGCGCACGCGGTGCCCGCTGGGCATGCCGTACTGTCCTTGACGGGCGTACGGGGGGAACACACCCCTCCGCTTCTGGTCGACCTGCGGACGTGACAACCTGGCAGACTTGCGGGGAGCCGTTCATACGGGACGGCGAAATTCGTTCACTCGCCACCTCCCTCCCGAAAGTCCGACGGTCCAGCCATGCCGCCCACGCTCGCCTCGCTCGTCCAGCACTCGGCGCTGAAGCTCACCGTCCGCGCCGGGGAGGACCGCCTCGACACGCCCGTCCGCTGGGCGCACGTCAGTGAGCTCGCCGACCCCGTCCCGTACATGGAGGGCGGCGAACTCCTGCTCGTCACCGCCATGACGCTGGACGCCGACAACCGCGAGGCCATGCGCCGCTACGTGAAGCGGCTCGCCGGCGCGGGTGTCGTCGGGCTCGGCTTCGCCGTGGGCGTCAACTACGACGAGATCCCGCAGGCGCTGGTCGACGCGGCCCGCGAGGAGAACCTGCCGCTGCTGGAGGTACCGCGCCGCACACCCTTCCTGGCCATCTCCAAGGCGGTGTCGGCGGCCATCGCCGCGGACCAGTACCGGGCGGTGACCGCCGGATTCGAGGCGCAGCGCGAGATGACCCGGGCCGCCCTCACGGAGGGCCCGGCCGCCGTGGTGGCCCGGCTGGCCGCGCACGTCGACGGCTGGGCCGCGCTGTACGACGCGTCCGGCGCCGTGGCAGCGGCGGCGCCCGAGTGGGCGGCGCGGCGGGCGGCCCGGCTCACCGCCGACGTGGAACGGCTGCGTGAACGGGCGGCGCCCGCGAGCGCGGTCGTCGGCGGCACCGACGACCGGGTGGAACTGCAGTCGCTGGGCACCGGGCGCCGCGTGCGGGGCGCGCTGGCGGTCGGCACCGGCGCGCCGCTGGGCACGGCGGAGCGGTACGCGGTCCACTCCGCCATCGCCCTCCTCACCCTCACCACCGAGCGCTCCCGCTCCCTCCAGGCGGCCGAACAGCGGCTCGGCGCGGCGGTGCTGCGCATGATGCTGGCCGGACAGCCCGACCACGCGCGGGCCGTGGCGGGCGACCTGTACGGCGGGCTGCTCGACGCCCCGTTCCGACTGCTGATCGCCGAACCCGCGGGCGAGCGCGACCCCGCCGCGGAACCTCCCCTCACTGCGCTCGCCGACGCCCTCGACGCCGCCGCCGCCCGCACCGGGGAAGCGGTGCTGACGGTCCCGGAGAGCGACGAGCGGCTCCTCGTGCTGGCCGGCGACGGGGGAGCGGTCGTCGCCGCGTGCCAGGCGTACGCCGCGAAGGAGGCGGAGGAAGCCGGGGTCGTCGTCGGCCTGTCCGCCCCGGCGGGCCCCATCGCCGCCGCCTCCGCCTACAAACAAGCCGAACAGGCCCTCTCCGTGGCCCGTCGCCGGGGCCGCGCCCTCGTCGAGCACGAGGAACTCGCGGCCGGCTCGGTGCTGCCGCTCCTCGCGGACGACGCCGTACGCGCCTTCGCCGACGCCATGCTCCGCGCCCTGTACGAACACGACGCGACCGGCCGCGGCGACCTCGTCGCCTCCCTGCGCGCCTGGCTCTCCCGCCACGGCCAGTGGGACGCGGCGGCGGCGGACCTGGGCGTCCACCGCCACACCCTCCGCTACCGCATGCGCCGCGTCGAGGAGATCCTGGGCCGCTCCCTGGACGACCCGGACGCGCGGATGGAACTCTGGCTGGCCCTCAAGGCGACGGGCGACAAGGCCCCGCAGTAGCGGGGCGGGGTGCGGTGTGCGGGCTGCTGGGCTGGGCCCTGTGTGTGGGGTGACCGTTCCTGGGGTGCGGGGCCGGGTCCGTTGGGCTGGGCCCGGTACGCGGGTGACCGTTCCTGGGGTGCGGGGCCGGGTCCTTGGGCTGGGCCCTGTTGCACGGGTGCCGTTGGGGGCCGTTCCGGGGATCGTGTTCTGGGCTCTCTGTCGCTTCGCTCTGTCGTTTTACGCCCAGAACACGACCCGCTCCACGTCCCCCTGCCCGCGCACCCCTACGGCGGCTGTGGTGACCCACCTTCGTGAGGGGGACGGGGTCGGAGCGTGGGGGGTGTTCGGGCGTAAAACGACTGAACTCGCGCGAAGCGCGGTGAACGAGAGCCCGAAGACCCCCCACCGGAGACCCC
>NZ_JBEXQK010000070.1:0-15802 GCF_040612535.1 Streptomyces sp. NPDC006368
CTGGGGTTTACTTTTGTGTTATTGACCTCTACGATCGCGTTGACCGCAACGGCTCCCCACCACCCCGGGGGGGCAACCGTGCCGGCACGGTGACCGCCCCTTCCGATGCCCGCTCAGGAACCGTGCGCGCCAAGCTCCTTCGCGGCCTCGGCGAGGTCCTTGGCCGTGTCGATGGCCCGCCAGTACGCCCCCTGCGGCAGCGGGAAGCCCGCCAGGAGGCGCTCACGCGCCAGCCGGGGGAAGGTGGTGCGCTCGTGGTCGCCCCGGTCGGGCAACGCGCTTGTGAAGGCGGGGGAGAAGACGTACACGCCCGCGTTGATGAGGTACGGGGACGGCGGCGACTCGATGAAGTCGGTGATGTGGCCGAAGGTGTCCGTCTCGACGGCGCCCCACGGGATACGGGGCCGGGCCAGCGCCAGCGTCGCGGTGGCGTCCCGTTCGGCGTGGAACGCGGCCATCTCACGCAGCGAGAAACGCGTCCAGATGTCGCCGTTGGAGGCGTACCACGGCTCCTCGGGGTGGGGCAGGCGCGCCGCCGCGTACTTCAGGCCGCCGCCCCGGCCCAGCGGTTCGGGCTCGACAACGGTGGTGACCCGCAAGGGCAGTTCGGCGGAGTCCAGCCAGCGCTGGAGCACGGACGCGAGATGGCCGCAGGAGATGACGGCGTCCGTGACGCCCTCCGCGGCCAGCCAGGAAAGTTGATGGCCGATGATCGGGGTCCCGGTTCCCGGGATCTCGACCATCGGCTTGGGGCGGTCATCGGTGTACGGCCGCAGGCGCGAACCCTGGCCGCCTGCCAGGATCACGGCCTGCGTCGGAGAGGTGTGCATGCCTCGACAGGCTGCCTCAGCTCTCGTGCGCGACGCCGGAGGCGTAGGACGTGTCGCAGACGGGCCGCGAGTACGACTGGGCGCGTACGGGGCCGTAGTGCTGGACGGCGGCGCGGCCCAGGGCGCGGGCGAGCGACATGCAGTGCCGGGCGAGCGACGGGCGCTCCTCCACCGCGCGCTGCAGGCTCGTGAGCGCGACACCGGGGTTCTCCTCCTGCAGTTGTGCGAGGAGGCGGTCGCGCAGAATATCCTGCGGTGCGCGGGGCTTGGCCCGTACCGAGACGTTCTCCGAGGACGCGGTGAGCATCTGGGTCTCGGAGCGGCTGCCGGCCCACGGGACACTGGTGACCGCGAGAGTTCCGGAGAGCACCAGGACGACGGGCAGGACGAGGGCGAGAGTGCGGCCGATTCGGCGTGCTGTGTGGGTCACGGACGTGAGCGTAGCGGCCAGTGATGATTTGGAGACATTGAGTCACCCTCCTGAGGGATGGTTCGATGCTCCTTTTCGAATCGGGTGTTGACGAACAAGGTCCGAATTGACCGGTGTGCCGGGGTATTTGTCGACATTCATGATCACGAAACGGGCATGGCCCCGCACCGAAGTGCGGGGCCGTGTACGAGTTTTACGCGATCAGTCGCTGAGGCGCTCGCCCGTCGACGTCGAGAACACGTGGATCTCGTTCGACCGCGGAACGACGTGGAGCGTGGAGCCCTTCTCCGGGATGGACCGGCCGCCGACGCGGACCACCAGGTCCTTGTTGTCCTGGCCGCCCACACGCGCCGAGCCGTACACGTAGCCGTCGGCGCCGAGCTCCTCGACGACGTTGACCTGGACGGCGACACCCTCGTCGCTCTCGGCGCCCGAGACGTCGAAGTGCTCGGGGCGGACACCGACCGTCACCGTCTTGTCACCCCGGTCGGACGCGGCGGTCAGCGCCTCGCGCGACACCGGGACGACGCTGTTGCCGAACTTCACGCCACCGTCGGTGATCGGCACCTCGACCAGGTTCATGGCGGGGGAGCCGATGAACCCGGCGACGAAGAGGTTCGCCGGCCGGTCGTACATGTTGCGCGGCGTGTCGATCTGCTGGAGCAGACCGTCCTTGAGGACCGCGACACGGTCACCCATGGTCAGCGCCTCGACCTGGTCGTGCGTGACGTACACCGTGGTGATCCCGAGGCGGCGCTGGAGGCTCGCGATCTGCGTACGCGTCGACACGCGCAGCTTCGCGTCGAGGTTCGACAGCGGCTCGTCCATGAGGAACACCTGCGGCTCGCGCACGATGGCACGGCCCATCGCTACTCGCTGACGCTGACCGCCGGAGAGCGCCTTCGGCTTGCGGTCCAGGTACTCGGTCAGGTCGAGGATCTTCGCGGCCTCCTCGACCTTCTTGCGGATCTCCGCCTTGTTGACGCCGGCGATCTTGAGGGCGAAGCCCATGTTGTCGGCGACGGTCATGTGCGGGTACAGCGCGTAGTTCTGGAACACCATGGCGATGTCCCGGTCCTTGGGCGGCAGGTGGGTGACGTCCCGGTCACCGATGCGGATGGCACCGCCGTTGACGTCCTCGAGCCCGGCGAGCATGCGCAGGGAGGTGGACTTGCCGCAGCCGGACGGGCCGACGAGGACGAGGAACTCCCCGTCCGCGATGTCGATCTCCAGCTGGTCGACGGCGGGCTTGGTGGACCCCGGGTAGAGCCGGGTCGCCTTGTCGAACGTGACAGAAGCCATGGTGATGCGGTCCCTTCACCGGCAGGAACGTGCCGGACGATCCGAGTAGAGGGAGAGATCGGTCTGGTCCACGCGAGTGAACTCCGGGTGACGCTACCCGGCGCGATGACGTCTGTCAGTACTTCCAGGACGGCCAATTACCGAGGCGACGGACAAGGACATCCGGTTACACTCGTGCGCAGTGCCTCCTTAGCTCAGCTGGCCAGAGCACCGCTCTTGTAAAGCGGGGGTCGTCGGTTCGAACCCGACAGGGGGCTCCATGGGCAAGGCCCCGGACGATGCGTCCGGGGCCTTTGTGGTGGGTGGCGCGGGTGTCAGTGCCGGCCGGAGACGCGGTCGGCGAGGGTGGCGACGCGGGGGGTCGTCGGGGTGTGGGTCGTGGCCTCCTGGCGGTCCGCCGCGCGGTAGGCGGTGTAGAGGGTGTGGACGCCGAGCCAGCGGAGGGGTTCCGGTTCCCAGGGGCGGACCTTGTGGTTGACCCAGGGGAGGGTGGTCAGTTCCGTGGGGCCCGACTGGCCGGAGTCCTGCTGGATCAGGTCGCGCAGGGTGCGGGCCGCGAGGTTGGCGGTGGCGACGCCGGAGCCGACGTAGCCGCCGGCCCAGCCGAGGCCGGTGGAGCGGTCGAGGGTCACGGTGGCGCACCAGTCGCGGGGGACGCCGAGGACGCCGGACCAGGCGTGGGCGACGCGGGCGCCGGCGAGGGTGGGGAAGAGGCGGATCAGGATGTCGCGCAGGGCGTCGATGGTGGCGGGCTGGGTGCGGCCGTCGTTGTCGGTGCGTGAGCCGTAGCGGTAGGGGATGCCGCGGCCGCCGAGGGCGATGCGGTCGTCGGCGGTGCGCTGGGCGTACATGTAGGCGTGGGCCATGTCGCCGAGGGTTTCGCGGCCGGTCCAGCCGATGTCGTCCCAGAAGGCCCGGGGGAGCGGCTCGGTGGCGATCATGGAGGAGTTCATGGGGAGCCAGGTGCGCTTGTGGCCCTTGACGGTGGCGGTGAA
This sequence comes from Streptomyces sp. NPDC006368, assembly GCF_040612535.1. Classification (NCBI taxonomy): domain Bacteria; kingdom Bacillati; phylum Actinomycetota; class Actinomycetes; order Kitasatosporales; family Streptomycetaceae; genus Streptomyces; species Streptomyces sp. NPDC006368. Next base: position 3,558 of record NZ_JBEXQK010000070.1, read on the forward strand.
GCCTTCGGTGCAGCGCAGGATGTAGGGGGCGCGGACCGTGCCGTACGGGGTGACGGCGTGTTTGGGGCGGATCTCGGTGACGGGTGTCGATTCGTGGATGGTGACGCCGAGGGCCTCGACGGCGGCCGCGAGGCCCTTGACCAGTTTGACGGGGTGGACGCGGGCGCCGTGGGGGGTCCAGGTGGAGCCGACGGCGCCGGTGACGCGGACGCGGTCGGCGGTGGCGCGGGCGCCGAGGAGTTGGCGGTCGGTTTCGCCGAAGGCGACCTCGACGGTGTGGAAGTCCTTGAGGCGGGCCAGTTGTGCGGGTGTGAAGGCGACTTCCAGGACGCCGCCCTGGTGGATGTCGGCGTCGATGTTCTCCTCGGCGGCGACCTCGATGACCTCGGCGACGGTGGCGTTCATCGCCTGTTGGAGGCGGACGGCGGCTTCGTGGCCGTGGCGCTTGGCGTACCGGGCGCGGCCGGCGATGCCGTTGTAGAGCCAGCCGCCGTTGCGGCCGGAAGCGCCGTATCCGCAGAACTTCCCTTCGAGGACGATGATGTTGAGGAAGGGGACGGCCTTCTTGAGGTAGTACGCGGTCCACAGGCCGGTGTAGCCGCCGCCGACGATGCAGACGTCGGCCGTGGTGTCGCCGGGGAGGGGTTCGCGGGGCGCGGGGGTGCCCTCCTGGGCGTACCAGAACGATATGCCGCCGTTGACGGTGCTCATGTGGTTCCTCGGCTGCTTCGGGTGGGTGCGGACGCGTGTGGCGGGACGTTACTGGATGGACGGGGTGTGGAGTGATCGAGGTACCTGCTGAGCTGGCGCGGATTCAGAGCGAGGTCAATGGTGAGGAGGGGCGGGCCTTCATCGCCGCGCTTCCCGGGCGGGCCGAGCGGTTTCTGGAGGAGTGGGGACTGCGGTGGACGGGGCCGGTGATGCACGGGTGGTCCGCGCTGGTGCTGCCGGTGGTGGCGGGGGACGGGACGCGTGCGGCTCTGAAGTTGCAGCTGCTGGACGAGGAGAGCGAGGGGGAGGGCGCGGCGCTGCGGGCGTGGCGTGGGCAGGGGGCCGTTCGGCTGCTGCGGGAGGATTCCAGTACGGGCACCCTGTTGCTGGAGTGGCTGGATGGTGCCGCCTCCGCCGATGAGGAGTCCGGCTCCGAGGGGCCCGGCTCCGCGGCTGAGGGGTTCGGGGGCCGGGTGCGGTCCCTGTCGGACGTGGAGGACGCGCGGGAGGCGACGCGGATTCTGGCGGAGCTGATGGCGCGGCTGGTGGCGGTGGAGGCGCCGGCCGGGATGCGGAGCCTGGGCGACATCGCGGCGAGGATGCTGGAGGACGTACCGGACGCGGTGGGGGAGCTGGCGCGGGAGGAGGACCGGCGGCTGCTGCGGGACTGCGCGGCGGCGGTACGGGAGGTGGCGGGTGAGCCGGGGGACCGGCTGCTCCACTGGGACCTGCATTTCGACAACGTGCTGGCCGCCGGGCGTGAGCCGTGGCTGGCGATCGACCCGAAGCCGCTGGCCGGTGATCCCGGGTTCGAGCTGCTGCCGTCGCTCTTCAACCGGTTCGACCCGGATGACGTCCTGTGGCGCTTCGATCTGATGACGGAGGTGCTGGGGCTGGATCGCGACCGGGCCACGGCGTGGACGCTGGGGCGGGTGCTCCAGGACTCCCTGTGGCACGTGGAGGACGGGGGGACCGTACTGGAGGAGGACCGGGCGGCCGTGGGAAGGATGTTGCTGGGGCGGTCCTCGCCGCGGCGGTAGGGGGCGTGCCGGGCCGGCCGGGGATGTGCTTAGGCTGCGGCCATGATTCGTACAGCTGTGGTCGACGACGTCCCTGTCCTTTACGCGATGATCCGTGAGCTCGCCGAGTACGAGAAGGCGCTGGACGAGGTGCGGGCGAGTGAGGAGCAGGTGCGCGAGGCGCTGTTCGGTGAGCGGCCGGCGGCGTACGCGCACATCGCGGAGACGGAGGACGGCGAGGTCGTCGGCTTCGCGCTGTGGTTCCTCAACTTCTCGACGTGGCGCGGCGTGCACGGCATCTACCTGGAGGACCTGTACGTCCGGCCCGGGGCGCGCGGCGGCGGCCACGGGAAGGCGCTGTTGCGGGAGTTGGCGCGGATCTGTGTGGCGCGGGGGTACGAGCGGCTGGAGTGGGCCGTGCTGGACTGGAACACCCCGTCGATCGACTTCTACAGGTCGCTGGGTGCCCGTCCGCAGGACGAGTGGACCGTGTACCGGTTGACCGACGAGGCGTTGGCGAAGCTGGGTTCCTAGCTCGGCGGGTCTACGGTACGAGGACGACCTTGCCCATCGTGGCCCTCGTCTCCAGGGCCCGGTGGGCCGCCGCCGCTTCGGCGAGCGGGAAGCGCTGGACGGCGGGGCGGAGGCGGCCGGCGGCGGCCTCGGCCAGGGAGCGCAGCTCCAGGGTGCGGAGGTCCCCGGCCTTCCGGAGCATCGCCGGGCCGAGGACGGACTCCGAGGTGATGGAGCGTGCGGCGAGCTCCTCGTCGGTGTACGTGAGCGGCTCCCCGTCGTGCGGGCCGCTCGCGCCGGCCCAGCCGTACACGAGGTGCTGCCCGCCCTTGCCGAGGAGGTCGACGGCGGCGCGGGCGGTGTCCCCGCCGACGGAGTCGAAGACGACGGTCGCCGTTCTGTCGCGGAGGTACGCGCGGACCTGCCGCGGCCAGGTGGGAAGCGTGTAGTCGACGGCGAGGTCCGCGCCGTTCCGCTCGACGCGGGCGACCTTCCGGGGGCCGCCCGCCAGACCGATGACGGTGGCGCCGGCGTTCTTGGCGTACTGGACGAGCAGTGTGCCGATGCCCCCGGCGGCCGCGGTGACCACGGCGACGCTGTCCGGTCCCAGGTCGGTGAACCGCAGGATGCCCAAGGTGGTGCGGCCCGTACCGATCATGGCGACCGCTCCGGCGTCGTCGAGGGCGGGCGGTATCTCATGGAGCCTGGCGGCGTCGGCGACGGCGAGCTCCGCGTACCCTCCGGGCGCCATGCCGAGGTGCGCGACGACCCGCTTGCCGAGCCAGGCGGGGTCCGTGCCTTCACCGAGCCGGTCCACGGTGCCGGCGACCTCGCGGCCGGGGATGGTGGGCAGTTCGGCGGGGGCGGGGAACGGCCCGCGCTCGCCCCGGCGCAGGGCGGTGTCGAGGACGTGCACGCCGACCGCGGTGACGGCGATCCGGACCTGGCCGGGGGCGGGGACGGGGTCGTCGGTCTCCTCGTGGCGGAGGTTCTCGGCGGGGCCGAAGGTGTGGAGGCGGATGGCGTGCATGGGGCTCTCCGTGGCGTTGGCTGCTCGGGTCGGGGTCCGCGTCGCCGTGCGTGTTCGCGACGGGGCGCGCGTCCGCGATGGGGCGCGCGTCCGCGTCCGCGTTGGCGTCGGCTCAAGCGTTCAACCTCCAGTGCGCTTGAGGTCAAGGGCGGGCGGCCCCGGCGCCCTTTACGGCCCTGAGGGCTCCCACGGCCCTTACGGCGAGGGTCGCCGCCGTGATGGCGCTGTTGAACGCGACTTCGGCGAGCACGCCGGGCGCCGCGACCTGGTCGCCCGCCAGGAGGACCCCGTCGCCGCGGTCGATGGCCGGGCGGTCGCGCCAGGTGGTACCGGGGTGGTCGACCGCGCCCGTACGGCCGTTCGCGATGGCCTCGCGCCGCCGGACGGTGCGTGCGCGCCAGTCGTGGAAGCCCGCGTCGAGGATGCGCTCGGCGTGCGCGACGCCGTCCGCCTTCGGTGTGCGCGGGGCGATCGGGAACTGGCCCTGGAGCAGGTGCTGGCCCGCCGGGGCGAGGGAGGGGTCCTGCGCGGTGAAGCGCTCCAGCCAGCCCGGGGCGTCGAGGTCGGAGACGACGAACGGGTCGCTGCGCCGGTCCGCGCGCAGGGCCAGGTCGAGCAGGACGGTACGGCCGCTGGGCCAGGTGAGGGACGCGTCCCGGAGGAGGCGGCGGGCCGCGTCGAGTGATGTGGCGACGATGACGGGGCGGTTCTCGGGGAGGGCGTCGACGCGGGCCGACGTCTCGATGCGTACGCCCAGGTCCCAGGCGCGGGCGGCCATCCGGTCGATGACCTCGCCCCAGCCGCCGCGCGGGTAGTGCGCCTCGGGCGGCAGGGCGGTCGCCCTGTGCAGCCGCTCCTGGACGAAACGGGCCGAGAGGGAGCCGGGGTCGTGGTGGAAGAGCGCGACGGCCGCGTAGTGGGCGGCGGCGCGGGCGGCTTCGGGCCCGGCGATGCCGGTGGCCCAGGTCGTGAAATCCATGTCCACGGGGGCCTGCTCGGGTGCCCTGCGTGCCAGGCGGAGCATCGCCAGGGGCGGGGTGCGGCGCAGCTTGCCGTGGCGGTGGAAGCGGAACCGGGCGCCTTCGCGGGCGGGTACGGCCGCGAGCGGCCCGAGCAGGTCGCGCTGCGTGAGCCAGGCCCAGTGGGGGCCGCGGGAGTAGAGGGCGTGCGGGCCCTCGTTGGTCCGGTACGGCCCTTCGGCGGTGCGGGCCCGGCCGCCGAGGGTGCCGTGCGCCTCGTGGAGGGTGACGAGGGCGCCGGACTCGGCGGCGGTGATGGCAGCGGTGAGACCGGCGAAGCCGCCGCCGATGACGGTGACGCGGGGGTGGGGGTGCCGGTGCGGGCGGGTGCGCGGGGCCGGGTCGGGCATGTGTCTGCCTCCTCTGCGGTGGGCTCTCGGAGAGAAGACAGATGGGGGCGCTGATCTGTGACATCGATGGGGGGTACGGCGGGGTTTCCCCACCTCGCCCCTCCCCGAACCTGCGTCTCCGGCCCTGGGCCCGGCCGGGGGAGGTTCCGATGGGGGTTCGCACCTGCGGCTGCGGCTGCGGCTGCGGCTGCGCGCCGCGCGGACCGGCGCGGACCGGCGCGGACCGGCGCGGACCGGCGCGGACCGGCGCGGACCGGGCGGGACCGGGGCGCGGGTTGGGTCCGGGGTGAGGGCAGGGCTCCGTCAGGGGAGGCGCGGGAAGCGGGACTGGAGCGTCCAGATCGTGGGGTTGTCCGCCAGGCCCTCGTGCATGTCCGTGAGGTCCGCGATCAGGTCGTGCAGGAAGTCGCGGGCCTCGCGGCGCAGCGTCGCGTGGCTGAAGGTCAGCGGGGGTTCGTCGGCCGGCATCCAGTCCGCCTCGACGTCCACCCAGCCGAAGCGGCGCTCGAACAGCATCCGGTCGGAGGATTCGGTGAAGTCCAGTTCGGCGTACTGCGGCTGCGCCGACCGGCTTCCGCGCGGGTCGCGGTCGAGCTGCTCGACGATGTCGCACAGCGCCCACGCGAAGTCGAGCACCGGCACCCATCCCCAGGCTGTGGACACTTCGCGGTCCGCCTTGGTGTCGGCGAGGTACACGTCCCCGCAGAACAGGTCGTGGCGCAGGGCGTGGACGTCCGCGTGGCGGTAGTCCGTCTGCGGCGGGTCGGGGAAGCGGCGGGAGAGGGAGTAGCCGATGTCGAGCACGTGGTCGATGGTGTCACGGACGGACGGGGCGTACACACGTACGAGGGATCGATGCCCCGTTCCGGCCGCGCGGTGCGCCCTACTCTGAGAGCGTCGCTCCGTATCGAAGGAGGTCCCGCCGTGGCACTACCTGTCCCCGAGCACGAGCCGGTCGACTACCCGGCCCTCGTCATGTCGGCGAGGAACCAGATCCCGGGCATGTCCGTGGAGGAAGCCTTCGACATGTTCAGTGCGGCTGCCCCTCAGGGATGGCGCGTGGAGTTGATCGAAGGGGAGATCCACGTGACGCCTCCTGCCGATGGCGAGCATGAAGAGATCGTGTCGGAGGTCACCGGCCAGGTGCGGGACCACCGCAAGGACCTTGGCCGCTACACCGGCATCGGGCTCTTCCTGCCCGGCGCCTCCGTCAGCGGCAAGGTCGAGCCGGACATCGTCCTGGCTCCCAAGGGCAGCTTCGCGGATCAGGCCGAGTACCACGATCCCGCTCCCGTGCTGCTGGTCGCCGAGGTCACCTCGCGCTCGACCGCCGGGAACGACCGCGTCAAGAAGATCCGCGGTTACGCACGTGCCGGCATCCCCGTGTACCTGCTCATCGACCGCGAGACCGAGCAGGCGGTCGTCTGCACCGGCCCCGCCGGTGAGGACTACGGCACCAAGGTGCCGTACAAGCTGGGCGAGGTCGTCCCCCTCCCCGAGCCGCTCGGGTTCGATCTCGACACCGGCGCGTTCTGACCGTCCCGGCGCCTTCCGGCCGTCACCGCGCCCTTCCGCCCGTCACGGCAGCAGCCGCTGCTCCTTCGCCACCGCCACCGCGCCCGCCCGCGTGTCGACGCCCAGCTTGGCGTAGACGCGGCCCAGGTGCGTCTTGACCGTCGCCTCGCTGATGAACAGCGCGCGGGCGATCTCCCGGTTGCTGAGGCCGCGGGCCAGCTGGCCCAGGATGTCCCGCTCGCGGTCGGTCAGGGCCGGGGCGCGGTGGCGGTGTACGACGCGGCTGAGCGCCGTGCGGCCCTGGGCCGCCGCGTGGATGGCCGCGAACAACTCCTCGGGGCGTTCGGCCTTCAGCAGGTAGCCGGTGGCGCCCGCGTCCATGGCGCGGGTGATGTCGGCGTCCGTGTCGTACGTGGTGAGGACCAGGACGCGGACGGACGGTGACGCGATACGGCGGGTCGCTTCGACGCCGTCGATGCCGGGGCCCAGCTGGAGGTCCATCAGCACCACGTCCGGTGCCAGCTTGGCGGCCATGGCGACCGCCTCCTCCCCGCTGCCCGCCTCGCCGACGACATCGATGCCGGGCGCGCTGCCGAGCAGTGCGAGCAGTCCGGCGCGTACGACGGCGTGGTCGTCGCAGATCAGGGTCCGCACGGTCATCGGTGGCGCTCCAGGCGGGTCGAGAGGCGGGGCGAGAGGGGGATCGAGACGGACAGGACCGTGCCCTCGCCGGGCGCGGACTCGATGGTCACGGTGCCGCCCAGCTGCTGGGCGCGCGCCCGGATCGCGGATAGGCCGTGACCCCGGTCGCCGGGCGGGGCCGGGGCGGCTGGGTCGAAGCCGCGGCCGTCGTCCGCGATGTCGAGGACGACCTGGTCGTCGAGGTAGGTGAGGGTCAGCGCGGTGGAGCCGGCGTCCGCGTGCTCGCGTACGTTCGCCAGGGCGCCCTGCGCGATCCGCAGCAGCGCCGAGCGCACCCGGTCGGGGAGGGCGACCGGGGTGCCGTCGACGCGGAAGCCGGCCGACTCGCGGGCGGCGAGGGCGCGCAGCGCGTCCTCCAGGGCGGCCCCGCCCGCGAGCTCGGCGGGCGCCAGGTCGTGGACGAAGCGGCGGGCCTCGGCGAGGCTGCGCTCGGCGATCGACTCGGCCGTACGGACATGGCGGCGGGCGGTCACCGGGTCGCTGTCCCACGTGCGGTCGGCGGCCTGGAGCAGCATCTGCTGGCTGGACAGGCCCTGCGCGAGGGTGTCGTGGATCTCCATCGCCAGCCGTTGCCGCTCGGCCAGCGTGCCCTCGCGGCGCTCGGTCGAGGCGAGCCGTTCCGCCTGCCGCTGCGCGTGGACGAACACGGCGGTGGCGATCGCCGCGACGGCGGGCGGTGCGACCAGGAGATTCGGGTCGACGCCGCCGTCGGCCAGCTTCAGCTGGGCGGCCACGACGAACACCGTCAGCAGGGCGACCAGGACGAGCGCGGCGCGCGGCGGCAGCGTACGCAGGCCGGTGTAGAACAGCGGCACCGCGCACCACGCGAAACTGGGCGCCAGCACCACGAGCACCGCCCACACCGCGACGACGGTGCACAGCCAGACCAGCCGGCGCGGCACCGGCGCCGCGTACAGCACGGCGAGCGCCGCCGACAGCGCCACGACCCACGGGCCGAGCTCCGCCCACGGGTGGCGCAGCAGGAACCGCACCAGGGAGGCGCCGAGCAGGGCGAAGAACGCGGCGTGCATCACCCGGGCCAGCCAGCGGGCGTCAGGGTCCTGCTCCACGTCCACCACTCCTCGTACGTGCTGCGGAACGCACCCATCCTCACCCGGCCGGGGCGGCGCGGCATCAACCGATCGGCTGACCCGGACGGCCCGGTGACGGGCCCAGGATCGAAGAGCCGACCGGAACCCCCGAAACCCCTGGAGGAGAGCCCCATGAAGCACACGAAGAAGATGTCGCTGCGTGCCCGTGTCCTGACCGGTGCCGTCGCCGCCGCCGCGCTGTCCGCCGGCACCTTCGGCGCGATGTCGGCCACCGCCGCCACCGCCGCCGCGCCGGCCGCCGCCCCCGCTCGGAGCGCCGACGCCTCCGACCACCACCTCCGCACCACCACGCACCTCACCGTCGACGCCGCCACCAGGGCGGCCCAGGCCGCCCTCAAGGCCGCCGAGAAGGACAACCAGCGCGTCACGGTCGCCGTGGTCGACCGCAACGGCACCACCCTGGTGACCCTGCGCGGCGACGGCGCCGGCCCGCAGTCGTACGACTCGGCCGTCCGCAAGGCGTTCACCGCCGTCTCCTGGAACGCCCCGACGTCCGAGCTCGCCAAGCGCCTCCAGAACGCGCCGAACCTGAAGGACATCCCCGGCACCCTCTTCCTCGCGGGCGGCGCACCCGTCGCCGCCGACGGCGCCCCGATCGCGGGCATCGGCGTGGCGGGCGCGCCCAGCGGCGACCTCGACGAGACGTACGCGCAGGCGGGCGTCGCCTCGCTCGGCCGGTAGCCGCTGACCCTTCCGCAGGCCGGTAGACGTGGGTCGGTACGCGCCGGCCGGTACGCGCGGGTGGCGAGGCTCGGTACGCCGGTCCGTAGCGAGGGGTCGGTACGCGCGCGCCTACCTGTCGGCCGGGTACGCGCGCCGGCCCGTAACGCGGGTCCGTACGCGCCGGTCCGTACCGCCGGTTCCTGCGTGCCGGTCCGTAGGATCGGTGCGTGGATCACCGCCCCCTGCGCAAAGGTGTACGGGCCGCCGCCGCCCTGCTGCTCGCCTGCGGCCTCCTCGCCGGCTGCGCCGGCGGCAAGGGCAGCGGCGACGGCGCCGAGCAGGTCACGCGCACCGGCACACCCGGCGCCGCGGGTTTGCGCGACCCGTACTTCCCCCGGCTGGGCAACGGCGGCTACGACGTCCGGCACTACGCCCTCACGCTCGACTACGAACCGGCCACCGGGCGTCTGAAAGGCACCGCCGACATCACCGCCCGTGCCACCCAGGCCCTCAGCGCCTTCAACCTCGACCTCACCGGGCTGAGGGTCGACGCCGCGACCGTCGACGGCCGCCCCGCCGCCGTCCACCGCGACGGCGACGAGCTCACCGTGCGCCCCGCCGAGGGCATCGCCGCCCGCGCCGGCTTCCGTACCGTCATCCGCTACTCCGGCACCCCCCGCACCCTCACCCACGCCGACGGCGGGCGGGAAGGCTGGGTGCGGACGGCCGACGGGGCGCTCGCGCTCGGCCAGCCGACCGGTTCCATGGCCTGGTTCCCCGGCAACCACCACCCCAGCGACAAGGCGTCGTACGCGGTCACCGTCACCGTCCCCGAGGGCTTGCGGGCGGTGTCGAACGGCGAGCCGCGGGAGCGCCGCACCCGCGCCGGCCGCACCACCTTCGTCTGGCGGTCCACCGAGCCGATGGCGAGCTACCTGGCGACCGTCGCGATCGGCCGCTACGAGACGAGGACGTCCCGTACGCCGTCCGGGCTGCCCGTCCACACCGCCGCGCGCGGCAACCCCGCCCTGCTCGCCCGTATCCCGAAGGTGCTCGCCTGGGCGACGGAGAAATTCGGTCCGTACCCCTTCTCGTCCACCGGCGCGATCGTCGACCCGACGGTCGACGTCGGCTACGCGCTGGAGACGCAGACCAGGCCGTTCTTCGGCGCGGGCACCTTCGACGAGTCGTTCCTCGTCCACGAGCTGGCACACCAGTGGTACGGCAACTCCGTCTCGCCGAAGTCGTGGCGTGACATGTGGCTGAACGAGAGCTTCGCCCGGTACGCCGAGTGGCTGTACGCGGAGGAGTTCCACGGCATGCCGGTGCGGGCGAACTTCGACGCGGCCTTCGCCGACCGGGCCAACTGGGCCTTCCCGCCCGCCGAGCCGCCGAGCGCCGCGGACATCTCCGAGGTGCCGGTGTACGGGCGGGGCGCGATGGTGCTGCACAGGATCCGGCAGGCCGTCGGCGACGACACCTTCTTCGCCATCCTCCGCGGCTGGGCGGCGACGTACCGGCACGGCAACGCCTCGACGGACGACTTCACGCGGTACGTGGAGGAGGAGGCGGGCGAGGACCTGGACGACGAGGTGTGGGACGCCTGGCTGTACGGCCGTGAGCGGCCTACAGACCCTTCCGCATGACGACGGTGGCGCGGCCGTACCGGTGGTCGGGGCGGCGGTCGATCTCCTCGTACCCGAGGGCGGACCAGAAGGCGAGGGCGTTCGCGTTGTTCTCCAGGACGGCCAGCTTGACGCCCCGCCGGCCCACTTCGCGGAACCGCTTCTCGATGATCTCGGCCAGCTCCCGGCCGAAGCCGGCGCGGTGGTCGCGGGCGTGCACCATCAGCAGCCCGATCCACGGGTCCGGGTCGTCGGGGTCGGACGGGTGGTGCGCCCGCGTGACCGAGACGCCGATGACGTGTCCCGCCGAACGGGCCAGCAGCACCTCGGCGTCCGGGTGGGCCAGCTCGTCGGCGAGCGAGGCGGCGACCTGCTCGGGCCGGATGTCGCCGGGGTCCGGGAAGTCCCCGCTGAGCTGCTGGAACTCCCGGTTCGACGCGTACAGCTCGGTCAGCTCGGTGAGGAGGGGACCGGGCAGGGCACCGTCCTCGCCGGCCACCAGCGGTTCGACGATCATGCGGCAACAGTAGGGTCCCGGCGCGGACTTCGCCGCCGGGGCCGCCACATGTGCGCGCAGGTCAGATGTTGACGCCGAAGTCGCGGGCGATGCCCTCCAGGCCGGAGGCGTAGCCCTGGCCGACCGCGCGGAACTTCCACTCGGCACCGTTGCGGTACAGCTCGCCGAAGACCATGGCGGTCTCGGTGGCGGCGTCCTCGCTCAGGTCGTAGCGGGCGAGCTCGGCGCCGCCGGCCTGGTTGATGATCCGGATGTAGGCGTTGCGGACCTGGCCGAAGTTCTGCGAGCGGTTGACCGCGTCGTAGATGGAGACCGGGAAGACGATCTTCTCGACGTTGGCCGGGAGGCCCGCGAGGTTGACGTTGATCTGCTCGTCGTCGCCGCCGCCCTCGCCGGTGCGGTTGTCACCGGTGTGGACGATGGTCTGGTCCGGCGTCGACTTGTTGTTGAAGAAGACGAAGTGCGCGTCGGAGGCCACCTTGCCCGCGGCGTCGACGCCGATCGCGGACGCGTCGAGGTCGAAGTCCGTGCCGGTGGTGGTGCGGACGTCCCAGCCGAGGCCCACAGTGACGGCGGTCAGGCCCGGCGCCTCCTTGGTCAGCGAGACATTGCCGCCCTTGGACAGGCTTACAGCCATGGAGTCCCCTTCATAGTTCTGCGTGCGTGCGTCGCTTACGACGTGACGTCACTGCACTTAACGCGCGACACGGCGCCCCGGTTCCATGACACACCCGAACCGCGCCGAACCGCCGCCGAACGGGGAAGCCGGAAGGGGAAGCCGGAAGGGGAAGCCGCACGGGGAAGCCGAACGGGGAAGCCGGAAGGGGAAGCCGCACGGGGAAGCCGGAAGGGGAAGTCGAACGGAAAACCGGGTGACGGGACACCGCTCGGGACGGGACCATGGATGGCATGTCCGGGCCCTATGTCATCCGCGGTTCGGTCTCCCTGCCGGAGGCCGAACTCATGTGGCGTTTCTCGCGGTCGTCGGGGCCGGGCGGGCAGCACGTCAACACCAGCGACTCGAAGGTGGAGCTGCGGTTCGACCTGGCGCGTACGGAGGCGCTGCCGCCGGTCTGGAAGGAGCGGGCGCTGGAGCGGCTCGAAGACCGGCTGGTCGGCGGCGTGATCACCGTACGCGCTTCGGAGCACCGCTCTCAGTGGCGCAACCGCGAGACCGCGGCCGTCCGGCTGGCGTCCCTGCTGGCCGAGGCGACGGCTCCGCCGCCGAAGCCCCGCCGCCCGACGAAGATCCCGCGCGGGATCAACGAACGCCGTCTCCGCCAGAAGAAGCAGCGCGCGGAGACCAAGCGCGGCCGGTCGCCCCGCGACTGGTCGTGAACGCGCCGCGGGGGCGCCCGCGGGGGGTACGGGGGTCCCTCCAGGGTGTTCCCGCGGCCGTCCCGACGCCGGGCGCGTCCCGAGACGGGGGCGTCCCGAGGCCGGCGCGTCCCGACGGCGCCCCGGCGCCC
>NZ_JBEXQK010000071.1:0-10236 GCF_040612535.1 Streptomyces sp. NPDC006368
TGGACCAGGACCTGATCCTGTACCTCTTCGGTACACCCGGCCAGGACCGCTTCTGGTTCATGTGGGACGACCTCGTACGCGGCGCCATCGGCGCGGTCGTACTGGTGGACACCCGCCGTCTCGCCGACTGCTTCCCCGCGGTCGACTACTTCGAGAACTCGGGCCTGCCGTTCGTCATCGCGCTGAACGGCTTCGACGGCCACCAGCCGTACACCCCCGACGAGGTCCGCGAGGCGCTCCAGATCGGCCCCGACACCCCCATCATCACCACCGACGCCCGCCACCGCGCGGACGCCAAGAGCGCGCTCATCACCCTCGTGGAACACGCCCTCATGGCCCGCCTGCGGTAGGCACGACGGAGAAAGGCCCGCACACCGGAAGGTGTGCGGGCCTTTCGCATGGGCCTGCCCGGTGCATGAGCCTGCCCGGTGCATGGGCCTGCCCGGTGCATGGGCCTGGCGCCACGGCGAAGGGCCCCGCGCTCCTGGGAGTGCGGGGCCCTTCGGTGGGTCGGGTCAGCCTTGCCAGCTGTGGGGGGCCCGGAAGCCGGGGGTGCGCTCCAGGCGGCGCCAGCCGGCGGTGGAGCGGGGCCGGTGGGCGCCGGTGGAGGGCTGGGCGGCGGCGCGGGCGAGGAGGATGGCGGTGATGGCGGCCAGTTCCTCGGGGTCGGCGTGGCCCTTCTCGACGCGGAGAACGGAAGCGTTGGTCACTGAGGGCTCCTGGTTACTGAGGCGGGTTGCCGTGCTTGCGGGACGGCAGGTCGGCGTGCTTGCTGCGGAGCATGGCCAGGGACTTGATCAGCACCTCGCGGGTCTCGGCGGGGTCGATGACGTCGTCGACCAGGCCGCGTTCGGCCGCGTAGTAGGGGTGCATGAGTTCGGCCTTGTACTCCTTGACCATGCGGGCGCGCATGGCCTCGGGGTCGGGGGCGTCGGCGATCTGGCGGCGGAAGATGACGTTGGCGGCACCCTCGGCGCCCATCACCGCGATCTCGTTGGTGGGCCAGGCGTAGGTGAGGTCGGCGCCGATGGACTGGGAGTCCATGACGATGTACGCACCCCCGTAGGCCTTCCTGAGGATCAGGGAGATGCGGGGCACGGTGGCGTTGCAGTAGGCGTACAGCAGCTTGGCGCCGTGGCGGATGATGCCGCCGTGTTCCTGGTCGACACCGGGCAGGAAGCCGGGCACGTCCAGCAGCGTGATGATGGGGATGTTGAAAGCATCGCACATCTGAACGAAGCGGGCGGCCTTCTCGCTCGCCTCGATGTCCAGCACCCCGGCCAGCGTCTGCGGCTGGTTGGCGACGATGCCCACGACCTGGCCGTCCAGGCGGGCGAGCGCGCAGATGATGTTGCGGGCCCAGCGCTCGTGGATCTCCAGGTAGTCGCCGTCGTCGACGAGCTCCTCGATCACCTTCGCCATGTCGTAGGGCCGGTTGCCGTCGGCCGGCACCAGGTCCAGCAGGACCTCCGAGCGGCGGTCGGCCGGGTCGTCACCGGGGTGGGCGGGCGGGTTCTCCCGGTTGTTGGACGGCAGCATCGACAGCAGGTAGCGCACCTCCGCGATGCACGTCTCCTCGTCGTCGTACGCGAAATGCGCCACACCGGACGTCTCGGCGTGCACGTCCGCGCCGCCCAGGCCGTTCTGGGTGATCTCCTCACCCGTGACGGCCTTGACCACGTCGGGGCCGGTGATGAACATCTGCGAGGTGTCGCGGACCATGAACACGAAGTCGGTCAGCGCCGGGCTGTAGGCGGCGCCGCCCGCGCACGGGCCGAGCATCACACTGATCTGCGGGATCACACCCGAGGCACGCGTGTTGCGCTGGAAGATCCCGCCGTAACCGGCCAGCGCCGAGACGCCCTCCTGGATCCGCGCACCGGCACCGTCGTTGAGCGACACCAGCGGCGCGCCGGCCGCGATCGCCATGTCCATGATCTTGTGGATCTTCGTGGCGTGGGCCTCGCCCAGCGCACCACCGAAGATCCGGAAGTCATGCGCGTAGACGAAGACCGTCCGGCCCTCGACCGTGCCCCATCCGGTGATCACACCATCGGTGTAGGGCTTCTTGCTCTCCAGACCGAACCCCGACGCCCGGTGCCGCCGCAGCTGCTCGACCTCACGGAACGAGTCCGGGTCCAGCAGCAGATCGATGCGCTCACGCGCCGTCAGCTTGCCCTTCGCGTGCTGCGCCTCGGTCGCACGCTCACTCGGGCCACGACGGGCCTCCTCGCGCAGAGCGTGCAGCTCCGCCACGCGCCCACGGGTGTCGGTCGGCTCGCCCTGGATTTCGTCGACAACGGTCATGTACCGACCCTACGAAGCCGACCAAGGAAAACCCGCCGTTGACTCCGTACAGTCTCCGGACTTATCTGCTGTCAGCCTTGAACAGAACCATTTGGCCGAGCGGCGGAAGTGCCAGCCCCGGACCACCCGGCCTTGTCGGGGTCCGACAAGGGGCTCAGCCCAGGGTCACCCGGCAGCGGTGGCCGGCCCCCGCCGTGCCGGGCGTGACGCGCAGCCGTAGCGTACGGCCGGTGGTCAGGATCTCGACGGCCGGGTCATGGTCGAGGACGCGGCGGGCCGGGTGGTGCCACGTGATCTCCAGGGGCTCGCCGGTGCGGGGTGGCTCGCTGACGTGGAGGGTGGCGGTCCGGCCTCGTCGGCGCAGGAGGACGCTCGCCGGGGCGGTGGTGGTGAGCGGTCCCACCGTACCCGGCTGCCAGAAGTTGGCGGCGGTCAGTCCGAGGGCCGGCACGGTGACGGCCTGCCGGGCGGCGGTGTTGTCGAGGATCTCCAGCCAGCGGGGGTCGTGCGCGCGGGCGGCGACGGTACGGCGCGACGCGCCCGGCATGAGGAGGTACGCGTAGGACGCGTCGGCCGGGTCGGTGCCGTGGTCGAGCCAGAGGGTCCGGTAGCGGCGGGTGCGGCGTTCGGTGGTGGAGGTGGTGTTGATGTCGCGCCAGGCGCCGGTGCGGTCCTCGCACAGGGTGCGCAGCGCGTCGGTGCCGCCGGGGAGCACCCAGCCGCCGTGGCCTTCGAGGTGGGCCCAGTGCGCGCCGGTGGTGAAGCGCTGTTCGCCCGCTTCGCTGTCCGGGGCGCCCAGGCAGCGGTTGTCGACGATCGTCTCGACGGGGACGCCGTCGGCGGCGGTGATGCCCGCGCCGAGGCAGATGAGGGTGTCGGCGGCGCAGAACCAGGACTTGCGGGCCTCCAGGGTGGAGCCGAGGCCGCGCAGATGCTGCCCCACGGCGGCGAACTCGCCGTCCGTCACTCCCCCGACCCAGCGCGCCGCGGGCTTCGGCTCGCCCCATTCGCCGCCCGCGCGGTCCGCGAGTCGCTTCGTCGACACGGTGGTGCCGGGCAGCCGGTACCAGTCGACGGTGGGCCAGAACCAGTCGGTGTACTGGGCTCCGCCGCCCGGGCCGGAGCCGGGTGCCCACCAGTACAGCATCCCGGCGCCGGTGTGCCAGCCGCGCGGGTTCTCGCCGTTGCCGCACTCGTAGTACGCGATCCGGTCGGAGGCCATGGCGATGTTGGCGGCCCAGCCGGGGCGGCGGTGCACGGCGCGGGCCATGGAGGCGAACAGCGTGTGGCCGACGGGCTCGGGGGCGGCGGGGACGGGTGAGGCGGCGACCGCGTGCAGCCGGGCGAGGTCGGCGACGCCGAACTGGCCCGCGGTCAGGACCGGACTGACGGTGTCCCGTTCGATCCAGCCCTTCACGCGCGCGTGCCACCGGTCGCGCTCGGCGGGGCTCGCGCCGTCGGCGAGCAGCGCGATGGCGGCGATGACGCCCTGGCCGTGGTAGTGGTCGCCGCGCATGACGGAGCGCGGGTCGTTGCGCAGGATGCCCCGGCTGATGGCGCGGCCGTTGACGCTGTCCATCATCAGGCCGTTGTGGAGGAGCGGGGCGTAGGCGTGTTCGACGCTGTCGAGGACGATCTGCCGGTTCGGGTCGGTGACGGCCCAGGTGGAGCCGGTGAGCAGGGCGAAGAGCCGGCCGAGGCCGTCGAGCAGGACCTGGCCGTACGTACCCGAGTAGGCGACCCAGGTGTGCTGGACGAAGCTGCCGTCGGCGTAGAGGCCGTCGCCGGAGGTGACGTGGGGGAAGACGGGTGAGAGCGCGTCGCGGGCGAGGGCCAGCTTGGCCGCCGACCTGCCGAGGACACCGCGCACGGCGACGGAGCGGCACAGGTCGACGCGGTTGGCGCCGGTGGAGGTACCGCTGTAGTCGGTGAGCATCGCGTCGGGGATGAAGTGGTCGACGGCGGCGCAGGCCGCCTCGATCCGGGCGGGGCCGAGGTCGTCGTACAGGGTGGCGGTGATGTCCATGAGGAGGCGGGGGCTGCCGATCTGCCACTCCCACCAGTTGCCGTAGCGGGTGGTGGAGGGGTTGTAGACGCGCTCGGCGAGGTGGTCGAGGCCGCGCAGGATGTCGGCGAGGAGGGCGGGGTCGCCGGTGTGGCCGGTGGCGTGCTGGGCGTACGCCTGGGTCATGGTCCACAGGCGGTGGTAGCTCTGTGTGATGCCGGAGGGCGGGTTGAAGGGGTGGCCGGGCCACAGGGAGGTGGCGGCCGGGGCCATGGAGGCGCGGAAGCGGGCGGCGAGGTCGCCGGTCTCGGCGAGGCGGGAGGCGTACGGCTCGGCGGTCGGGTCGTAGCCGGTGCCGAGCTGGAGGTCGAGCCAGCGCAGGCGGAGCGCTTGGAACTCCTCGGCGGTGTGGGGGTGGTGGGCGGCGTCGCCCGCGGGCGCGTGGGGGTGGTGGGCCGCTCGGGCCGGTGGCGGGGTCATGGTCAGGCCCAGGGCGGTGGCGGAGGTGGCGGCGAGGAAGGTGCGGCGGGACCAGTCGGGCACGTTCGGCGGCACGGGAGCCTCCTGGGGAGGTGGCGCGGACCGGCTGGGCCGGCCCGGCACGGGCTACTCACTCGTTCAATGCCCATGACAAGCCCGCTCACCCCGGTCCCGGCCCCTCCTCACCCCAGTCGCACCACCGCCCGGTGGACGGCGCCCAGTGTGCCGGGCGTGATGCGCAGTTTCAGGGCGGAGCCCGTCGACGCCACCTGAACGGAGGGGTCCGCGGAGCTCACGGACGCGACCGGGCGGTGCCACGTCAGGTCGATCACGGCGCCGTCGCGCAGCGGCCCGGAGACGCGGACGGTGGCCGTGTCGCCGCTCTCGCGGAGCATGACGCTCGCGGGCGCGGACGCGGTGACCGCGCCGGGTCCCGTCCCGCCGACCGTCCCGGCCAGCCAGAAGCTGACGCCCGTGAAGCCGAGCGAGGGGACGCGGACGCCCTGGTGGTCGTTGGTGTTGGCCAGGATGGTCAGCCAGCCGGTGTCGGCGGCGCGGGCGGACGTCCGCTCGGCCGTGGCGCCCGGCATCAGGACGTACGCGTACGTCGCCCACGTCGGGTCCGTGCCGTGGTCGAACCAGAGCGTCAGGTACCGGCGGGTGACCGGGTCGCTCACGGCGCCCTTGTTGATGGCCGCCCACGCCCCGGTGCGCGCCTCGCGCAGCGCCTTGACGGTGGCGCCGCCGGGGAAGACGTACCCGGCGTGCCCGGCGAGGTGCGCCCAGCGCGCCCCGGTGAAAGTGGCGTTCCAGCCGGGGGTGGTGGGCTGGGCCGTGCCGTCGACGGTGAGGGCGTGCGTGCCGCTCGCGCCCAGGTTGCGGTTGTCGACGACCGACTCGACGCCCGTGCCGTCCCGGCCGTGGATGCCGGCGCCGAGGCAGACGACGGCGTCGTCGAGGAAGAACCAGGACTTCTTGGCGAGCAGCGTGGAGGACAGGCCCTTGAGGTACTGGCCGACGGCCGCGTACGTGCCGTCCGTCGCCCCGCCCACCCAGCGCACGTCGGGCCGGGTCACGCCCCAGGTGCCACCCTCGCCGTCGGTGAGCGCCTTGCGGGAGGCGGTGGTGCCGGGGAGGCGATAGGGGTCGACGGTGGGCCAGAAGTCGTCGCTGTACTGGCCGTTGGCGAAGGAGTCGCCCCACCAGTAGAGCATTCCGGAGCCGCTGTGCCAGGCGCGCAGGTTCTCGCCGTTGCCGTTCTCGTAGTAGGTGATCCGGTTCGAGGCCATGGAGACGGCGGCGGCCCAGCCGGGGCGGCGGTGGACGGCGCGGTCCATGCCGGGGAAGAGCCGGTGGCCGGTCGGCTCGGCGGTCGCCGGCGCGGTGCCGTCGTTCACGGCCTTCAGCCGTGACAGCTGGGCGACGCCGAGCGCGGGGCTGGAAAGGAGGGGGCTGTAGCGGTCGCGGGCGATCCAGCCCTTGACCATGCCCTCCCAGCGGGCCCTCTCGGCGGCCGACGCGCTGCGGGCGAGCAGCGCGACGCAGGCGATGATCCCGTGTCCGCGCAGGTGGTCGTCCTGGCGGATCCGCCGGGTGTCCGCCTTCTGTACGCCCCGGCTGACCGCGCGGCCGGAGACGCCGTCCATGGCCAGGCCGTTGAAGAGGAACGGCGCGTACGCCTTCTCGACCGAGTCGAACACGACCTGCCGGCCGGGGTCGGTGACCTCCCAGGCCGACCCTTTGAGCAGGGCGAGGAGGAGCGAGAGCCCGCCGAGCATGACGGCGCCGTACGACCCGGCGTAGGGGACGTGGAGGTGCTGGATGAAGCTGCCGTCGGCGTGGAGCCCGTCGCCGGAGGTGACGTAGGGGAAGACGGGTGAGAGCGCGTCGCGGGCGAGGGCGAGTTTGGCGGAGCTCTTGCCGATCACGCCGCGCAGCGCGAGGACGCGGCACAGGTCGACGCGGTTGGCGCCGGTGGAGGTGCCGGTGTAGGCGGCGACCGCGCTGTCGGGGACGAAGTGGTCGACGGCGGCGCCGTGTTCGGCGATCCGGGCCGCGCCGAGGTGGTCGTACAGCAGGACGTCGGTGTCGAGCAGGGCCTGCGGGATGCCGATCTGCCAGTTGTACCAGTTGCCATAGCGGGCCCGGGAGGCGTTGTATGCCTGGTCATGGAGGTGGTCGAGGCCGCCGAGTATCTCGGCGCGCAGGGTGGCGTTCCCGGTGAGACCGGTGCCGGGCTGGGCGTACGCCTCGGCCATCGTGCGCAGCCGGTTGTAACTGGTGTTGAGGTTCCCGGAGTACGTGTAGGACTCGGCGTCCGTGTCCGGTTCCGGGTCGGCGTAGGGCAGGTCGGGCCAGAGGGAGCCGGTCGCCGGGGTCATGGCGGTGCGGAGGTCGGCGGCCGTGGCGCCGAGGGCGGCCAGCTTGGCGGCGTACGGCTCGGCGGTGGGGGTGAAGCCGGTGCCGAGGAGGAGGTCGCGCCAGGTGAGGCGGAGGGTGTCGTAGGTGTCGGCGGCGACCGCCGGGGGCGTCGCCGCCCCGAGCGGGCCGGCGACGGCGGCGGTGAGGGAGGTGGCGGTGGCGGTACGCAGGAGGGCGCGGCGGGACAGCACGGGAGGAAACCTCCGGGGGGTGAGGTGCGTCGTTGAACCCGGAACCACTCAGGGGTGAGCGGTTTCTCCCACAGCACGAACACTTGGTCAATGAACCGCTCAGAATCGCTCAGGAACGATCAGCCGAAGGAGAGCCCGAGCCGCCCATGCACGCCGAAGAGAGACACCAGGCGATACTCCGCAGGCTGCGCGAGCGCGGCTCCCTGCGCGTCACCGACTTCGCCCGCGAGGTGCGGGTCTCCCCCGTCACGATCCGCCGCGACGTGGAGACCCTCGCGGGGCGCGGCCTCCTCGCCCGTGTCCACGGTGGTGCGGTGCTGCCGGAGTCCGGGGCCGCCGTCCCCCGGCCGGTGCCGGAGGAACAGCCGGTCTTCGGCCTGATCGTGCCGGCGGCCGACTACTACTACCCGGAAGTGATCAAGGGTGCCCGTGAGGCCGCCGCCGAGCGGGGCGTACGCCTGGTCCTCGGCATCTCGCGGTACAGCCCCGAGCAGGAGCGGACGCAGGTCCGCCAGATGATCGCCGACGGCGTCGGCGGCCTGCTGATCACCCCCTGCGGAGAGCTGGACCCGGCCGGGGTGAGCGTGCCGTACGTCCTGGTGGAGCGACGCCCCGCCGACGACCTCGCGCCCGGTCCCGAGAACGGACCCGCCAACGGCCCCGCGACCGCCGAGCACGTCGTCACCGACCACGTGTACGGCGCCGGGATCGCCGTACACCACCTGGCCTCGTCCGGGCGGCGGCGCGTCGGGCTGGCGGTGCGCGACGACAGCCCGCACGCCGCTCAGATACGGGAGGGCTACCGGCGGGGCCTCGCGGCGGCCGGTCTCGAACCGCCCGCCGACGGGGTTTTCCGGCTGCCGCCGCCCGGGGACACCGCGGGCACGGCCGAACGGGACCGGCTGCTGGACGCGGTCACCGGGGCGGCCGGCGACGGGCGGCTGGACGCGGTGCTCGTCCACAACGACCACGACGCGCTCGGCCTGCTCCAGCGGCTGCGCGCCCACGGCGTCGACGTGCCCGGGGGGATCGCCCTGGTCGCGTACGACGACGAGGTCGCCGCGCTCGCCGACATCCCGCTCACCGCCGTGGCCCCGCCCAAGCACGCCGTGGGCGCGGCGGCCGTCGACCTGCTGGCGCGTCGCCTCGCGGACCCGGGCAGGCCGCGCCACCGGCTGGCGATCCTGCCCGAGCTGCACGTCCGCGCGTCGACGTCGACCACGGGCTGAGGTCACCCGCGGCGGAGGCGGGCACCACCCCGGCCCGCGTGGCCGCACAACCCGGCCGCCGCTCCAAGTACCCCGCCCCACCGTCGACTTGTGAAGTCGTACGAAATCTGAGAGCGCTCTCAGTCACATGTCTTGACGCCACTTCCGGGCGCCGGGAGA
This sequence comes from Streptomyces sp. NPDC006368, assembly GCF_040612535.1. Lineage (NCBI taxonomy): Bacteria > Bacillati > Actinomycetota > Actinomycetes > Kitasatosporales > Streptomycetaceae > Streptomyces > Streptomyces sp. NPDC006368. The sequence goes on from NZ_JBEXQK010000071.1 coordinate 8,793, forward strand.
GTGTGGGCCACCTCCCACCACTCCCTCCCCCACAAGGAGTGCCTCATGACGTCCCGTACACCGAGCCGCATGTCCCGCCGCCGGTTCCTCGCCGGTACCGCCGCGGCCACGGCGCTCGCCATGCGGACCACGGCGTCCGCCGCCCCCGCCACCTGTGAACTCGCCCTGGAGAACCGGTCGTTGCCGGGTACGGTCCACGCGTACGTGACCGGGCACGAGCAGGGCACCGGCCGCTGGGTGCTGCTGCGGCCCGGGGGCGGCGTCTACCGCCCCGAGTCCCCCGCCGCGCCCATGACCCCGCTGCCCGTGGACTGCGCGATCCCGCTGCGCCCCGCCGGCGCGGGGCCGGTCGTCCTGACGCTGCCGCAGATGTTCGGCGCCCGCGTCTACTTCGTGCGCGACAACAAGCTGGACTTCTTCCTCAACCCCGGCCCCGCCCTGGTGGAGCCGGCCTTCGCGACGCCCGCGGACCGCAACTACCACCGCATCTGGTCCTTCGCCGAGTTCACCTTCGACCCGTACCAGCTGTACGCGAACATCAGCTACGTCGACCTGGTGACCGCCCTGCCCATCGGGATCACGCTCACCGGCGACGCCACGCACAGCGTCGCCCCGCTCCCCGCCGGCGCCCTCCAGCGGATCGCCGACGGCCTGGTCGCCCAGGCGGCGCGGGACGGGCAGCCCTGGGACAAGCTGGTCATCCGCTCCTCGAACGGCTCGGTCCTGCGGGTGATCTCGCCGCAGAACCTGATGGCGCCGTACTTCGACCGCCCCGACCAGATGCCCTTCCGCACCGCCTTCACCGGCTACATCGACCAGGTCTGGCAGAAGTACCGCACCACCGATCTGCGCATCGACCTCCAGGGCGGGCGGGGCGTGCGCGTCGGCCGCGTCAACGGTGACGTCCTGACCTTCACCGGCGGGCACACCTTCACCAGGCCCACCTCGAAGGACGTCTTCACCTGCAACCACGGCCCGTTCACCAACAACCCGGGCGACTCCGACGACCGCAAGGCGCTGCTGGCCCGGCTGGCGGCGGGCTTCAACCGCACCACGCTGCTCACCCACCCCGACCAGCCGAACGGCCCGGCGCCCAGCGACTACTACCGCGACCCGTCGACGAACCACTGGTCGCGCGTGGTCCACGCGAACACGCCGATCGGGTACGCCTTCCCGTACGACGACGTCCGTCCGGACGGCCGCCCGGACGTCTCGGGCGCGGCCCACGACCCGAACCCGCGCCGCTTCACGGTGTCGGTCGGCTCGTAGCACCGGGGCCGACGCCGCGATCGGCCGCGGACGCCGATGAGCCGGGACGCTCCGCGGACGGCCTGTCGGCGCCAGGTCCGCGCGCCGGCAGGCCGCCCCGGCAGCATTCCCGCCTTTCAGGAGCAGACCCGGCCGACCGGCCCGCGCCGCGCCGCCCCGCGCCGCGCCTTCGCGG
>NZ_JBEXQK010000072.1:0-9901 GCF_040612535.1 Streptomyces sp. NPDC006368
CGCACTTGACTGGGGGTCAAGGGGTCGCAGGTTCAAATCCTGTCGTCCCGACTCGTGAGAGTCGCAGGTCAGGGGCCGTTTCAGAGTGATCTGAAACGGCCCCTTGATCTTTTTCCGGGACAGCTGTGTCCGGGGGTGCGGAGAACCCGCCCGGTCCATCGCCTACCGGCTATGGGTTGGTAGTCACCGCGAAGCCCCCGCCATGGACGTCGGCGGGGTCGGCGGCGTCCCGGGCGCGCAGGTCGGCGAGGATGTTCGCCGGGCTGGTGTAGGCGTAGGGCGGGAGCCCCATGCCAGGATGCGCGCCTTGGTGATCCCGTCCCAGGGCCTCTCGGCCCGTCCTCCGTTGTCCTCGGAGGGGTACTCGCTGCCCGGTACGTGCCAGATGGCCGGGCCGCGCGAGTCGCCCGCCTTGTGCGGGGCGTGGGACTGGTGGACGCCGCCGGAGTTGTTCGTGATGCGTCCGTACCACACGCCCAACCGGCCGGAAACCACAGCTCGTTGTTGTCCAAGAGTCCGGCACCGAGCAGGCGCTCGTTGGCGAGCGCCGGCTTCAGGACGTTCGGGCTGACGGCGCCATGGGGGATCCCCACCATGCCGGTCTGATCATGAGTCCTTGGTCAGTCGGCGCCCCCGCCGCAGTGCCCCGCCGAGATGGCTATCTTGCCCCCGTAGTCGTCCATGCCGACCGCGCCGATCGCGCAGAAGGCGTCGGGGGAGCCGGGGTGAGCGAACTGCATGGAGTTGTGAACGCGTTTCGCCGGCGCGTCGGCCCGCCCCTGAGCCCCCTCCTGCGCCCGTGCCTGGACCTGAGCCCCGGCCGCTCCTGGGCCCGGGCCTGGGCGGTGCCGACCCACATGATCGTGGTGACCGCCAGGGCGGCGGTGAGGGCGCGCAGTCGTCCGAGCACGCGTGATCCCGTCTGTCAGGGCGGGACAAGAGCCGCCACGGTGGGGAACGGCGGCCCCCGGTGACCGCGGGGCACGCGCTGAACTCCAACCCGCCGGGCCCGCACCTGCGTTGCGCGGGCTGTCCGCCACCGAGACTCTCCCGTGACGAGCCCTCGGGCATGCCTGTTGTGACACGTTGGCAGGTCGTCGCCCCAGGGGGAATCCGACGCGCCCCGCACTCGGATAGCCGTGTTACGCCGCATGGCGGCAGGCCCCGTCTCCCGTAACACCTAATAAACCGATCATCGGACATTCCTGGCGTGTGTTTCGGCAACACCTACGGTTCGGGTCTTCCCCCCACCGAAACCGAGGTGACACTTGATGCTCCACAGACACGCCACAGCCGCGTGCGCCGCCGTCCTGGCCGCGGCCGGCGCGTTCGTGCCGGCCGGGCTGCCCGCCGCGGTCGCGGCCGAGTCCCCGGCGCCCCCCGTCGCGCCGTCGGCCGCCGCGACGCTCGGCGCCGACAAGCCGGCTCCCCAACTGCTGAGCGCGATGCAGCGCGACCTGGGACTCACCCGTGACCAGGCCAGACAGCGCCTCATCAACGAGGCGGAGGCAGGGGCCATCGCGGGCCGGCTGCGCAACACCCTGGGCGCGCGCTTCGCGGGCGCCTGGCTGCGCGGCACCACCTCCGCCACGCTCACCGTCGCCACCACCGACGCCGCCGACGTCCCCGTCATCAAGGCCGGTGGCGCGGAGGCGGAGGTCGTACGGTACGGCCTCGCCGAACTCGACGCCGCCAAGGCCCGGCTGGACCAGGCCGCCACGACCACCAATACCGCCGACGCGCCCGTCTGGTACGTCGACTTCCGTACGAACTCGGTGACCCTGGAGGCCACCAGCTCGGCGGCGGCCGAGGCGTTCATCACCGCCACCGGGCTCGACCGCGCGCTCCTGCGCATCAGGACGACGGCCGAGCGGCCCCGCCCGCTGGCGTACGACATCCGGGGCGGCGACGCGTACTACATCGGCGGCGGCCGGTGCTCCGTCGGGTTCTCCGTCCTGTCCGGCGCCCAGGAGGGCTTCGCCACGGCCGGCCACTGCGGGGAGCCGGGCACGGAGACCACCGGCTACAACAAGGTCGCCCAAGGAGCCTTCAAGGCGTCCATGTTCCCCGGCCGGGACATGGCGTGGGTCGCCACCAACGCCGACTGGGCCGCGACCCCGTACGTCAAGGGCGAGAGCGAGACCAACGTCGAGGTCTCCGGGTCCACGGAGGTCCTCGTCGGCGCGTCCATCTGCCGGTCGGGCTCCACCACCGGGTATCACTGCGGCACCGTGGAGCAAAAGGACGCGAGCGTCACCTACCCCCAGGGCACCGTCACGGGCATGACCCGGACCACCGTGTGCGCCGAGCCGGGCGACTCTGGCGGTTCGTACGTCTCCGGCAGCCAGGCCCAGGGCGTCACCTCGGGCGGCTCCGGCAACTGCACCTCCGGCGGTACGACGTTCCACCAGCCCATCAACCCGCTCCTCCAGGAGTTCGTCCTGAGGCTGAAGACCACCGCCGACAGCGCGACCGAAGCGGGCAAGGCGGGCGGCACCTGGGGCGTCGGGAAGGTCTACACGGCCGGTGATCGGGTCACGTACGACGGCATCACCTACCGCTGTATCCAGTCGCACCAAGCCCAGCCGGGCTGGCACCCCTCGGCCGTCCCGGCCCTCTGGGAGCGCGGCTGACGGCAGAGGACGCGTGACCGGTCCGGGTCGGGGATCCCGGGCCGTCACGTCCCGGTCCCCGTCATCCGGGAGCGGGAGCGGGAGCGGGGCCGGGTCTCGGGCGCCGAGCCGGGCGCGCGGCCTGACCCGGCCCGTACGGCCTGCCCGGCCTGACCCGGCCCGTACGGCTCCATCCGGCCGCGTCGAGAAGACAGGCCTAGCCTGGAACCATGACGCGCGCCGCCTCCCGCCCCACGGTCCGCCGCATCTACGACCCGCCCGGACCCGACGACGGGGTGCGCGTCCTCGTCGACCGGCTCTGGCCGCGCGGCCTGTCCAAGGCCGACGCCCACATCGACGAATGGCCCAAGTCCGTCACGCCGTCGACCGAGCTGCGCCGCTGGTACCACAGTGCCGAGGGGACGTCCGAGGGGGCGTTCGAGGAGTTCCGGCGGCAGTACGAGGCCGAGCTGGCCGAGCCCGAGGCGGCCGAGGCGCTCGACCGGCTGCGCGAGCTGGCGCGGAAGGGGCCGCTCACGCTGCTCACCGCGTCCAAGCGGCCCGAGCTGAGCCACGCGGCCGTCCTCGTCGAGCTGCTCACGCGGTGAGCGGATCCGGGTCCGGCTCGGGGGCCCGTGGCACCGGCACCGGGGCCGGCACCGGACCTGGCTGACCGGTCGTCAGCAGGACCACCCCGCGCGCCGCAACGGCCGCCGAGACGGCCGCCACCAGCCAGCCGACCGGCCCCGCGCGGAACGTCTCGCCGAGCAGCGCCACGCCGATGACGGCGGCGGCCGCCGGGTTGGACAGATTGACCACCGCGAGCGGTGCGGCGAGCCCGCCCCGGTACGCGACCTGTGACAGCAGCAGCCCGCCCGTGGCGAACGCGGCGACCAGCACGGCGAGCAGCGCCGTCTGCCACCCGGCCAGAGGCCCGCCCGGCAGCTGACGCGCGAGCGAGGCGGTGAGCGTCTGCGTCAGCGCCGACCCCACGGTGGACGCGACACCCGAGGCCATGGCGAGTCCCAGGCCGCGTCCAGGCTTCCTGTCCAGGCTCCGGCCGCGCCCCGTGCCCTGCCCCTGGCCGCGCACCAGCACGGCGATCAGCAGGGCCGTCACCGCGGTCACCGCCAGCGCCTCGGGCAGCGACAGGGCGTCACCCGGCGTCGCCGGGCCCACCATCGCGACCAGGCCCATAAGCCCGCCCAGCGTCCACAGCGCGCCGCGCCACTCCGCCCGGGTCACCCGCCGCCGTTCGTAGAAGGCCCCGACCGGCAGCGCGGCGACCAGCGTCAGGGCGCCGAGCGGCTGGACCAGGGTGAGGGGCCCGTAGTGCAGGGCCACGACATGGGTGAGGGCACCCGCGGCGTTCAGCCCGACCGCCCACCACCACAAGGGCCGGGCCAGCAGCGCCCGCAGCCCACCGCGCCCCGGCGAACCGACCTCCACGACCCCCGCGGACCCCACGGCCCTCGCGGACCCCACGGCCCTCGCGGCGTCCGGCCCGGATCGGCGCCCGGACCGGCGCTCGGCCCCGGCCCCGGTCGCGAGCCGTGACTGGACGACCGCGGCCAGCGCGTAGCCGGCGGCCGAGGCGAGGGACAGCAGCACCGCGAGGAGCGTTGCCCTCATCGCAGCACCACCCGCATCGGCACCGGCCGGCGTACCTCGGCCCCGGGGGCGCGTACGACGAGGAGGGCGCCGCCCAGCAGCACGGCGACGACGAGCGCGTCCAGCCAGTAGTGGTTGGCGGTGCCCACCACGACCAGCAGCGTGAGCAGCGGATGGAGCAGCCACAGCAGCCGCCACCGGCCGCGCGTGGCGGTGATCAGCCCGATCGCCACCATCAGCGCCCAGCCGACGTGCAGCGACGGCATCGCCGCGAACTGGTTCGCCATCGTGTCCGTCTCGGGCGCCGCGCCGTACACCGACGGACCGTAGACCCGCGCGGTGTCGATCAGCCCCGCCCCGGCGAACATCCGGGGCGGCGCCAGCGGCACGAGCAGGTGAAGGGCGAGCGCGGCGGCCGTGAGCAGGGCGAGCGCCCGGCGGGACCAGAGGTAATGGGTGGGGCGGCGCCAGTACAGCCAGCCGAGGAAGGCCACGGTGGCGGGGAAGTGGACGGCGGCGTAGTACGTGTTGGCCAGGTGGACGACCGTCCCGTCGTGCAGGAGCAGGCGCTGCACCCAGCCCTCGCCCGGCAGGTGCAGGGCCCGTTCGACGTGCCAGACACGGTCGGCGTTGTCGAAGGCGCGGGCCTCGTGCCCGTTCGCGAGCCGCCGGCCGAGTTTGTAGACGAGGAACAGCGCGGTCACCAGCAGCAACTCGCGCACCAGGGGCGGCCGTGGGGGAGCGGTCGTCTCCGGTCCGGCAGGACGTATCCCGGCAGGCATGTCTCCGGCCCCTTTGACGGTTCAAAAAGTAAGCAAGCGGAGGAAGCGTAGATCCGATTTTATCGAGACGCAAACGTCTCGATACGTTTGCGTCTCGATTGGGCGGGGCCTACTCTCGTACGTGCAGCCAGCCACTCGTACCTGCCCTCCACTGTCCGCGGGGAGAAACCGATGTCCACGCAGGCCGCCACGGCCGCCGCCCGGCGCAGCAAGATCACCCCGGAGCGTGAGCAGGAGCTGTACGCGGCCGTGCTCGACCTGCTCCGCGACGGCGGCTACGACGCGGTGACCATGGAGGGCGTCGCCGCCCGCACGAAATGCGGCAAGGCCACCCTGTACCGGCAGTGGAAGACCAAGTCGCAGCTCGTCACCGCCGCCCTCGCCAAGAGCCGCCGCACCCTCTTCACCGACATCGACACCGGCTCCGTCGCGGGCGACCTGCGCGCCGCGGCCGAGGCCGCCGCCACCCGCCGCGGCCGGGACGCCGAGCTGATGGAGGCCGTCGGCCAGGCCTACCTCCTCCACCCCGACCTGCGCCGGGCGCTGCGCGAAACCGTCATCGAACCCGAGGTCGCCGCCCTCGACGCGATGCTCCGGCGCGGCGTCGAACGCGGCGAGATCGACGCGGGCAACCCGGCCCTCGGCTTCGTCGCCCCCTGCTTCCTCGGCGTCCTGCGCGTCGAGCGGCTCTTCGAGGACCGGTTCGGCGACGAGGACGCCCTGCCCGGGCTCCTCGAAGCGGTGATCCTGCCCGCGCTGGGCGTCGCGGGCTCCGCCCGGCCGCGGTAGTGCCCTTCCCGGCGCGGCGCCCGCCGGGAACCATGGCCGGACCGCCCCGCGCGCACCCCGGCCCCGCCCACACGCCCGTCCCGTACCGCGCCGCCGGGCCTCCGCGCCTGGTACCGCCGACACCTCCCGCACCGCAGTACCGTCGGCACCTCCCGCACCGCGGTGCCGCGCCGGCACCTCCCGCACCGCCCGTACCGCGTCCGCGCCCTCCCGTACCGCGCGGAAGGCGCCGCGTGGACCCGCTCGACGCGCTTCAGCGCGATCGCCAACACCCGGCGGCCGGTCCGCCACGTGGCGTTCGGGCACGGCACCCACGGCTGCCCGGCTCCGCACCCCCGCGCCCGACTCCGGCTCGCCTAGGAGCTCTTCACCCGCCGCTTCCCGGGGCTGCGGCTCGATCCGAGGCAGGACGTCGTGATGCGGCCCACGGGGGTCCACCGCTCACCCGAGGCCCGGCACGCACCTGACCCGGGCCGGCTGGGGGCCTAGCTGGTGGATCGCACCGCACTCGCGTGCCCTGGCGCGTTCCCGGGAGCTCAGCTCGGGGTCGCCCCAGGCGGACAGGGCCGCCCCGCTCAGCGATCCGGCCCGGTCCCGACGTCGGGGCCCAGCCTGGGTGCCTCGGCGACCGGGTCCACCGCCCCGTGCTCCTCCACACGCCCGGCCAGCTCACGCGCCCACGCCACCAGGCCGCCGACATCGATTCCGTACGGCTCCGCGTCCGCGTGGCCGCGCCCCGCGCCGATCCCGTCCGCGCCGATCCCGTCCGCGCCGACCCTGTCCGCGCCGATCCCGCCCACGCCGACCCCATCCACGTGGCCGCGCCCCGCGCCGATCCGGTCCGCGCCGCGTCGCAGCAACCGCGCCCCGCCCGCGGTGTTGCCACGCGCCGCGTGCGTGAGCCCCACCGCCAGCTGCGCGAGCCCACGCCACAGCTCCCGCTCGCTCTCCTCGCCGCACGACTTCCAGGCGTCCTCGAACACCTCGTGGGCGTGGAACGGCAGCCCCGCGTCCAGCAGCCGCTGCGCCTCCCGCAGGGTCTCCTCCGGCGCACGCTCCACACCCTCCGGCTGCCGCTCCACGCCCGGAGCCCCGTACGGCAGCGGCCGGCCCAGCCCGTCACGGGGGCGCGCGCTGCGAGCGCGCCCGTCGGCGTCACGGTCCCTTCGCGTCCTGTTCACGGTTCGATTGTCACCCTTCCGACGGGGGCGGACCCAACCGTGTCCGTCACCCCCGGTGCGGAGTTACGCTCGCTCCCGAAGACATCCGGGTGTTGTGGGGAGGTAAGGCGATGCTGCCGTCCGGGCCGGAACACCGGCTGTCGTCACCGCTGTTGGAGCGCGAGCCGGAGCTCGCCGCCGCCGCACGGGCGGTGGAGGCGCTCTGCGACGGCGCCGCCGTCGGCGGGCTGCTGATCTACCGGGGCGAGGCCGGCATCGGCAAGACGACTCTGCTCGACGCCGTGCGCCGGCGCGCGGACGACCGCTGCACCGTCCGCTGGGCGCGCGGCGGGGAGACCACCACCTCCGTGCCCTTCCACGTCGTACGCCAGCTGCTGCAGCCCGCCCTGGCCGTCTACGACGACGAGGAGCTGCGGCGGCTCTTCGGCGACTGGTACGACATCACCGCGCCGGCCCTGGGCGTCGCCGCCCCCAGCGCGCCGCTCGCCGATCCCCAGGGCGTACGGGACGGGCTGGACTGGGTCGTCGCACGGCTCGCCGAGCGCCACCGCCACCGCCCGCTCGTGCTGCTCATCGACGACGCGCACTGGGCGGACGCCGAATCGCTCGCCTGGCTCGCCTCCTTCACCGTCGGCCTGCCCGCCCTGCCGCTCCTCGTCATCCTCGCCCACCGCCCCGAGGTGAGGACCGAGCCCGCCTCCACCCTGCTCGACCAGCTCGGCGAGGGGGCCCGGCTGCGGGTCGCCCTGCACGCCCTCACCTCCGACGCCACCGCCGAACTGGCCCGGGCCACCCTCGGCGACGAGGCGGACGACGCCTTCTGCCGGGAGGTGTGGGCGGTCACCGGCGGCAATCCGTACGAGACGGTGGAGCTGCTCGCCAAGGTCCAGGACCGGATGCTCGCCCCGGTCGGGCCGTCGGCGCCCCTGCTGCGCGGCCTGGCCGCCTCCGCCCGCGGCAGCGGACTCGTCGCCCGGCTGGAGCGGCTCGGCACCGGCCCGACCCGGTTCGCCTGGGCCGCCGCCGTGCTGGGCACCGACATCTCGCAGGCGCTCGCCGCGACCCTGGCCGGGATGACCCCGGCAGAGGCGGCGAGCTGTACGCAGCGGCTGCGGGAGGCCCGGATCGTCACCGGCTCGGACCCGCTGGAGTTCGTCCACCCCCTGATCGCCACCGCCATATACCGCTCCATCCCGCCCGCCACCCGCACCGCCATGCACGGCCGGGCCGCCTGGGCCGTCACCCGCGCCGGCCTCGGCGCCGCCGCGGCCTCCCGCCACCTGCTGGAAATCCACCCGGACGACGACGAGGAAGTCGTCACCCAGCTGCGCGACGCCGCCCGCGAACACCTCGCCGTCGGCGCCCCCGCGGCCGCCCGTCGCTGTCTGGAACGCGCCCTCCAGGAACCGCCGTCCCCCGACTCGTACGCCCAGGTGCTGTACGAGCTGGGCTGCGCCGCCCTCCTCACGTCACCGCCCGCCACCGTGCGCCATCTGCGCTCCGCCCTCGACCTGCCCGGCCTCGACCCGGCGCTGCGCACCGACGCCACCTGCCGCCTCGCCCAGGCCCTCGCCCACAGCAACCAACTGCGCGAAGCGGCCCTCTCCGTCGCCGCCGAGGCCGCTCGGACGCAGCCGGGGCCGGCCCGGATGCGGCTCCAGGCCGCACAGTTCATGTACGAGGCCTTCCAGGCCGCCGAGGACGACGGAGCCGGCCGCTCCCGGCGCCTCGCCGACCTCGCCGATCACCTCCGCGGCACCGACAACGCCGAACGCGCGCTGCTCTCGCTGCGCGCCTTCGACGCGATGCTGCGCGGCGAGAACGCCGGCCTCGTCCACGAGCTGTGCGAGCGCTCCCTCATCGACGGGCGCACACCGCCCGGGCTGAGCTGGACCGACACCGAGTGGGGCTTCGAGACACCGGCCATGGTCGGCATCGCGTACGCCTTCACGGACCGGCCGGACGAGGCCCAGGCGATGTTCGAGGAAGCGGTGCGCGCCTTCGAGATCTCCGGCTGGTCCGGTGCGCACCTGGCCTTCGCCCACACGCTCCTCGGCATGGTCCACCGCCGCCGCGGCGGGCTCATCGAGGCGGAGAGCTTCCTGCGGGAGGGCCTGCGCCTGGCCGACCGCGTCGGCACCGGCCTCGCCGTCCAGTGGGACGCCACCTGCCTGCTCATCGACACGCTGCTGGCCCGCGGCCGGGTCACCGAGGCGCGTGAGGTCGCGGACCGCTACGGTTTCGGCGCGCCCTGGCCCAGCGCGATGGTCCTGCCCGACGGGCCCTGCGTGCTCGGCCGGCTCCTCCTCGCCGAGGGCCGCGCGGACGAGGCCGTGGCGGAACTGGAGGCGGTCGGCCGCGCCTTGGAGCGCCGCGACCGCCACAACGGCGTCTGGGCGCCCTGGGCCTTCGACCTCGCCCGCGCTCTGGCCGCCACGGACCGGCCCCGCGCGGCCCGCCTCGCCGGATACGCCCGCGTCCGCGCCGAACGCTTCGGCACGGACACCGCCATCGGGGAGGCCCTGCGCTGCGCGGCCCTCTTCGCCCGCCCGGACGAGACCGTCCGGCTCCTCGCGCGGGCCGTCCACCACCTGGAGGCGTCCCCGTCCGCGTACGAACACGCCTTGGCCCGGTACGACTACGGCCTCGCGTTGGGCTCCCCGACGGAGCTCACCAAGGCCGCCGACCTGGCCACCACCTGCGGCGCGGACACCCTGGCGACCCGGGCGCTGCAGGCCCGGGAGTCGGTCCTGCGCCGGGAGTGAGGTAAAGTCTTCCTGCGCGCTCACCACGGCGACAAGCCGGGGGACGCGCGCATCGGGACGTGGCGCAGCTTGGTAGCGCACTTGACTGGGGGTCAAGGGGTCGCAGGTTCAAATCCTGTCGTCCCGACTCGAAAGAGTCGCAGGTCAGGGCCGGTTTCGGA
>NZ_JBEXQK010000073.1:0-9607 GCF_040612535.1 Streptomyces sp. NPDC006368
TATCTGAAGATATCACTCCATCAAGGAATCCACCCACCCCCCCCCCGCCACCGGCATATCCGCGTACGTTCTTCCCGCCGCGAGTCGCCGGGACGAACGGCGGCCGTACACAAGGGAGATCGGGGGTGTGCTCGTGCGGATCGGACTGCTTACCGACGGTGGTTATCCGTATGCGTCGGGTGAATCCAGGGTCTGGTGCGACCGGCTCGTACGCGGGCTCGCGCAGCACGAATTCCACCTCTACGCGCTCGGCGCCCCCACTCCGCGAGCCGGGCGCGGGCCCGCGCTCCCGCCGCAGGTGGCGCGGGTGCGGACCGCCCCCGCCCGCGAGCCGCGGGACAGCCGTCCGTACGGGCGGCGCGACCGCCGGCGCTTCACCACCCACTTCCGGCAGCTCGCCGACGCGGTCTGCGGCGAGCGGAACGAAGGCGGCGGGGGCGGCGACTTCGCCGCAGGGCTGTACGGCCTGGCCGACCTGGCGCGTGAGCGCGGCGGCCTGCGCTCCGCCCTGCGCTCCGAGGACGCCGTCCGCGCCCTGGAGTCGGCGTGCCGCGCGCCCGGCGCACGCCGGGGCCCCCACGTCGCCACGCTCTCCGACCACCTCGCCCTCGCCGAGCGGCTGGAGCACGCGCTGCGCCCCCTCTCCCTCCCCTGGTACGGCGAGGAGGACGGCCTCGGCGCGGTCGACCTCTGCCATGCCGCGGCGGGCGGGCGTACGGCGCTGCCCGGACTCCTGGCCAAACGCTTCTTCGGCGTTTCGCTGCTGGTCACCGAGTACGGCGTGCCCCTGCGCGCGCACTACCTCGCAGCCGAGGGGACGCCCGCCGTACGGGCCCTGCTCGCCGCCTTCCACCGCCTCCTCGCGGCGGAGGTCTACCGGCAGGCCGCCGTCATCACGCCCGGCACCACGCACATCCGCCGCTGGCAGGAGAAGTGCGGCGCCGACCGCGCCAAGCTGCGCACCGTCCACCCGGGTATGGACGCCGATCGGTTCGCGGCGGTCGGGGAGCGCGTGGACGCCGTGACCACCGGCGGTGACACGGCTGACGCGCGCACGCTGGTGTGGGTCGGACGGGTCGAGCCGACGAAGGACCTGGTCACGCTGTTGCACGCCTTCGCGGAGGTACGCCGGGCGCGGCCCGAGGCGCGGCTGCGGCTGATCGCGGCCCCCGGGCGGGGCCCCGCGTCCGCGGCGTACCTCGCCCACTGCGGGGCCCTGGCGGCCCGGCTCTTCCCGGACGAGGCCCGCTTCTTCTCGCAGGACAGCGGCGGCGCGGACGGCGCGGCGGCTGTGGGGCGCGCCGCCGTCACCTTCGAACCGCTCGGGGACGGCGGAGGCCTCGCCGAGGCGTACGCCGCGGGCTGTGTGACCGTGCTGTCCAGCGTCGTCGAGGGCTTCCCGGTCGGCCTCGTCGAAGCCATGCTCTGCGGACGCGCCACCGTCTCCACCGACGTGGGCGCCGTCGTGGAGGTCATCGGCGGCACGGGCCTGGTGGTGGCCCCGCGCGATCCGCGGGCGCTCGCCGACGCCTGCCTCGCGCTGCTGGGCGACCCCGAGCGCCGTGCGCGCCTGGGCGCCGCCGCACGCGCCCGCGCACTCGAACTGTTCACCGTCGACCAGAACCTCGCGGCATTTCGCTCCCTCTACCTGGAGCTGCTGTCGCGCGCCCCGGTACGCCGCGACGCGGAGACGGTGGACGCCGAAGGCGGGCCCCTGCCGTTCGCCCACCCCGCGGAGGCGTTCCTCCCCGGCCTCTGGACGGGGCGCGGTTCCACCCCGGCGTGGGCGGAGCCCGCCGTCGGCGCGTACGCGGGAGGCGGCCGTGGCTGACCCCGTCAAGGCGCTGCTGGACCGGCACCGGGTCCTGTGCCAACGGGCCGTCGACCCGCTGGAGATCGCCGCCGGCCTGGAGGCGCACGGCCTCACCGACCGCACGGCCGCCCGGTTCCGCCACCGTGACGTCTTCTCGCTGGCCGAGGAGCTGTACGCGCGCGTGCCACGGGACGGCGACGTCCTCGTCGCGCCGAGCGCGGCGGACGCCACGGCGACGGGCGCCGCTCCCGGCGCCTCCGGGGTCGCCGAGGGCTCCGGGGTCACCGGCGCGGGCACCTCCGGTCCCTCCGGGGCTTCCCGTCCTTCCCGTCCTTCCGGTCCTTCCGGCGGGCTCGGCTGGGCGTTGACCGTGCTGCTGCCCGGAGTCGTGGGCGGGGCCGCCCTCGTCGGCGTGGCGTCGACCGGCGGGGCGGTGCGGACCGCGGTGGGCGCGGCGGGAGGCGTCGGGTTCGCCGTCGCGCTCGCCGGCTCCCTGCGGCGCGGCCCACTCCGGGGCACCGGGCGCATGAGGCCCGGTACGCGCGCGTGGATGGGCCTGGCGTTCTGTTTCCTGGTCGCCTACGCGGCGTACGGCGACGGGGTGCTCGGCGCGCTCCTGGACGGGAGGCCGGCCGAAGGGCCGTGGCCGCTCGCCCCGGCACAGCTGCTCGGGCTGGCCTGCTCCGTGGCCCCGGCCGCCTGGTGCGCCCACCTCTTCGCCGTACGGGCGCGGCGCAGCCTCGCCCACAGCCGCGGGCTGGCCGACTTCGCCGCCGGGACCCGACCCCTGCTGGTCGCGACCGTCGCCCTGTACATGGGGGCGCTCACCGCGCTGCTAACGCTCGTGGGCCCGGCGTTCGGGGCGCCGGTGCCCGCCGCCCCCGCGCCGCACGGCGCCACCCGACCGTTCGCACCACTCGAAGAAGGCGCGGGCACCATGGGCCAGGCCCTGCCTGCCGTCGCCCTCGGCACCCTCCTGTTCGTCGCCCGGCTGCTCACCGTCCACGGCTACCCGCGGTCGGCCGCCACCGGGCTCCTCGCCGCAGGCGCCGCCGAGGCGCTCGCCCTCGGATCGGTCCTCGCCGGCCGCCTGCCCGGCTGGGAGCCGCTCGCCCGGCCCGTCGGGACGGTCGTCGGGACGTGGGGCGCCGGAGCCGTACCCGCGCTCGCGTGCGGCGCGGCGGCGCTCGCCCTGCTGGCCCGCGCCACCGCCGTCCTCGCCCGGGCGTCCGCCCACGCACCCACCTGACCTCCGGCCCCCACCGGCTCGTCCAGGGCAGCGCCGCCGGCGGAGCCGACGCCGCGGGGGCGCTGCGTCACAGCCCTCACCAGCACCACCATCCGCACGTCCTAGGAGAGAACAGACATGACCCCCGAACCCACAGCAACGGCCGGTCGGCACGAAGGGGCCGCGCGATGAGGGTGCTGCTGCTCGGTGCCAATGGATTCATCGGCCGCTACGTCGCCGACCGGCTGCTCGCCGACCCGGCCGTGCACCTCACCGCCCTCGGGCGCGGTGACGACGCCGACGTGCGCTTCGACCTCGCCGGGGGCAGCCCCGGCGCGCTCACCCGGTTCCTGGACGCCGTCCACCCCGGGGTCGTCATCAACTGCGCCGGGGCCACCCGGGGCGGCGCACGTGAGCTGACCCGGCACAACACCGTCGCCGTCGCCACCGTGTGCGAGGCGCTGCGCCGCAGCGGCTGCGGGGCGCGGCTGGTGCAGATCGGATGCGCCTCCGAGTACGGGCCCTCGCAGCCCGGCTCGTCGACCGCGGAGGACGCGGTGCCGCGCCCCGGCGGGCCGTACGGCGTCTCCAAGCTGGCCGCCACCGAGCTGGTCCTCGGCTCCGGGCTGGACGCCGTCGTGCTCCGCGTCTTCTCGCCCGTCGGGCCCGGCACCCCGGCCGGGTCGCCGCTCGGCCGGCTCGCGGAGGCGATGCGCCGCGCGATGCAGTCCGGCGACGGCGAGCTGAAGCTGGGCGGGCTCGGCGTGCAGCGCGACTTCGTCGACGTACGGGACGTGGCGCGGGCCGTGCACGCCGCGTCGCTCTCCGCCGCGCAGGGCGTCGTCAACATCGGCACGGGCCGCGCCGTACGCCTCCGGGACGCCGCCGCCGTCCTCGCCCGCGTCGCCGGGTACGCGGGCGCCCTGCACGAGCTGGACGCGCCCTCCGGCCGCCCCACCCTGGGCGGACCGGGCATGGGCCTTCCCGCGATCGGCGCCCAGCGGGGCGAGACCCTGCCGGAGCACCTGGTTCCCGGCGCCGGTCCGGGACACCACCCGTACCCGGACGGCTGCGGCGGCTGGCAGCAGGCGGACGTCCGCACGGCCCGCGACCGGCTCGGCTGGCGGCCCCGCATCAACCTCGAGGAGTCCCTCGCCGACATCTGGATGGAGGCCGCGTGCCGCATCTGACCCCGACGGGCACCGGACTCTCCGCGACCGGAGCCGACCGGCTCGGCTTCGGCGTCCCCGGATACGCCCACCCCCTTCTGGCCCCGGTCGAATGGGCCGAGCTGACCCGCCCCGGTACGCCGCTCCACTGGGCCGTCCTCAATGTCGCGGACGGCCCGGGGACGCGGCCCGACCCGCACTGTCTGGAGGCCGCCGGAAGGGTGCGCAACGCCTTCCGGGGCGCCGCGCGGAGCGCGTCGTCGGGGGGTGGCGGCCGGATGACGGGCAGGGGGGTGCTCGGTCACCTCGACATGCGCCACGGGGCCCGGCCGTTCGGCGAGTTGGTCTCCGACGCGCAGCGGTTCGTCGACTGGTACCGGGTGGACGGGTTCCTGCTGGACCGGTGTCCCACGGACCGGGCCGACCTCGCCGCCGTACGGCGCACGACGGCCACCCTGGAAGCCGTCCTGGACCATGCCGACGGCGGGCACCTGGTGCTGGGACACGGCAGCCACCCCGACCCCGGGTACGCGCGGATAGCCGACCAGCTGGTGACCTTCTCCGGGTCGTGGGCGGATTACCGCTGGTCGCAGGCGGCGGAGTGGACCGCAGACCATCCGCCGGAGCGGTTCGTACACCTCGTCCACGGGGTGCCGCGCACCCATCTCGACGAGGCGATGCGCATCGCCCGCTGGCAGGGAGCCGGGACGATCTTCTTCACCGACCGGACCGGACAAAGCAGCCCATTCGCGGCGCTGCCCGGCTACTGGGACGAAATCGTCTCGCGTATCGGACCGGGTGTCTCGGAATGAGAAGGGGCGTGGCAGTGTTACGGAGGAACAACCGTACTGACTACCGACCAGCTGTATTGATGAGGTCTCCGTGTCGCTGCCACCCCTGGTCGAGCCGGCTGCCGAGCTCACCGTAGACGAGGTCCGCAGGTACTCCCGCCACCTGATCATCCCGGATGTCGGGATGGACGGGCAGAAGCGGCTCAAGAACGCCAAGGTGCTCTGCGTGGGCGCGGGCGGCCTCGGTTCCCCCGCCCTGATGTACCTGGCCGCGGCCGGCGTGGGGACGCTCGGCATCGTGGAGTTCGACGAGGTCGACGAGTCGAACCTCCAGCGCCAGATCATCCACAGCCAGTCCGACATCGGCCGCTCCAAGGCCGAGTCCGCGCGCGACTCCGTCCTGGGCATCAACCCGTACGTGAACGTGATCCTTCACCAGGAGCGGCTCGAGGCCGACAACGTGATGGACATCTTCAGCCAGTACGACCTGATCGTCGACGGCACGGACAACTTCGCCACGCGTTACCTGGTCAACGACGCGTGCGTGCTCCTCGACAAGCCGTACGTCTGGGGCTCGATCTACCGCTTCGACGGCCAGGCGTCCGTCTTCTGGTCCGAGCACGGCCCCTGCTACCGCTGCCTCTACCCGGAGCCCCCGCCGCCGGGCATGGTCCCCTCCTGCGCCGAGGGCGGCGTCCTGGGCGTGCTGTGCGCGTCCATCGGCTCCATCCAGGTCACCGAGGCGATCAAGCTCCTGGCCGGCGTGGGCGACCCGCTGGTCGGCCGCCTGATGATCTACGACGCCCTGGAGATGCAGTACCGCCAGGTCAAGGTCCGCAAGGACCCGGACTGCGCGGTCTGCGGCGAGAACCCGACCGTCACGGAGCTCATCGACTACGAGGCCTTCTGCGGTGTCGTGTCCGAGGAGGCCCAGGAGGCGGCGCTCGGCTCCACGATCACTCCCAAGCAGCTCAAGGAGTGGATCGACGAGGGCGAGAGCATCGACATCATCGACGTCCGCGAGGTCAACGAGTACGAGATCGTCTCGATCCCGGGCGCGCGGCTGATCCCGAAGAACGAGTTCCTCATGGGCAACGCCCTCCAGGACCTGCCGCAGGACAAGCGGATCGTCTTGCACTGCAAGACGGGTGTCCGCAGTGCGGAAGTCCTCGCGGTGCTGAAGTCCGCGGGCTTCTCGGACGCGGTGCACGTCGGTGGCGGCGTCATCGGCTGGGTCAACCAGATCGAGCCGGAGAAGCCGGTCTACTAGACGGCCTTTTCCACCCTTCGCGCGGTGCGGGGGCCGGGTCCGGTGTCACCGGCCCGGCCCCCTTCGCGTCCACCGTGTCCGTGCCGGGGCCCGCCGGGGTCTACGCCGTGCAGGTCGTGCCGCTCGCCGGCACCTTGCCGTCCAGCAGATAGGCGTCCACAGCGCGCGTCACACACGACGACGTGCCGTACGCCCCGTGCCCCTCGCCCTTGTTGGTGATCAGGATGCCGACGCCCTCGCCGAGCTCGTCCGCCATCTTCTTCGCACCCTCGTACGGCGTGGCCGAGTCGCCGGTGGTGCCCACCACCAGGATCGGCCCGGCGCCCGGAGCGCTCGCGTCCCAGTCGGCGGCCGCGCCCCGCACCGGCCAGCCCGCGCACCAGCCGGCCGTGTCCCAGGCCAGGAACTCACCGAACACCGGGGATATTCGCCGGAATTCGGGGAGCAGCGCCTTGGCGTCGGCGACCGTCGGCCGCTGGCTGTTGTCCGCGCAGGAGATGGCCCGTTGCGCGTGGTGCTGCGTGCCGTAGTGCCCGTCCTCGTCCCGCTCGTTGTACGAGTCGGCGAGCTGCAGCAGCAGGTCGCCCGTGCCGTCCCTCTCCACCTCGTCGAGGGCCTTGGTCAGGTACGGCCACATGCTCTGCGCGTACAGCGTCTGCACGATGCCGGTGAGGGCCAGGCTCTGGTTGACCTCGCGGCTGCCGCTGGTGGGCAGCGGGTCGCGGTCGAGCCGCTTCAGCAGCCGCGCCACGCGCGCGGTGCCCGCCTCGGGGCTCTCGCCGGTGCTCCTGAAGTAGTTGTTCAGCGCCCGCTGGAAGCCGGTGGCCTGGTTGCGGGCGTGGCCCGCGGTGTCGGCCGTCGGGTCCACCACCGCGTCCAGCACCGTGCGTCCGGCGTTCCTCGGGAACAGGTGGGCGTAGGTGGCGCCCAGCTGTGTGCCGTAGGAGAAGCCCAGGTAGTTGAGGGTGGGATCGCCGAGCACATGCCGGATGAGGTCCAGGTCCCGCGCGGTGTTCACCGTCGTGACGTGGGAGATGAGCGCGCCGGCGCGGGAGGCGCAGCCGGCGCCGAAATCGGCGGCGTCCTTGAGGAAGGCGGCCTCCTCGGCGCCGGTGTCCGGCGTGAGGTCGACGCCCTTCTCGGCGGCGGCCTGCTCCTTGTCCCCCCGGCACACCACACCGGAGCTCTGCGCGACCCCGCGCGGGTCGAATCCCACGAGGTCGTAGCGGGCGCCCAGCGACTTGAAGCCGTCGGCCGCCTGCGGCATGGCGCTCACCCCGGAGGCGCCGGGGCCACCGAAGTTGAACAGCAGCGAGCCGAGCCGGCGGTCCTTGTCGCGGGCCTCCTTGCGGATCAGCGCGATGGAGATCTTCGTGCCGTCCGGATCCTTGTAGTCCAGCGGGACCTCGACGCTCGCGCAGCGCCACTGCGAACCGGGCTCCTCCCCGCCCTCCGGCGCCCGGCATGTGCGCCAGTCCGGCTTCTGGCCGGTGAGCGCGGCGGGCAGCGAGTCCGGGGTGACCGCCGCGGACCCCTGTGCCGTGCCGGGAGCCGGCCGCGCGCCGCTGTTCCCGTCGTCGGCGCCCGGCGTCGTACCGCCGCTGTCACCGTCGCCGCACCCCGCGGCCGTCCCGGCGAGCAGCACCGCGGCCGTCGCCAGCGCCCCCACCCGTACCCGCATGGACATATGTCCCCCCACCTCCGCACCGGACCGCCATCGTAGGCCGGGCCACCGACAGCGCCCGCGGGAGGGATCCCCGGAAGGGGGTGGCCCGGGGGCGGCGGTGCTACGGGCAGACGGTCCCCGCGGCCGGAACCTTCCCCTCCAGCAGGTACCTGTTCACCACGTCGCGCACACAGGGGTCGCCGCCGTTGTACGCGCCGTGCCTCTCGCCCTTGTACGTGATCTCCACGCCGACGCCCTTGCCGAGCGACTCCACCATCCTCCGGGTGCCCGCGTACGGCGTGGCCGGGTCGCCGGTGGTGCCGATGACGACGATGGGCGCCGCGCCCTCCGCCCGCACGTCGGGGTGGTTCCAGGTGCCGGGGACGGGCCACTGGGAGCAGCCCATCAGGGCCCAGCCGAGGAACTCACCGAACAGCGGCGACGCCTTGCGGAACTCCGGCAGTTTCGCTTCCGCCTGCTCGGCCGTGAACCGCGCCTTGTCGTCCACGCAGTTGATGGCCGCGTTCGCCGCCTGGAGGTTGTTGTAGTTGCCGCTCTGGTCCCGCCCGTTCAGGGAGTCCGACAGGGCGAGCAGCAGTCCGCCCTGGCCGCCGTCGGCCTCGTCCAGGCCCTGTTCCAGGTACGGCCAGTACTCCTGGGAGTACAGCGACTGGACGATGCCGTTGACGGCCTGGGACTGGGTGAGCTCGCGCTCACCGAGGCCCGTGACGGGCTTCTCGTCGAGCCGGGCGAGCAGGTCGATGACGAACTCCTGGATCTCCGCCACGGTGCGGCCGGGCAGCTTGCACGCCTCACCGCGCTTCACGCAGTCCTCGGCGAAGTTGCCGAACGCCAGCTGGAAGCCTCTGGCCTGGGCGAGCGCGCCCTGCTCGGCGGTCGCGGTCGGGTCGACGACGGCGTCGAGGACGACGCGGCCCACCCGCTCGGGGAACAGGTGCGCGTACACGCCGCCCAGTTCGGTGCCGTACGAGATGCCGAAGTAGTGCAGTTCGTCGTCACCGAGCACCTCCCGCATCAGGTCCATGTCGCGTGCGGCGTTGGTGGTGCCGACATGGGGGAGGGCCGCGCCGGAGTTCTTCTCGCAGGCGGTGGCGTAGTCCTTCAGGGCGTTCGTGTACGTCTCCCGCTCGCGCGCGTCGTCGGGGCTCGCGTCGAGCGCGTAGAACGCGTCGAGCGCCCGGTCGTCCTCGCACTCCACACCCTCGCTGCGGCCGACCCCGCGCGGGTCGAAGCTGACCAGGTCGTAGCGGGTGCGCAGATGCTCGTACTCCTTGGCGAAGGACGGCAGGCCGGTGATGCCCGAGCCTCCGGGGCCGCCGAAGTTGAAGAGGAGGGAGCCGATCCGTCCGGCCGGGTCGCTCGCCCTCGCGCGGATCAGGGCCAGCTCGATCGTGTCGCCGTCGGGCTTGGCGTAGTCCAGGGGCGCGTCCATGAAGGCGCACTCCCACCTCGCGCCCCCGGGCAGCGGGGAGGGGGCGGTCCCGCCGCCCTCCTCGTTGGAGGGCGCCCTGCACGCGGACCACTCCAGCGTCTGGGCGGCGAGCTCCCGCGTCCGGTCCGTGCCCCCGCCCGCGTCCCCGCCGTCCGAGCAGCCGGCGACGGCGGACAGGACGGCGACGGCGGTCGCCGCGCTCGCCACGGCGAGAGAG
>NZ_JBEXQK010000074.1:0-9426 GCF_040612535.1 Streptomyces sp. NPDC006368
TCGGTACGCAGCGGGTTGATCTCCGAGACGGCGCCGACGAACGTGGTCTTGCCCACGCCGAAGCCGCCCGCCACCACGATCTTCGCGCTGGTGGTCGAGCGGGCCGCACCGCCGGAGCCGCCGCTAGAGCTTGCGAAGTCCACTGAGCACCCTTTCCAGCAGCGTCACATCCGGCGTGCCGCCGGCCTCTCCATTGCCCGGCTGGTGGATCGCCACCATGCCCGCCTCCGCCAGGTCGGCGACGAGGATCCGCGCCACCCCCAGGGGCATCGACAGCAGCGCCGAGACCTCGGCCACCGACTTCACCTCACGGCACAGGTGGCAGATCCGCTGGTGCTCCGGGAGCAGACCGGCGAGAAGGGCCGGGTCCGCGGTCGTGCTGACCAGTGCCTCGATGGCGAGCTGGTAGCGCGGACGCGTCCGGCCGCCGGTCATGGCGTACGGACGGACCAGCGGCTGATCGCCTTCATGACCGTACGCGTCGTCCAGGGACGCGCCGTACGGATCGTGAGAGGCGGTGGGCGGGGTCATGGATCCTCCGGGTCGTGACAGCAGGTGGTCTGCGTGCCGTCGTGACGGGGCCGGTGGGGGGCCGGATGGGGCGGCCGACAAGTGAACAAGGGCGGGAGGAGGTACGTACACGAGGGGGGGGGAGGAAGACGTACCTCCTCAAGGGAAGGGCCTTAACGGAGCAGGCTGCCCTGGAGCTCCGCTCGGAGATCCGGGGTCAGGACGCTGCCGGCGCGGTCCACCAGCAGCGTCATCTCGTAACCGACCAGACCGATGTCGCAGTCCGGGTGGGCGAGGACAGCCATGGAGGAACCGTCCGAGATGGACATGATGAAGAGGAAGCCGCGCTCCATCTCCACCACGGTCTGCGCGACCGGACCACCCTCGAAGATCCGGGACGCCCCGGCCGTCAGCGAGGTGAGACCGGACGCCACGGCGGCGAGCTGGTCGGCGCGGTCACGCGGGAAACCTTCGGACATCGACAGCAGGAGTCCGTCGGCGGAGACCACCACCGTGTGCGACACCCCGGGGGTGTTGTCCACGAAGTTGGTGATCAACCAATTCAGATTCTGTGCGGCCTGACTCGGGCTCAACTAACGCTCCTGCTGGTGGGTGGGGCCGATGTTGAAGCTGCCAGTCGTGGAGCCGCCTGCCTGGCGGCCCTGCTGGATGCCCCTACGGAGGTTGGTCAGGCGACCGCGTACGTCGTCGGGCGCACGCGAGACCTGCGGGCCGGACTGGTGGTTCTGCTCCTGCGCGGTACCCGGTACCAGGTTGGCACGCGGGACCCGGCGGGGCAGACCCGAGGTGGTGACGCCGCCGGCCGCGGGCTTGCGGACCCGCTCGGCCTGGCGCACCAGCTCGTCGTTGGGGGACGTACGCCAGCTGCCGGTGGTCGACGCGGCGTCCGAACGGGCCGGCTGCTGCGGGGCCGGCTGCTGCGGTACGACGGGGGTCGGGACCGTCTGGTCGTGCGTCGGGTAGCGCTCCTGCCGCGCCTGCCGGCTCGGAGCCTGGCCCTGCGGCCGGCCCTGAGCCTGCGACTGCGCCTGACCCGGTGCCTGCGGCCGGCCCTGCGGCTGACCCTGGTGGGCCTGCTGCTCCTGGGCGGTGCCGTGGAACCAGTTGGTCTCCAGCGTGTCGTACAGCGGCGTGCGGCCGTCCCCGGCGTCGGGGGCGGGCGGCAGCGCCTCGGGACGCGGCTGCGCGGGCAGGCTCCCGGCCGGCGGGCGCGGGGCCTGCGGCTGCGGCGCCGAGAAGTCCGGACGCTGGAACTGGGCCGTGGACGCGGGGTCCTGGGCCCGGGGTCCGTCCGGCTGGTCGGGGCGGGCGTACTGCCCGGTGACCTCGTGCTCGTCATGGCCGCGCGGCGCGTCCAGCGGGGTGGTGCGCTGCTGCGGCGGTACGGGCGCCTGGTCGTTGCCCCAGCTGGCGGCCTGGGGCCGCTGCGGGCGCTGCGGGCGCTGCGGTGAGCCGCCGGGGAGCGCGGCGCGCGGGCCGGCGCCGGCGGGGCCGGGCAGCTGCTTCCCGTGCCGGCCGGACTGCTGGTCGCGGTCCACGCCCTGGCCCTGCTGCGGGAACCGGGCCTGCGGCTGGGCCTGCTGCGGCGGCTGAGCCTGCGGCTGGGCCTGCGGCTGGGCCTGCGGCTGGGCCTGGTTCTGCGCCTGGTGACCCGTGCCCTGCTGGGCGGGGCCGCTCTGCCAGACGTCCGAGCGCGTGGGGATGCCGCCGGCCGCCGTGGGGCCGCCCGGGGCGCCCGCGCCCTGCTGCTGCGGGTCCTGCGACGGGGACTGCTGCGTCTGAGGCTGCTGCGGCTGGCCCGGCCGGGCGTGCTGACCGTGCTTGCCCTGCCGCGACGGCTGCTGGGCGCCACCCTGCGGACCACCCTGCGGACCACCCTGCGGACCGCCCTGCGCTCCGTCCCGGCCGGGCAGCGCGGCGCGGGCAGCGGAACCCGCGCCCACCTGGCCGCGCCCGGCACCGGCACCGGCGCCGAGCCCCGCACCGGCGCGTCCGGGCGCACCCGGACCGCCCATACCGGCCGCGCCGGGGCCCGCCGGGCCACCGGACGGACCGGGGCGGCCACCACCGGCGGCACCGGGGCCGCCGGCCAGCCGCCCGGCGGAGCCCGCCGGACCCTGGGGCATCGCGCCCTGGCCGCCCTGGCCGCCCTGACCGGGCTTGCCCGGCAGCTTCTTGCCGCCCTGGGCGACGTCCACGGGCAGCATGACGAGCGCGGTCGTACCGCCCGAGTCGGACGGACGCAGCTGGATGCGGATGCCGTGTCGCAGGGACAGGCGGCCGACCACGAACAGACCCATGCGGCGGGACACCGACACGTCCACGGTGGGCGGCGACGCCAGCCGCTCGTTGATCGCGGCGAGGTCCTCGGGGGAGAGGCCGATGCCGGTGTCGTGAATCTCGACGAGCACCCGGCCGTCGGGGAGCGCGTGACCGGTCACCCGGACCTTGGTCTGCGGCGAGGAGAACGAGGTGGCGTTCTCCAGCAGCTCGGCGAGCAGGTGCACGAGGTCGTTGACGACGCGGCCGGCGACCTCGGTCACCGGTACGGCGGCGAGCTCGATGCGCTCGTACTGCTCCACCTCGGAGGCGGCGGCACGGAGCACGTCGACGAGCGGGACGGGCCGGGTCCACCGGCGGCCCGGCTCCTCACCGGCGAGGACGAGCAGGTTCTCACCGTTACGGCGCATGCGCGTGGCGAGGTGGTCGAGCTTGAACAGCGAGGACAGCTGGTCCGGGTCGGCCTCGCGGGACTCCAGCTCGGAGATCAGCGACAGCTGGCGCTGGATCAGACCCTGGGAACGGCGCGAGAGGTTGGTGAACATCGCGTTGACGTTGCCCCGCAGCAGGGCCTGCTCGGCGGCGAGGCGGACCGCCTCGCGGTGCACGTCGTCGAAGGCCGCGGCCACCTGGCCGATCTCGTCCCGGGAGTGCACACCGACCGACTCCACGGACGTGTCCACGTCCTGCGGGTCGGACTCGGACAGCTGCTTGACCAGCTCGGGCAGGCGCTCCTGGGCGACCCTGGTCGCCGTGTCCTGGAGCCGCCGCAGCGACCGGATCATGGACCGGGCCACCACGAAGGCGCCGATGAGCGAGACGCCGAGCACCAGGAGGATCAGGACACCGTTGATGATGGCGTCCTGCTGCGACTCCTGACGCAGCTGACGGGCCTTGTTCTCCATCTGGCCCAGCAGGTCGGCCTCGATGATGTTCATGGCCTGGATCCTGGTGCCGTAGGCGTCGGTCCAGTCCAGGTAGCCGCGCGGGGTCTGCTTCGCCAGGCCGTTCGGGTCGCCGAGCACCCGGTCCGCGTACCGCTCGGCCGAGGTGATGTTGGGGTTGCCGTTGTTGAGGGGGCCCATCAGGTCGGTGGGGTCGCCGCCGGCCGAGGCGTAGACAGCCTGGAACGACTTGATGGCCGCGACCTCCTTCTTGCGCGCGGCCTCACCGTAAAGGCGGTCGTTCGGGTTGAGCTGGCCCTTCTCGCGGTCGCTCGGCGGCAGGGCGGCGGCGATGATCGCGCGCTGGATGGACGCGTACTCCTTGGCGGCCGAGAACGCCGCCAGGGCGCGCGTGCGCTTGATCATGTCGGGGTTGCTGGTGGCCTGCGCCATGTCCTGCGAGAGGCTCAGCAGCGACTCGATCAGACGGTTGTAGGCGTCGACGGTCTGCGAGTGCTGCACGCCCCTGGCGTACGCCTTGCTGCGGATGTCGTCGAGCGTCACCACCTGGTTGGCGATCTGGTTCACATTGGAACGGATCGACTGCAGCGCCTCGTTGTCCTGGGTGTCACCGATCTCCGTGGTGGCCTTCAGGAAGGCGTCCTGCGCCCGGTCGGCCTCCTGGCGCTTGTCCGCGACCACGTACTCCGACGGGGCGGTGCCGTTCACCAGCGGACCGGCCGTCAGGTCCCGCTCCTCCTGGAGCGCCTTGGCCAGGTCGGTCGCCTCTTTGGTGAGCTTGGTGAGCAGCTGCATGTGATCCAGCTGCTCCATGTCGTTCATGGACTCGTTGATACGGAGTCCACCCAGCGTGGTCGCGGCGACCACGGGCAGGGCGAGCAGGGAGACGAGACGGGTGCTGATGCGCCAGTTGCGCAGGGCTATTCGGGAGCCGGCGTCGGTCGGACTCTTCGCCTTGCCCCTGCCCTTGTCCTTCGGCGCGGCGGAGTCACCGCCCGGCGCGGCACTCCCGCGCCCGGCGCGGTCGGCACCGTCGCCGGTGCCCGCCGATCCCGGGTTCTGGGTGTGCTGGGGCGAGGAGCCGCGTTCGGTCCCGCCGCGCGGCTCCTGCTCCGCCGCAGCTTCCCCTCGGCCCTGGCGGGCCGGGGGAGACCCCTTGCCATCCCTCTTGAAACGTCCCTGCACTAGCGTCGCAACCTCTGGACCAGGCGTCCCCCGCTCGAACGGACGGGACGGTGTCGGCGTCGTGGAGCGCAAAACGCGCTCCATGGTGGTCGTGAGTGACCGGCGCGGATCCCCCTTCCCGCCGCCGCTTCGGCGCTGCGTTGCGCCTCTGCGCGCCGATCCGATTCCCGCGGCGGTGCGTGGAATTCCAGCACAGTGCCGGATCTCCAACAAGGGCGGCGGCGGCCACCCCCCGCCCGGTCGCGGTGCGTGCGGGACCCCTCACTCGGTGTGGATGGTGATCAGGGAGAAATCAGACATCGGTGGACGAGTCGCTTAGGGGTGGGGGGTGTCCCAGTCGCCATGATCAGGAGCGGAATGGAGCGTTCACGCACGCAATGTCCGTTTCCACTGGTCCAGTCGGCCGCCCGGAAGGCCCGGAATGTCCCCTCCCTCGTGAGCAAACTCACATATAGATCGTTGCCTTCTCCCCCTATGTGCGGGGAATCGAATGTTTAGCCTGAGCCTTTACAGGGATGGCACATCCGTCAACCAGGCGCCCTGGGCGCCCCCGTTCCGCGAGGTCTGAAACCACCGATGAAGACGACGATGACGTTCCGCACCATCGCCAACCCGCGCCGCACCACCCTGATGCACCTGGCCGACGCCGGTGAGCTCGACCGTGGCGCGCAGCCGGAGCACTCGGAAGACCTCCCCGCCAGCACCGCCAACCCCCGCCGCACGACCCTGATGGACGCCCCCGTCACCGCCGCGCAGTAATACGGGCAGGTGGGCGCACCTTCCGCGTTAGCCTGGAGCGTCAGACTCCAGTCACCAGCGGAAGTAAGGGGCACGGCATCCCGTGCGCATCGCCAGATTCTCCATCGACGGCAATGTCGCCTTCGGCGCGGTCGAGGGCTCCAGCGCCCCCGGCGAAGAGGGCGGCCTCGTCCTCGACATCATCAAGGGTATTCCGTACGCCGACTTCGAACTCAGCGGGACGAAGGTCCCGCTGAGCAAGGTCCGTCTGCTCCCGCCCGTCCTCCCCAACAAGGTCGTGGCCATCGGCCGCAACTACGCGGAGCACGCCGCGGAGCTCGGCAACGAGGTCCCCGAAGTCCCCGTCACCTTCTTCAAGCCCACCACCTCGGTGATCGGCTCCGGCGACGCCATCGTGTACCCCTCCTTCTCGAACGAGCTCCACCACGAGGCGGAGCTCGCGCTCGTCATCGGCCGCATGTGCCGCGAGGTCCCGCGCGAACGCGTGCGCGATGTGATCTTCGGCTTCACCTGCGCCAACGACGTCACCGCCCGTGACGCGCAGCAGCGCGAGAAGCAGTGGGCCCGCGCCAAGGGCTTCGACACCTCCTGCCCGCTGGGCCCCTGGGTGGAGACCGACCTCGACCCGGCGGCCGTCGCCGAGGGCCTGGCCATCCAGTGCACGGTCAACGGCGAACAGCGCCAGCTGGGTCGTACGAGCGACATGATCCGCTCCATCGAGGACCTGGTCGTCCACATCACCGAGGCCATGACGCTGCTTCCCGGCGACGTCATCCTCACCGGCACCCCCGCCGGGGTCGGCCCCCTCACCGTCGGCGACGAGGTCGCCGTCACCATCGAAGGCATCGGCACTCTCACCAACAAGGTGATCAAGCGTGGCTAACGCGATCCGCGTACGTTTCTGTCCCTCCCCGACCGGCAACCCCCACGTGGGCCTGGTCCGCACCGCCCTGTTCAACTGGGCCTTCGCCCGGCACCACCAGGGCACCATGGTCTTCCGCATCGAGGACACGGACGCGGCGCGCGACTCCGAGGAGTCGTACCAGCAGCTCCTCGACTCGCTGCGCTGGCTCGGCCTGGACTGGGACGAGGGCCCGGAGGTCGGCGGCCCCCACGCGCCGTACCGCCAGTCGCAGCGCATGGACATCTACCGGGACGTCGCCGACAGGCTGCTCCAGGGCGGCTACGCGTACCCCTGCTACTGCACCGCCACCGAGCTCGACGAGCGCCGCGAGGCCGCCCGCGCCGCCGGCAGGCCCTCCGGCTACGACGGGAAGTGCCGGGACCTGACCGCCGAGCAGAAGGCGGCGTACGAGGCCGAGGGCCGCGAGTCCATCGTCCGCTTCCGGATGCCGGACGAGCCGATCACCTTCACCGACCTGGTCCGCGGTGAGCTGACCTTCACCCCGGACAACGTCCCGGACTACGGCATCGTCCGCGCCAACGGCGCCCCCCTCTACACGCTCGTCAACCCCGTCGACGACGCGCTGATGGAGATCACGCACGTGCTTCGCGGCGAGGACCTGCTGTCCTCCACCCCGCGCCAGATCGCCCTCTACAAGGCGCTGATCGAGCTCGGCGTCGCCAAGGCAGTCCCCGCCTTCGGCCACCTGCCGTACGTCATGGGCGAGGGCAACAAGAAGCTCTCCAAGCGCGACCCCCAGGCGTCCCTCAACATCTACCGGGAGCGTGGCTTCCTCCCCGAGGGCCTGCTCAACTACCTGTCCCTGCTCGGCTGGTCCTTCTCCGCCGACCGGGACGTCTTCACCATCCCCGAGATGATCGGGAAGTTCGACATCGCGGACGTCAACGCCAACCCGGCGCGCTTCGACCTGAAGAAGGCCGAGGCGATCAACGCCGACCACATCCGCATGCTGGACGTGAAGACCTTCACCGCGGCCTGCGAGCCCTGGCTGAAGGCCCCGCACGCCCCCTGGGCCCCCGAGGACTTCGACCAGGCGGCCTGGGAGGCGATCGCCCCGCACGCCCAGACCCGTCTGACGGTCCTCTCCGAGATCACCCAGAACGTCGACTTCCTCTTCCTGCCCGCCCCGGTCGAGGACGAGGCGTCCTGGCAGAAGGCCATGAAGGAGGGCTCCGACGCCCTGCTGCGCACGGCCCGCGCCACGCTGGAGTCCGCGGACTGGACGAGCCCCGAGTCCCTCAAGAACGCCGTCCTCGCGGCCGGCGAGCAGCACGGCCTCAAGCTGGGCAAGGCCCAGGCCCCGGTCCGCGTCGCGGTCACCGGACGCACGGTCGGCCTGCCGCTGTTCGAGTCCCTGGAGATCCTGGGCAAGGACCGCACCCTGGCCCGCATCGACGCGGCCCTGGCGAAGCTCGGGGCCTGACGCCGGCGGAGCCGGGATCCGACCCGGCGAACCCCGGGTCCTGACCACCGCTCCGGCGGTACCGTCAGGGGCATGCCGATCCGCGCGGTCCTCTGGGACATCGACGACACGATCTTCGACTACGCGAGCGCCGACCGCGCCGGAATGCAGCACCATCTCGAGGCCGAGGGCCTGGTGGACGGATACGACTCCGTCGACCAGGCCCTTTTCCGCTGGAAGGAGCTCACCGCCCTCCACTGGCGCCGCTTCGAGGCCGGCGGCGTGGCCTTCGAGGACCAGCGCCGCGACCGGGTGCGTGACTTCCTCGGCAGGCGGCTGAGCGACGCCGAGGCCGACGCCTGGTTCGAGCGGTACCTGGCGCACTACGAGGCGGCCTGGTCGCTCTTTCCCGACACTCTTCCCGTGCTGGACGTCCTCGCGGCCGACTACCGGCACGGCGCCCTGTCGAACGCGACCATCCGCAACCAGGAGCGCAAGCTGCGCGCCCTGGGCGTACGGGACCGGTTCGAGGTCCTCGTGTGCGCGGTCGAGCTCGGCGTCTCCAAGCCCGCCGCCGAGGCGTTCCACGCCGCCTGCACGCTCATGGACCTGCTCCCCGAGGAGGTGGCCTACGTCGGCGACCAGCCCGACATCGACGCCCGGGGCGCCGTCGAGGCGGGCCTGACCGGCATCTGGCTGGACCGGACGGGCCTGGGCGGGCGGCCCGAGCTCACCCGCATCACGAGCCTCGACCAGCTCCCCGGGCTGCTCCGCGGCGATACCCGTTTTGGAGCCCCGCAGACCTTCGGGTAATGTTCTTCCTGCGCCGAGGGGAGCGAGCCGAAAGGCCACAACCCGGAAGCGCAACCCGAACAAAACCCTCCACAGGGGGTTGAGTTTTGGTGGCCTATGGTGTAATTGGCAGCACGACTGATTCTGGTTCAGTTAGTCTAGGTTCGAGTCCTGGTAGGCCAGCTCGCAGAGCTTATCTGCAAAGCCCCCGTTGTGTAGCGGCCTAGCACGCTGCCCTCTCAAGGCAGTAGCGCCGGTTCGAATCCGGTCGGGGGTACAGATCCTACCCGCATGATCATCAGGGTCGCTCCCGGCGATCGTGACGCAGGATCGCTAGGGCCCCCGTTGTGTAGCGGCCTAGCACGCCGCCCTCTCAAGGCGGTAGCGCCGGTTCGAATCCGGTCGGGGGTACCAACTGGTCTAAACCACCAGTGGCCTATGGTGTAATTGGCAGCACGACTGATTCTGGTTCAGTTAGTCTAGGTTCGAGTCCTGGTAGGCCAGCGGATCCATCAAGATCTTGCCCCCGTTGTGTAGCGGCCTAGCACGCCGCCCTCTCAAGGCGGTAGCGCCGGTTCGAATCCGGTCGGGCGGCCCAGGCCCGCGAGGAGCAGCTGGAGGACCTGCTGTCGGTCCGCCAGGGCACG
>NZ_JBEXQK010000075.1:0-9356 GCF_040612535.1 Streptomyces sp. NPDC006368
TGCCCGATCATTGATCGGGCACCCCGCTCGTGTCGCCGTTCGTATCAGTCCTTCTTGATCTCCCAGAAGCGGAAGACCGTGGAGGCGTCGAGCGTCCACTCCAGGCCGGTGATGCCGTCGCGGGCCACGGCGTACTGCTTGCCCTGCCACAGCGGCAGGATCGGCAGGTCCTCGGCCACCATGTCCTGCAGCTTGCCGAAGTCCGCGTCGGACGCGGTGCGGTCGGCGGAGGCCGCCGTCTTCGGGATGATCGTCCCGGTGATCCTGGCGTTCTCGTAGTTGTTGCCGAGGACGTTGCCCTCACCGAAGAACGGCTGGGTGAAGTTGTCCGGGTCCGGGTAGTCGGGCACCCAGCCCTTCACGTACACGCCGTACTTGCCGGCCTTGATGTCCTTCTCGTACTGCTCGTACTCGACGGACTTCACGGTCGCCTCGAACAGTCCGCTGGCGTTGAGCTGCTTGGCGATCGCCTGCAACTCCTCTTCCGTCGACGGGCCGTAACGGCTCGGCGTGGACCACAGCGTGAGCGGCACCTTGCCGGAGAGCCCGGCCGAGCGCAGTGCCTGCTTGGCCTTCTCCGGCTGCGGCCGGTTGCCGTAGGTGTCGAAGAAGGCGGTGTTGTGGCCGGTGATGCCGGCCGGGACGATCGAGTACAGCGAGGTGGTGGTGGACCGGTGGACGTCCTCCACCAGCGCGTCGCGGTCGACGAGGTAGGCGATGGCCTTGCGCACGCCCAGCTTGCCGACGACCGGGTCCTTCATGTTGAAGACCAGGTGCTTGACCTCCGCGCTGCTGCCCTCGATGACCTCGATGCCCTTGCTGTCCGACGCGGAGGTCTTCTTGAGCTCGGCGATGTCGTCCGCGGCGAGCCCTCGGTAGGCGACGTCGATGTCGCCCTTCTTCAGGGAGTCGGCCAGGGCCTTGCGGTCACCGTTGTAGAACTTCAGCGTGACGCCGCCGTTCTTGACCTTGGCGGTGCCGTGGTAGTCGGCGTTGACGGAGAACACCGCTTCGCCGTTGGAGTAGGACTCCAGCTTGTACGGGCCGGAGCCGACGGCCTTGCCGTCGGTGCGCAGGCTGTCGGCGTCGTACTCGCGGTGGTCGACGATGGAGCCGGCACCCGAGGCGATCTTGCTCGGGAAGGTGGCGTCCGGCACCTTCAGCTTGAAGACGATGTTCTGCTCGTCGGGCGTCTCGATGGAGTCGATCGTGGAGAGCAGCGGCGCCGGTCCGGCCGGGTCGTTGATCTTCAACGCGCGGTCGAACGAGAACTTCACGTCCTCGGAGGTCAGGGGGTTGCCGTTGCTGAACTTCAGACCGTCACGCAGCGTGCAGCGGAAGACCTTGCTGCCGCCCTGGTCGAAGCCGCACTTCTCGGCCGCCTCCGGCTGCGGCACGGAGCCGCCCTTGGGGAAGCTGAGCAGGGACTGGAAGACGTTGTTGAACAGCAGCCAGGAGCCGGGGTCGTAGCCGGCGGCGGGGTCGGTCGCCAGGACGTCGTCGGACATGCCGACCAGCACGGTGACGCCGTCGTCACCCGCGCCGCCGCTCTCCGTACCGCAGCCGCTCAGCAGGGCGGCAGCCAGCCCCGCCGCGAGCGGGGCGGCCAGCCACTTGTTGTGCACCTTCACAGGAACCTTGCCTCTGAATCTTCATCGCGCCGACCGCGCCCACTGCGCGGCCGGGTACAACGGGGTCAGGCGATGCCTCGGGCCAGCTCCCAGAGCTGGAGGTCCGAGGAGGTGTTGAGCGCCCACTCGACGCCGGTCACGTCATCCCGGTGGGCGACGTACTGCTTGCCCTGCCACAGCGGGAGCACGGGGACGTCGTCGGCGACGATGTCCTGGAGCTGTTCGAAGGCGGGGGACGCGGCGCTGCGGTCGGCCTCGCGGCGCGACTGCGGGATGAGCCGGCTGCGCGCCTCGCCGCTGACGTAGGGCGAGTTGAGGAAGTTGTCGGCGTCGAGGAACGGCGCGATGTAGTTGTCCGGGTCCGGGAAGTCGGGAACCCAGCCGAGCCCGTAGACGGGGTACTCGCCGCGCTTCTGCGCGGGACGGAACGTCGACCACTCGGCGCCCTGGACGCGGACGTCGAAGAGCTTGGTGGCGTTGAGCTGGTCGCGCAGCGCCTCGAACTCCTTGCGGGTGCCCGGGCCGTAGTAGTCGCTGGTGTAGTGCAGCGTCAGCCGGACCGGGGTGCTGATGTGGGCGGCGCGCAGGATGTTCGCGGCCTTCTTGGTGCTCGGCTCGCCGTACTTGTTGAAGAACGAGTTGGTGTGCGCGGTGATCGACGAAGGGATGAGCGAGTAGAGCGGGGTGGCGGTGGAGCCGTACACCTTGCCGGCGATCTGGTCGCGGTCGACGACGGCGGCGATGGCCTGGCGGACGGCCTTGTCCTCGACGGAGGTGGCCTTGGTGTTGAAGGCGAGGTAGCGGATCTCCAGGCCCGGCATCTCCTTGAGCTCGATGCCCGGCTTGGGGTTCTCGGAGAGGTCCTTGATCTGCTCCGGCGACATGGTGCGGGTCATCATCGCGATGTCGTCGGCTTCGAGGGCCCGGCCCATCGCGTCGGCGTCCGGGAAGGAGCGCAGCTCGACCCTGTCGTTGCGGAGCTTGATGCCGCCCTTGTAGTGGTCGTTCCGGGAGAAGACGATCTTCGTGACACGGTCGTCCTTCACCTCGGCCTTCATCGTGTACGGACCGGAGCCGTCGATCTGGAAGCCGTCGCGGAGCTTCCTGGCGCCGTACTTGTCGCTGCTGAGGATGGCGGCGACGGGTGTCGAGAGCTTGTACGGGAAGGTGGCGTCCGGGGTCTTCAGGTGGAAGACGACCTCGCGCTCACCCTTGAGCTCGATGGTGTCGATGTTGGCGAGGAGGCCGGCGGCGCCGTTGTCCGACTTGATGGCGAGGACCCGCTCGAGGGAGAACTTCACGTCCTTGGCGGTGATCGGCGTGCCGTCGGAGAAGGTCAGCCCCTCCCGCAGGGTGCACCGGTAGCTCTCGCTCGCCCGGTCGGTGAAGGAGCACTGGGAGGCCGCCTCGGGCACCGGCGCGCCGCTGCCGCGCGGGATGCGCATCAGCGTCTGCACGGTCTGGCGCAGTACGTTCCAGGCGCCGGCGTCGTACGCGAAGGCCGGGTCGAAGGGGGCGGAGGCGTCCTTGGTGGTGGTGAACTGGTCCGTGGTGCCGACGACGATGGCGTTGCCACCGCCGGAGCCGGCCTCCTGGCCGCCGCACGCGGCGAGCAGGGGCGCGAGCAGGCCTGCTACGGCCGGCAGCACCAAGGTCTTGCGGTTCATGGGGGACGTTCTCCTCATCCGGCACTGGGTACAGCGGTTACGGACACTCCGCCGCGGCCGCCCGGGTCTGGGCAGGGCGATCGGGCCGGGGTACAGAGCGATCGGTCCTGTGTTCACGGTGGCGTGGTGGCGTGACGGAACACTGGGATCAGTGCGGCGAAGTTCTCGCCAAGAGATTAGTGGGCGGTGTCGGCGCCGCCGGAACGGCCCTGCGGTGAGATCACGTCGGACAGTGATGAGTAATGCGCCACCGCCGATCACTATGCGCGGGCATGATTCGTACACCGCTTGATGAATCGGGACACATGGACATGACGGAAGCGTCCCCATCCGGGCATGTCCGACCTGCACGACATGCGCCCAGCGCCACTCTGCGTGACCAATATCACGCCGGTTTGCCTGCGGCGGGCAACTGGCGGCGGTAGCCCGCCCCTCGCCGTCCCTCCTGTGCCGGTAACCGGAAGATCCGCGCGGGTGCTGCCCTCGGCTTCATCCGTACGAACAAACACCCGCGTGCGGGGCTCAGTTCACGCGTGTGATCAGTGTGCGCAGGAAGCCGAGGTCGACGTCTTCGAGGGAGCGGACGACGACGCGGCCGTCGGCGGGTGCGATGGGCGCCACGGACGGGACCGCGACCACCCGGCAGCCGGCGGCCTCCGCGGCGGCGACTCCGGTGGCGGTGTCCTCGATGACGGCGCAGCGGGCCGGATCGGCGCCCACGCCGCGGGCCGCGACCAGGTACGGGTCGGGGTGCGGCTTCGTACGGGGCACCTCGTCGCCGGCGACGCTGAGCCGGAAGCGGTCGGGCCCGAGGGAGCGCAGCACCCGGTCGATGATGCGGCGGTGGGAGGCGGAGACGAGCGCGGTCGGGACGTTGTGCGCGGCGAGCTCCGCCAGCAGCCGCTCGGCGCCCGGCATCAGCGGGACACCGCCGTCGATGCGCTGTTCGAACTTCTCGTTGAGCAGCACCGTCAGCTCGGGGAGGGTGATGTCGGCGCCGGTGGCCTCGATGAGGAACCCGGCGCTGCGGGTCATCGGCCCGCCGACGACCACGTGCCGCCAGGAGTCGTCGAGTCTGTGGCCCAGGTCACGGAAGACCTCGACTTCGGCGTCCCACCAGAAGCCCTCGGTGTCCACGAGTGTGCCGTCCATGTCGAGGAAGACGGCTTGCAGGGCGTGGCCCTCGGCCGTACGGGTCATGGACACGGGGACCGTACTGGTCATCCGGCACACCTCCATCGGGGGACGAGAAGGCCGGTCGCTCTCCCCCGGGGGTTCCCGGGGGGAAAAGCGACCGGCCTGCGCTGGACCGACCAGTGTACGACGCGTCGCGCCGGAGCGCGCGGGGAGGCGCCGGTGGTGTTGCCGGAAGACGGCCCGGCGGGGGGTCCGGCGGGCGTCGCGGTACTTCTAGCGCGCGTTGAAGTACTTCGCCTCGGGGTGGTGGATGACGATGGCGTCCGTGGACTGCTCGGGGTGGAGCTGGAACTCCTCGGACAGGTGGACGCCGATCCGCTCCGGCTGGAGCAGGTCGGCGATCTTGGCGCGGTCCTCCAGGTCGGGGCAGGCGCCGTAGCCGAGGGAGAAGCGCGCACCGCGGTACTTGAGCGCGAACATGTCCTCGACGTCCGCCGGGTCCTCGCCGCCGAAGCCGAGCTCCGCCCGCACGCGCGCGTGCCAGTACTCGGCGAGGGCCTCGGCGAGCTGGACGGACAGGCCGTGCAGTTCGAGGTAGTCGCGGTACGCGTTCGAGGCGAACAGTTCGGCCGTGGCCTCGCCGATCCGCGAACCGACGGTGACGACCTGGAGGCCGACGACGTCGATCTCGCCGGACTCCTCCGGGCGGAAGAAGTCCGCCAGGCACAGGCGCCGGCCGCGGCGCTGGCGCGGGAAGGTGAAGCGGGTGCGTTCGTTGCCGCTCTCGTCGAGGATGATCAGGTCGTCGCCCTTGGACACACAGGGGAAATAGCCGTGGACGACGGCGGCTTCGAGCATGTTCCCGGTGTGGAGCCGGTCCAGCCAGCCGCGCAGCCGCGGGCGGCCCTCGGTCTCGACGAGCTCCTCGTACGTCGGGCCCTCACCGGTGCGGGCCTGCTTGAGGCCCCACTGGCCCTTGAACAGCGCGCCCTCGTCGAGCCAGGAGGCGTACTCCTTGAGCTGGATGCCCTTGCTGACGCGGGTGCCCCAGAACGGCGGCTCGGGTACGGGGTTGTCGGTGGCCACGTCGGAGCGGACACCGCTCTCGGGGGCCTGCTCCTCCGTCAGGGCGGCGCCGGTGGCGCGGACGCGGCGCTGCTTGAGCTCGGGCAGGGTGGCGCCGGGCACGCCGCGCTTGACGGCGATGAGGGCGTCCATCAGGCGCAGGCCCTCGAACGCGTCGCGGGCGTAGCGGACTTCGCCCTCGTACACCTCGTGGAGGTCCTGCTCGACGTAGGCCCGGGTGAGGGCGGCGCCGCCGAGGATGACGGGGTACTGGGCGGCCAGACCCCGCTGGTTGAGCTCCTGAAGGTTCTCCTTCATGATCACGGTGGACTTGACCAGGAGACCGGACATGCCGATGACATCGGCCTTGTGCTCGTCCGCGGCTTCGAGGATGGCCGAGACCGGCTGCTTGATACCGAGGTTGACGACGTTGTAGCCGTTGTTGGACAGGATGATGTCGACGAGGTTCTTGCCGATGTCGTGGACGTCACCGCGGACGGTGGCCAGGACGATGGTGCCCTTGCCGGCCTCGTCCCCCTCGACCTTCTCCATGTGCGGTTCCAGGTGGGCGACCGCGTTCTTCATGACCTCGGCCGACTGGAGCACGAACGGCAGCTGCATCTGGCCGGAGCCGAACAGCTCGCCCACCACCTTCATGCCGTCCAGCAGCGTCTCGTTGACGATGTCGAGGGCGGGGCGGGTCCGCAGGGCCTCGTCGAGGTCGGCCTCCAGGCCGTTCTTCTCACCGTCGATGATGCGGCGCTTGAGCCGCTCCTCCAGCGGCAGGGCGAGGAGCTCCTCGGCCTTGCCGGCCTTCATGGACTTGGTGTTGACGCCCTCGAACAGCTCCATCAGCTTCTGGAGCGGGTCGTAGCCCTCACTGCGCCGGTCGTGGATCAGGTCGAGGGCCGTGGTGACCTGCTCCTCGTCGAACCGGGCGATCGGCAGGATCTTGGAGGCGTGCACGATCGCCGAGTCCAGGCCGGCCTTGACGCACTCGTCGAGGAAGACGGAGTTCAGCAGGATGCGGGCGGCCGGGTTGAGGCCGAAGGAGATGTTCGACAGGCCCAGCGTGGTCTGCACCTTCGGGTGGCGGCGCTTGAGCTCGCGGATCGCCTCGATGGTGGCGATGCCGTCCCTGCGGGACTCCTCCTGACCCGTGCAGATGGTGAAGGTCAGACAGTCGATGAGGATGTCCTCCTCATGGATGCCCCAGTTGCCGGTCAGATCGGCGATGAGCCGTTCGGCGATGGCGACCTTGTGCTCGACGGTGCGGGCCTGGCCCTCCTCGTCGATGGTCAGCGCGATCAGGGCCGCCCCGTGCTCCTTGGCCAGTTGCGTGACCTTCGCGAACCGCGACTCGGGCCCGTCACCGTCCTCGTAGTTCACGGAGTTGATCACGGCCCGCCCGCCGAGCTTCTCCAGCCCGGCGCGGATGACCTCGACCTCGGTGGAGTCCAGGACGATGGGGAGGGTGGAGGCGGTGGCGAACCGGCCGGCCAGCTCCTCCATGTCGGCGACACCGTCACGGCCGACGTAGTCCACACACAGGTCGAGCATGTGGGCGCCCTCGCGGATCTGGTCGCGGGCCATCTCCACGCAGTCGTCCCAGCGGCCCTCCAGCATGGCGTCACGGAACTTCTTCGAGCCGTTGGCGTTCGTCCGCTCACCGATCGCCATGTACGCGGTGTCCTGGCGGAACGGCACGGTCTGGTACAGCGACGCGGCGCCCGGCTCGGGGCGCGGGTCGCGCGGGGCCGGCGAGAGGTCGCGGACGCGCTCGACGACCTGGCGCAGGTGCTCCGGCGTCGTACCGCAGCAGCCGCCGACCAGCGACAGGCCGTACTCGCGGACGAAGTTCTCCTGGGCGTCGGCGAGCTCACCGGCGGAGAGCGGGTAGTGCGCGCCGTCCTTGCCCAGGACCGGCAGGCCGGCGTTGGGCATGCAGGAGAGCGGGATACGGGAGTGGCGGGCCAGATAGCGCAGGTGCTCGCTCATCTCCGCGGGGCCGGTGGCGCAGTTCAGACCGATCATGTCGATGCCGAGCGGCTCCAGTGCGGTGAGCGCGGCGCCGATCTCGGAGCCGAGCAGCATGGTGCCGGTGGTCTCGACGGTGACGGAGACGATCAGCGGCAGGTCGGCGCCGGTGGCCTCCAGGGCGCGGCGGGCGCCGAGGACGGCGGCCTTGGTCTGCAGGAGGTCCTGGGTGGTCTCGACGAGCAGGGCGTCGGCACCGCCCGTGATCATGCCCTCGGCGTTCTGCTGGTAGGCGTCGCGGAGCTTGACGTACGGGGCGTGGCCCAGGGTCGGCAGCTTGGTGCCGGGGCCCATGGAGCCGAGGACCCAGCGCTGCCGGCCGGTGGAGGCGGTGTACTCGTCGGCGACCTCGCGGGCGATCCGGGCCCCGGCCTCGGACAGCTCGTACACACGCTCCGAGATGTCGTACTCCCCCAGCGCCGAGAGGTTGGCGCCGAAGGTGTTGGTCTCGACGCAGTCCACGCCCACCGCGAAGTACGCCTCATGGACCGAGCGCACGATGTCGGGGCGGGTGACGTTGAGGACCTCGTTGCAGCCCTCGAGCTGCTGGAAGTCCTCCATCGTCGGGTCCTGCGCCTGGAGCATGGTGCCCATGGCCCCGTCGGCCACGACCACGCGGGTGGCCAGGGCCTCGCGGAGGGCGGCGGCTCGGGTCCTGCCGTCAGTGGCGTGATTGCTGTCAGCGGAGGGGGTCGGCGACGAGGCCATGGATGTGCTCCCTGGGATGCGACGGCTGTCGGCTTTGCGCCTCCGGTGGGAAGGCGCACCCGGCCAGAGTAACCGCGTACCCGCCGGGGTGGACATGTTGTCCCACGTGGCGGACGGCATGCTGACGTCGCGCCGGCCGGGTGGGGGGTCGGTGGTGCCGGGCCCGTGGGGTTCCAGGGTGTGGCTCAAGGTCGGCAACGACCGATAGTGTTCAGCATTGTCGAACTGAGGAAGAAGGGCCGGGGCGATGCCGAAAAACATCCAGTCGCTTGAACGGGCGGCGGCGATGCTGCGACTGCTCGCGGGTGGGGAGCGCCGCCTCGGACTGTCCGACATCGCGTCGTCACTGGACCTGGCGAAGGGCACCGCCCACGGCATCCTGCGCACCCTTCAGGCGGAGGGCTTCGTCGAACAGGACCCGGCCTCGGGGCGCTACCAGCTGGGGGCCGAGCTGCTCCGGCTGGGCAACAGCTACCTGGACGTCCACGAACTACGGGCCCGGGCGCTGGTGTGGACGGACGACCTGGCCCGCTCCAGCGGCGAAAGCGTCCACCTGGGCGTCCTGCACCAGCACGGCGTCCTCGTCATCCACCACGTCTTCCGCCCCGACGACAGCCGCCAGGTGCTGGAGGTGGGCGCGATGCAGCCGCTGCACTCGACGGCGCTGGGCAAGGTCCTGTCGGCGTACGACCCCGTGGCGCACAGCGAGGCCATGGAGGTCGACCGCAAGGCGTTCACCCCGCGCACCATCACCGGCCTGGACGACTTCGAGGCCGTACTGGAGCTGACGCGGGCGCGCGGCTGGGCGGCGGACGTGGAGGAGACCTGGGAGGGCGTGGCGTCGGTGGCCGCGCCCATCCACGACCGGCGCCGCATGCCGGTCGGGGCGGTGGCCATCACGGGCGCGGTGGAGCGGGTCTGCAACGGCGAGGAGTTGCGGTCGGAGCTGATCGCGGCGGTACGGGACTGCGCCCGCGCCGTCTCCCGCGACCTGGGCGCCGGGCGCTTCTGAGGCGACGCGCGTGGGGACGCCGGCGCACCTCGGCCCGGGCGCCCCGACCCCCGGCGGCGCCGCGCGCCCTTCCCGGGCCGCGCGGCCCGGGAAGGGCGC
>NZ_JBEXQK010000076.1:0-9128 GCF_040612535.1 Streptomyces sp. NPDC006368
TCTTCCCCGCGCACCCCACGGCGCGAGTGGTCACCCACCGGACGTGAGGGGGGTCGGGGCGTGGGGGGTGTTCGGGCGTAAAACGACTCAACCCGCGCGAAGCGCGGTGAACGAGCGCCCGAAGGCCCCCCACCGAAGACCCCGGCACCCGACCCCGGCCCACCGGACCCAACCCCCAACGGCACCGCACCGGGCAACGGCACCGCACCGCACCGCAGCCGGGCCCACCGCTCGGCCGTCAGGACAGCTGGCTCGGCAGCGGGGCCGCGTGGATGATCGTGAGGCCCGAGACCGCTCGGGTGAGAGTGACGTACAGGCGGCGCAGGCCCGTGCGTTCGTCCGGTTCGCCGTCGACCACGGCCGACGGCTCGTCGAGGACCACGTAGTCGTACTCCAGCCCCTTCGCCAGGGACGCCGGAACCAGCGTGAGGCGGGTGTCCGGGGTTGATTCGGAGCCCGGCGAGAGATACGTCAGGCCCGCCGAGGTCAGCGCCTCCGCGAGGGCCGGGATCCGGGCGTCCGCCGCGATCAGGCCGATGGAGCCCTCGTGTTCCAGGGCGGACAGGCACGCCTCCACCACGGCGGCGTTCGCGTCGTCGACGTGCCGGATCTCCAGTGAGCCCGGCGCCTCGCGGACCGACCGCACCTCCGCGAGCCCGGGCGACATGTGCGGCAGCAGCCGTGACGCGTAGGCGATCACCTCGCGTGGCACACGGAAACCGGCCGTCAGCTCCTCCACGACGGCGTCCGGCTTGCCGAGGTGGAGCAGCGCGTCCGCCCAGCTCTCCGTCGCCCAGGGTGTGGTGCCCTGCGCCAGGTCGCCCAGCACCGTCGCGGAGCCGGTCGAGCAGCGCCGCCCCACCGCCCGGTACTGCATCGGCGACAGGTCCTGCGCCTCGTCCAAAACGACGTGGCCCAGCGAGTGGGTGCGCGAGACGAGGTCCATCGCCTCGTCGATCAGCACCGCGTCCGCCGCGGACCACTTCGCCGACTTCACCGAGCGCGGGGGCTTCGTCCACAGGATGGCCTTCTGTTCGTCGGTGCTGAGGAGGCCGTCCGCGTGCGCCGCGAGGAAGTCGGCGTCCGAGAGGAGCCGCAGGACCAGCTTGGCCGGGTCCACCGGTGGCCAGACCTCCTTGACGAACGCTTTCACCGCCGCGTTGCGCGCCACCGCGTTCTGCACGCGGTCGTCCGGTGCCTCGCCCGCCTGCTCCATCCGTACGAGCACCGCGTGCGCGACCCGCTGCGGCAGGGCCTCGCGGGCCGCCCCGTACCGGATGTCCCGGTCGAGCAACTCCCGGACGATGCCTTCCAGTTCGTACGCCGGGATCCGCCAGCGCCGCGATCCGCGCACCACCATCAGCGGTTCCGCCGGCGGCGTCACGTGCGCGCGCAGCGCCCGCCGCAGCACCTCGGCCATCCGGGCGTCGCCCTTCACCACGGCCGCCCCGGCGTCGTCGGCGCCCCGCACCTCCACGTGTGCCACCAGGTCGTCCACGGTCGCCTGCCGCACCTCCAGCTCGCCGAGCGCGGGCAGCACCTGTTCGATGTAGTGGAGGAAGGAGCGGTTCGGCCCGATGACGAGCGTGCCCGTACGGGCGAGCCGTTCCCGGTGCGCGTACAGCAGGTACGCGACGCGGTGCAGGCCCACCGCCGTCTTGCCCGTCCCCGGCCCGCCCTGCACGCAGACCGTGCCGCCGAGCCCGGACCGTACGATCTCGTCCTGTTCGGGCTGGATCGTCGCCACGATGTCCCGCATGGGGCCGACGCGCGGGCGCTCGATCTCCGCCTGGAGGAGCCTGGAGGCCCGCTCCTCCTCCGCCGGGTCGCTCAGGTGCTCGTCCTCGTAGGCGGTGAGCTCGCCGCCCGTGTACCCGAACCGGCGCCGCAGCGCGACGTCCCGCGGGTCCTTCCTCGACGCCCGGTAGAACGGCTGTGACACCGGCGCACGCCAGTCG
Organism: Streptomyces sp. NPDC006368; assembly: GCF_040612535.1. Lineage (NCBI taxonomy): Bacteria > Bacillati > Actinomycetota > Actinomycetes > Kitasatosporales > Streptomycetaceae > Streptomyces > Streptomyces sp. NPDC006368. Next base: position 1,959 of record NZ_JBEXQK010000076.1, read on the forward strand.
ACGACCATCGGGTCGCCGCCCGCGTCGTGGACGTGGCGCCGCCCGATGTAGAAGCGCTGCCCTTCCTGTGCCGTGGGCAGATAGTCGAGGCGGCCGAAGAACAGTGGTGTGTGGGACAGGTCGGCGAGCGCCTTGATCCGCAGCTCGATCTGCGCTTCCAGCACGGCGGCGTTGACCCAGTTCGCGGTGACGTCACGGATGTCGAGCGCTTCGACGTCCTCGCGCATGGCGCGCAGGGCGGACCGCGATGCGGCGAGATGGGCTCTCTCACGAGCCAGAGGGTCTGGGGCGTGCGTGGGCACGGCGAAGCCTCCGTCGGTCGTACGGGTGCGATGGCGGGGCCGTCCGGTTACCGACCGGGCGGCGGCGCTCCACGAGGGGGAGGCGGGCAAGGCGGGGGAGTCTAGCCACCACCGGGGCGCACGGGCCAACGAATTACGTCCCGGAGGCGACCCCGGACGCGAGTCGTGTGCGACCCGTAGGGGATGCCGTATGCCTGGAGTCGTACGGGGAGGTGTCCCGGTTCGGTCTGCGGACCGATGTACCGGGCACGGAGGGAAAACCATCATGGAGACATGACCACAGCCACGTTCCACACCCCTCCCGCCTCGGGCGCCACCGCCCTCGGCGTGACCCGTCACCCCGCCCACCGCCTCGGCAACGCCCTGCGCGCGGTGAAGGTCTTCGCCGAGGCGGCGTTCGGGGTCGTCGTGCTCGGCGAGTACGCCGAGCAGGCCGACGCCGGCGTCAAGCGACGCTGATCACCTCAGCGCCGCGAGACGCCCCGCGACCGCAGATCGCGTCAGGCGTCCCTGAGATCCGGGTCCGCACCGGCCGGACCGGCGTCCGCGTCCCGGAGCAACTCGTCCGCGTCCACGATGCGGTACGCGTATCCCTGCTCCGCCAGGAACCGCTGGCGGTGCGCCGCGAAGTCCTGGTCGATGGTGTCCCGCGCCACCACCGAGTAGAACGTGGCCTTGTGCCCGTCCGCCTTCGGCCGCAGCACCCGGCCCAGTCGCTGTGCCTCCTCCTGGCGTGAGCCGAAGGTGCCCGACACCTGGATGGCGACCGTCGCCTCCGGCAGGTCGATCGAGAAGTTCGCGACCTTGGACACCACGAGCACGCTGATCTCGCCGTTGCGGAACGAGTCGAACAGTTTCTCGCGCTGCGCGTTCGACGTCTCGCCCTTGATCACCGGCGCGTCCAGGTGCTCGCCCAGCTCGTCGAGCTGGTCGATGTACTGGCCGATCACCAGCGTCTGCTGGCCCCGGTGCCGCTCCACCAGCGCTTCCGTCACCTTCCGCTTGGTCGCGGTCGTCGCGCAGAAGCGGTACTTCTCCTCCGTCTCGGCGGTCGCGTACGCGAGCCGCTCCGCGTCGGTCAGATTGACGCGGACCTCGACGCAGTCGGCGGGCGCGATGTAGCCCTGCGCCTCGATCTCCTTCCACGGCGCGTCGAACCGCTTCGGTCCGATGAGCGAGAAGACGTCCGACTCGCGGCCGTCCTCGCGGACGAGGGTCGCCGTCAGACCGAGGCGCCGCCGCGCCTGGAGGTCCGCCGTGAACTTGAACACGGGCGCCGGGAGCAGGTGCACCTCGTCGTACAGGATCAGGCCCCAGTCCCGGGAGTCGAAGAGCTCCAGGTGGGGGTAGATCCCCTTCCGCTTCGTCGTCAGCACCTGGTACGTGGCGATGGTGACGGGCCGGATCTCCTTGCGCGTACCGCTGTACTCCCCGATCTCGTCCTCCGTCAGCGACGTCCGCTTGACCAGCTCGTGCTTCCACTGGCGGGCGGAGACGGTGTTGGTGACGAGGATCAGGGTCGTCGCCTTGGCCTGCGCCATCGCGCCCGCGCCGACGAGCGTCTTGCCCGCGCCGCAGGGGAGGACGACGACGCCCGAACCGCCGTGCCAGAAGCCCTCGACGGCCTGCTTCTGGTACGGGCGCAGCGCCCAGCCGTTCTCGTCCAGGTCGATGGCGTGCGCCTCGCCGTCCACGTAACCGGCGTGGTCCTCGGCCGGCCAGCCCAGCTTCAGCAGCGTCTGCTTGATCTGCCCGCGCTCGGAGGGGTGCACGGCGACCGTGTCCGGGTCGAGGCGTGTGCCGACCAGCGGCTGGACCTTCTTCGAGCGGAGGATCTCCTCCAGGACGGGCCGGTCGGTGGTGGTCAGCACCAGCCCGTGCGTGGGGTGCTTGACGAGCGTCAGCCGCCCGTAGCGGGCCATCGTCTCGGCGACGTCGACGAGCAGCGCGTGCGGCACGGGGTAGCGGGAGAACTCGACGAGCGCGTCCACGACCTGCTCGGCGTCGTGCCCGGCGGCCCGGGCGTTCCACAGGCCGAGCGGGGTGACGCGGTAGGTGTGGATGTGCTCGGGGGCCCGCTCCAGCTCCGCGAACGGAGCGATGGCGCGACGGCACGCGTCGGCCCGCTCGTGGTCGACCTCGAGCAGGAGTGTCTTGTCGCTCTGGACGATCAGTGGTCCGTTCACGCCTCACCCTTTCCTGGCGTTCTGGCGCCCGTGGCGGCGGCCTCGGGGACATGGCCAAACATCCAGTGTCCCGCATCGGCGCGGTGATCGGGGTGAGCGGAGTGAGGAGCCGGGCTGTGGCCGATGAGCGAGCGGATGAGTAGGGGTGCGGATGGGGTCGCGACCGTGGTCGCCCCCGTCCCGCCGGCCGTCTTCTCCGCGCCGCTGCGCACGGAGAACGCCTGGCGCGGCTGGCGGGGGTGATCACCACGTACGTCGGGCTGCTGGTCGTGGTGGGGTGGGTGGTCTTTCTCACCATGCTGCTCACCGGCCACGTCCACGCGTGACCGGTGAGGCCGGGGTGAGGCCGGCGGGGCGGTCGGCCGTCAGAGCATGATGCTCTGGATCAAGGGCCCCTCGATCTGGACCTCTCCCAGGGGGCCGCTGATCGGCGGCAACTGGAGCGCGGTGGCGGCGGAGGCGGCCGGGGCGGCGAACGCGGTGAGGAGGAGAGCGGCGGCGGTCGTCACGGCGACGGTGACAAAGCGGGACATGGCGGTCGGAGTCCTTTCACGCGTGGGTGGGGACAGCGGGACGGGCCCGCACCGTCCGGAGTGGTGGGGCCCGTTCGCACCGGGTCCGCGGGCGGTCAGAGCGTCAGACCGCCCCCGAGATCGATGCCGATGGCGGCGGCCGGGGCGGCGAGCGCCGACAGGAAGGCGGCGGTGGTGAGGAGGACGGTGGTGACTCGACGACGCATGGGACTACCTCTTTCCGTTGTGCCCAAGGTGTGGAACGGGACGACCCGTGGCTGCCCAAGCCGCGCCCACGGAATGCGGAAAGTCCCCCTGAGGTGGGGAATCGATCACCCCGGGGTGGGAAATCACCCACCCCGGCGCATGGACCCGAGGACGCGTGGAACCGGGCGTCGGACCTGGTCGTCGGCGCGCCGTCAGACCTGGTCGTCGGCGAGCTCCGCGACGCCCGTGATGCGGTGCAGCGGGTACGTGCGGACCTCGTCCGCCGTGTGGTCGTACGCCGTGACGAAGCCGCCCTCCACCCGCACCGGCGCGATGACGCGCTGGCTGGCGGCGCCGTCGGCGTTGACGTAGCCGATCCAGAGGGCCGAGCCGGTGAGCGCGGCGGCCTGGACGGTGGCGAGGGTCTCGGCGGCGGAGGTGCGGGGCAGTTCGCCGTCGGCCGCCGCCGGGCGGGCCGGCTCGGGTTTGCGGGCCACCGTGGAGGCCAGGTCGCCGGCCCGGATCGCCTTCACGGCGGCGCCGAGGAGGGTGTCGTCGGGCGCCGGCGGGCCGTCGGGCACGGGCGCGGGCGGTGTGCGCGGCGGGGTGCGGCGGGCGTGCGCGCGGGTGATCAGCACGTCGCCCTCGGCGGATTCGGCGGCCGGCGCGAAGCCCATGGACCGCAGCCCCTCCAGCAGCGCCGCCGGGTCGGCCTGCGCGGCCAGCACGGTCGGCGCGAGACGGCGCAGCCGCAGGGACGCCGACCGCTTGTCGGCCATGATCTCGCCGAGTACGGCGTCGTCGTCGCACCGTACGTAGGCGGAGGCGGCGCCCACCCGGAGGTGGCCGTGGCGCCGGGCGACGTCGTCGATGAGGTACGCCAGCGGCTGGGGCACCGGGGTGCGGGAGTGCGCGGCGAGGAAGGCGTGCAGGTCCGCCGCCGCCTGCCCGGCGTCGAGGGCGCGGCGCACGGACGCGGGTGTGAAGCGGTACACGGTCGCGCCGCCCTTGGACTCGACGTCCGCGAGGACGGCGAGCAGGTCGGCGAGCGGGCGCCGGAGCGGCCCGGGGGCGACCGCGGTGAGGTCTGCCTGGAGCAGCACGTGGTCGACGGGCTCGGGCAGCAGCGGCGCCAGAAGGGCGGCGGCCCGCGCCGCCCCCCGCGCGGCTTCGTCGACCGACAGGCCCGCTGCCGCGACCGCGGGGACGCTCTCGCCCGTCCCGCCCCCCGGCAGCAGGGCGCGGCCGTGGGCCGACAGGGCGCCGCGGCCCGTCACGCCCAGCAGCTCCGCCTCCGTCAGCGTCCACGTCGCCAGCCGCGCCCGCAGGTCCACGCCCGCGGGGGCCGTGCCGCCCCGCAGCGGGCGCTCCCACCGCAGGCGGGACAGGAGCGTCTCCGGGTCCGGGGAGGCCCCGGCCGGGAGCCCCGCCAGGAGCGTCAGCACCCGGCGCCGTACCTCCGGAGCCGCGCCCCGGTCCAGGTCCGGGCCGAGCGCGGAGAGCGAACGGCCCTTCGCGTCCTGGCCGCCCACCAGCCCGGGGGTGCGCGTGGCGGCCAGCCACGCGGCGGCGAGCCGCGCCCACCGCCGGGCGGCCGGCAGGTCGAGCCACTCGTCGTACTCCGGCGTCGGCGCGTACCGCTCGTCCGCCTCACCGTCCGCGGCGATCAGGCCCGCCGCGTAGGCGAGTTCCACCCAGAACGCCGCCACCGGCTCCGTCACGTCCAGCGCGACCGCCGTCCGCTTCAGGTCCCGTACGGACAGGCCGCCCGCCCGCAGCACCGCCGGGCCGCCCTCGTTCCACTCCCTCAGCAGTTCGTCGACGGTCGCCAGCGCCGTGTACGCCTGGCCCGCCGCCGTACTGTCCACAACCTGTGGACGGTGCTCACGCGCGGGGGCCACCACCGGAGCCACCGGCTCCGGCACCCGGTGGGCCCGGCCCGCACGCAGATGCAGCGCCGCCTCGCGCGGCAGCACCACCGTGCGGGTCGTCGCCGGCAGCAACAGTCCCCGGTCGCGCAGCCACCGCACCGGCGGAGCCGGATTCGCGGTCACCTCGCCGTACGGCGGCCCCCACACCAGCCGGTCCAGCACCCCCAGCGCCTCCATCGGCGCCGTGTCGAGCAGCGCGCCCATCCGCTCCCGGTCCGTGAACAGCGCCGTCAACGCCGCCACCGCCGACACCGGATCGTGCGTCGCCGGCAGCCCGGCCGCCGCGAGGATCTCCTGCACCCGGGTCGGCGACATCCCCGACGTGGCCTCCGCGACCGTCGGGCCCAGCCCCGTCGGCGACGGGTGCTGCGGCGACGGCGCCAGCAGCTCACGCGCCGTACGCACCAGCCGAAGCCGGTCGTCGTCGCCCCACAGCAGCGCCTGGTCCCGCAACACCACGACCGCGCCCGGGAGCGCCGCCTCGACGTCCGGATCACCGTCGTCGCCGGCCATCAGCCCGAGCAGTACGGGGTAGGGCGCCGGATCCGGCGCCACCGCCAGCGCCTCGGCGGTCTGCAGGGTGAACCGGTCCAGGCGCTCCAGCGCCCGCACCACCGAGGCGCGCGTGCCGGCACGGGTGGCGAGCTGGGTCAGGTCGCTCGGTACGGGCACGAGCAGATCCGGCCGGGCCCGCAGCAGCACGGCCAGCCCCGCGTCACCGCGCGCCCGCAGCGCCTCCGCGAGGGTGCGCGGAGCGGACGTACTGCCCTTGCCTTCGGTGCCTTCGGTCCCCATCCGCACCACGTTAGCCGCTGCGCGCGCGCTAACGTCGGGTCATCACGGCAGCCCGGGCCGCGGAGGGGCACAGTGGGGATCGAGAGCGACCAGCTGGTCTTCGACTACCTGAGCCGGGTCGGTGACCTCGCTCAGCGGCAACAGCTGCCGTCGCAGGCACGGATGAGACTCGTCGCGTCACTGCGCGGCGAGATCGACCGCCGGCGCGGCAAGGACGACAGCCCCGAGGCGGTGCGGCGCATCCTCACCGGCCTCGGCGCGCCGGACGAGGTGGTGGCGGCGGCCTCCTCGGCCGACCTGACGGTCCCGGAGCAGCGCACGCCCCGCTCCGCCGTCGAGCCCGGCTCCGCCGTGGACTGGTCCAGTCCCCACCTGGCCGGGAGTGACGACATCGGCCCGGGGGACGTCCAACCCGACTGGTGGCGCGTCGAGGACGTGCCGGCGGGCTTCCACGGCGGCGTGGAGATCCCGGAGATGCTGAAGCCGCCCCCGAAGAACGGCGCCGCGCCGGGGGCCGTCGCGCCGGGGGAGGCGGCCGATGCCGCTGCCGCCGCTCCGGCCCCGGCCCCGGCGCCGGTGGGGCGCCGCCTCGCGCGGCGCCTCCTGCGGCGGCGTACGGCCACTCCGGCCACGGCCGGCGCCGTGCCCGGGCCTCCGCCCGTGCCGGTGCCCGTGGCAGGGCCGCGCGTCCGGGTCGGCAGCCCGATGCTGCTTCTGGCCGCCGCACTGCTGGTCGTCGGCGCGGTCCTGGGCTCCTGGCTCGCCCTCGCGGGCGGCTGGCTCCTCGCGTACGGCTCGCGCCGCCTGAGCCAGGCGGAGACGAAGCTGGCCGTGCTGGGCCTCCCCGGCCTGGTCGCGGCGGGCGCGGTCGTCTGGCTGTGGGGCAGGATGGACGGCCGCTGGGGCGAACCCCTCCCCCCGGGCGGTCCCGCGATGTCCGAGGCCCTCACGAGCACGTGGCCCTGGGTGGTCCGCGGCGCGGCCGTGGCGTCGGCCCTCTTCCTGACCTGGCGCGCCCGCCGCCGCTGATCCCCTCGCGGGGTGCGGTGCCGCTGGGGGTTGGGTCCGGTGGGCCGGGGTCGGGTGCCGGGGTCTTCGGTGGGGGGCCTTCGGGCGCTCGTTCACCGCGCTTCGCGCGAGTTCGGTCGTTTTACGCCCGAACACCCCCCACGCTCCGACCCCGTCCCCCTCACGTCCGGTGGGTGACCACTCGCGCCGTAGGGGTGCGCGGGGAAGG
>NZ_JBEXQK010000077.1:0-9113 GCF_040612535.1 Streptomyces sp. NPDC006368
TTCGTCGACGTGCAGGGTTCTGGGCAGGACACCGTGGCGCATGGCCTGCACCATCTTGATGACACCGCCGACACCGGCGGCGGCCTGGGCGTGCCCGATGTTGGACTTCAGCGACCCGAGCAGCAGGGGCTGCTCGCGGTCCTGCCCGTACGTGGCGAGAAGGGACTCGGCCTCGATCGGGTCGCCGAGCCGCGTACCCGTGCCGTGGGCCTCGACGGCGTCCACGTCGGCCGGGGCGAGTCCGGCGTCGGTCAGGGCCTGGCGGATGACCCGCTCCTGGGAGGGGCCGTTGGGGGCGGTCAGGCCGTTGCTGGCGCCGTCCTGGTTGACCGCGCTGCCGCGGATGACCGCGAGGACCCGGTGGCCGTTGCGGCGGGCGTCGGACAGCCGCTCGACGACGAGGAGGCCGACTCCTTCCGCCCATGAGGTGCCGTCGGCCGAGGCGGCGAACGACTTGGAGCGCCCGTCCGCGGCCAGACCGCGCTGCCGGGAGAACTCCACGAACATGCCGGGCGTCGACATCACCGTCGCGCCGCCCGCGATGGCCAGCGTGGTCTCGCCGGAGCGCAGCGACCGTATCGCCATGTGCAGGGCGACCAGGGACGAGGAGCAGGCCGTGTCGATGGTGACGGCCGGGCCGATCAGGCCCAGCTGGTAGGCGATGCGGCCGGACAGCACGCTCGGCGTGGTGCCGGTCAGGAGGTGGCCCTCGACGCTGTCCGGGGCCTCGTGCATCCGGGGCCCGTAGTCGAGGGTGGTGGCGCCGACGAACACCCCGGTGCGGGTGCCCTTGAGGGCGTCGGCGTCCAGACCGGCCCGCTCGACGGCCTCCCAGGCGGTCTCCAGCAGCAGCCGCTGCTGCGGGTCCATGGCGAGGGCCTCGCGGGGCGAGATGCCGAAGAAGCCGTTGTCGAACAGGGCGGCGTCATGGAGGAACCCGCCCTCGCGGACCGCGCTGCGGCCGCTGCTGCCGGGGTCGCTGTCGTAGAGGCCGGGGTCCCAGCCGCGGTCGCCGGGGAAGCCGGAGATGGCGTCGGTGCCCTCGGCCACCAGTCGCCACAGGTCCTCGGGCGAGGCGACCCCGCCCGGGTAGCGGCACGCCATGCCGACGATCGCGATCGGGTCGTCCGCGTCGGCGGCGGGGGCGAGCTCCTCACCGGCGGTGTCCGGGCCGGCGAGCAGGGTGTTGAGGTGCGCGATCAGACCGGCGGGCGTGGGGTGGTCGAACAGCAGGCCGCTGGGCAGCCGCAGACCGGTGGCGGCGGACAGCCCGTTGCGCAGCTCCACCGACATCAGGGAGTCGAAGCCCAGGTCCCTGAAGGTGGCGTGCGGCTCGACGCGCCGCCCCTCGGCGTACTCCAGGACGGCGGAGATCCGGTCCAGGACGACGGCGGTGACGTCGCCGCCGCCCGCGAGCGACCGCCCACCGGACCCCTTCGGCCCGGTGGCCGGCTCCGCGACCACGTCGGCGGCCGGCAGCGGCGCGGCCTCACGCGCCGTGCCCCCGATCCAGTACCGCTCGCGCTGGAAGGCGTACGTGGGCAGCGGCACGCGGCGACCGCCCGTACCGGCGTGCACGGCGGCCCAGTCCACCGCGGTGCCGCGCGCGAACGCGGCGGCGAGCGCCCCGAGCAGGGTCCGCGGTTCGGGCCGGCCCGCGCGCAGCGAGGCCAGGGGCGCCGTGGTGTCCGTGTCCGCGACACAGTCCGCCGCCATGGCGGCGCAGACCCCGTCGGGGCCCAGCTCCAGGAGCGTCGTGGCGCCCGCGGCCTCCAGGGTGCGCACGGCGTCCAGGAACCGCACCGGGCGGCGCACCTGCTCCACCCAGTAGTCGGGCGACGTCCACTCGCCCGGTCCGACGGGCTCGCCGGTCACGGTGGAGACGGCGGCGATACGCGGCTCGTGGAAGGTCAGCCCCTCCACGACCCGGCGGAAGTCGTCCAGCATCGGTTCCATCAGCGGCGAGTGGAAGGCGTGCGAGACCGTCAACCGCCGCGCCTTGCGCCCCTGTTCGGCGAGCAGCCCGGCGACCCGGGTCACCGCATCCTCGGCGCCGGACAGCACGACCGAGCGCGGCCCGTTGACGGCGGCGACCGCCACCTCGTCCCCGGCCCCGGCGAGCAGCGGCAGCACCTCCTCCTCGGCGGCCCGGACGGCGACCATGGCGCCCCCGGCCGGCAGCGCCTGCATCAGCCGGCCACGGGCCGCGACGAGCCGCGCGGCGTCGGCCAGGGAGAACACCCCGGCGACGTGGGCGGCGGCGATCTCACCGATGGAGTGGCCGGCGACCCGGTCGGCGGCCACTCCCCAGGAGGCGACCAGGCGGTGCAGGGCGACCTCGACGGCGAACAGCGCGGGCTGCGTGAAGCCCGTCTCGTCCAGGCCCTCACCCGACTCGACGACCTCGCTCAGCGGCCGGTCCAGCAGCGGGTCGAGATGACCGCACACCTCGTCGAACGCCTCGGCGAACACCGGGAAGGCCCGGTACAGCTCACGGCCCATGCCGGCGCGCTGCGCGCCCTGACCGGTGAACAGCAGCGCCGTTCCCCCGGGGCGGGCCGTCCCGGTGACGACGCTCGGCCGGGCGGCGCCCTCCGCCACCGCGGCCAGCCCGTCGAGCATGCCGTCCCGGTCGTCGGCGAGGACGACCGCGCGGTGCTCGAAGACGGTACGGGTCGCGGCCAGCGACCATCCGGCGTCCACCGCGCCGGGCGCGTCGGCGGAGGCCAGGGCCTCCCGCAGCCGCGCGGCCTGGGCGCGCAGGGCGTCACCGCCACGGGCGGAGACCACCCACGGCAGAAGGCCACCGGACGCGGCGCCCGCACTCCCGGCACCCGCACCCTCGGCACGGGCACCCTCGGCACCGGACGCGGCGCCCTCCGCCAGAGCGCCCGCCACCGGTATCCGCGGCGCGAGGGGGCTCTCGCCCAGCACCACGTGGGCGTTGGTGCCGCCCATGCCGAAGGACGACACCCCGGCGACGAGCGGCTCACCGGGCGCCGGCCAGTCGGTCAGCTCCCGCTGGACCTCCAGACCGAGCTCCGCGAGCGGGATCGCCGGATTGGGCGTCTCGAAGTTGAGGCTGGGCGGAAGCCGCCGGTGGCCGAGCGCCAGCACCGCCTTGAGGAGGCCCACGATGCCCGCGGCGCCCTCCAGGTGGCCGACGTTGGTCTTGGCGGAGCCGACGCGCAGCGGCCGGCCCCCGGGGCGGGCGGCGCCGAGCACCGTGCCCAGCGCGGCGGCCTCGATGGGGTCGCCGACCGGGGTGCCGGTGCCGTGCAGCTCGACGTACTGCACCGAGGCGGGGTCGACGCCGGCCTTCTCGTACGCCTCGCGCAGCACGCGCTCCTGCGAAGCACGGCCGGGGACGGTCAGGCCGGGGGTCGCCCCGTCGTTGTTGACGGCGCTGCCGTGGATGACGCCGAGGATCGGGTCGCCGTCGGCGAGCGCCGCGGCGAGCGGCTTGAGGACGACGGCGGCGCCGCCCTCACCGCGTACGAAGCCGTTGGCGCGGGCGTCGAAGGTGTACGTGGTGCCGTCCGGGGACAGGCCGCCGAACCGCTCCTCGGTGACGGCCCCTTCGGCGAGGATGTTGAGGTTGACGCCCGCGACGATCGCCGCCTCGGACTCCCCGGCACGCAGCGACTCGCAGGCCAGGTGCACGGCGACCAGCGAGGACGACTGGGCGGAGTCCACCGTCATGCTCGGCCCCTGCAGGCCCAGGTGGTAGGAGACCCGGTTGGCGATGACACCGCGGTTGACGCCGGCCATCGTGTGCTGGGTGACCGCCCGGGAGCCGTGCTGGTAGAGGAGCGCGGCGTAGTCGTCGCGCAGGGTGCCGACGAAGACGGCGGTACGGCTGCCGCGCAGCGCGGCGGGCACGATGCCGGCGTGCTCCAGGGCCTCCCAGGCCAGTTCCATGACGAGCCGCTGCTGCGGGTCCATGGTGACGGCCTCACGCGGGGCGATGCCGAAGAAGGCGGCGTCGAAGGTGTCGACGCGGTCGAGGAACCCGCCGCGCCGCATGCCCGGCACGGTGTCCTCGGGCGCGGCCTCCCCGGTCGCGGAACGCCAACGCCCTTCGGGCACGGCGGTGATGGCGTCGGAGCCGGTGCGCAGCAGCTCCCAGAACGCCTCGGGGCTCGCGGCCCCCGGGAGACGGCAGGACAGTCCGACGACCGCGATCGCCTCGTCCTGGTCGCTGTGCGCCAGGGATGTCCGGGAGTGGTGCTGATTCGTCATCGCGCTCGACTGCCCTTTCCGGCCGAATTACCCAAGACCCTGAGTATGTGGGCGAACGTATGTGTCGATCGTAGGCAGGCGTTTCGCTCCACGGCCCAGCGCGCGGCCTCCAACCGGTAATTTCCGCCCCGAATTGAACGAGACCGCGTCATTACCGGGGGATGGGCGGAGTGATGAACACCGCCGAATAGCGTCCGCAGTGGAAAAGGGCAGACACCCCGGACAACGAGAAGGCAGGTCGACTGTTCCCATGTCGCAGCTGAACGAGAGCCTGAAAAAGCACACCGCGCAATATGTCGAGGCGTTCAACGCCGGGGACTTCGACGCGGTCGACGGTTTTTACACGGAAGAGGCCGTGGCCGTCTGGGAGCCGGGCAAGCCGCTGACCGGCCAGGCCCGCCGGGACTACCAGCGGGAGTTCCTGGCCCTCCGCCCGAAGATGACCGCGACCCCGCGGCAGAGCTTCGTCACCGCCGACACCGCGCTCATGATCGTCGACTGGGTCATCGAGACCGTCGACGAGAAGGGCGAGTCCGAGCGCCTGGAGGGCGTCGGCGTCGACGTCCTGCGGCTGGGCGAGGACGGCATCTGGCGCTACGCGGTCGACGACCCGTACGGCCAGGACTGAGCCCTCCCCACGGTCGCCCCGCCGGCCGGCGCGCCCCCACCGCGCACCTCACCGCCACCCGACCGAGCCGGAGATCGACAGCGCACATGAATGACACACACGAGTCCCTCCCCGAGGCGGAGCCGCGTCGCCGGCCGTCGCGCCGCGCCCTGCTCAAGGCGGCCGGCGCCACGGCGCTCGTCGCCGCCCCCGTCCTGCTCCCCACCGCGGCCCACGCCGCCGCCCCTGTCGATGAGGACGGGGAGGAAGCGGCGTACGACGTCATCGTCATCGGCGCCGGCTACGCGGGCGTCACCGCCGCGCGGGAACTGCGGGCCAAGGGTAAGCGGGTCCTGATACTGGAGGCCCGGGGCCGTATCGGCGGCCGCACCTGGACCAGCACGTTCGCGGGCCACCAGGTGGAGATGGGCGGCACCTGGGTGGAGTCGACCCAGCCGCACATCGGTGCCGAACTGCGGCGGTACGGGATCGCCCTGGAGGAGGAGCACCCGGTGGACCGGGTCCTCCTGCCGACGCCCACCGGACCGAAGGCGTTCACGCCGGACGACGGGTTCGGGCGCATCGGAGCCGTGCTGGAGCGGCTGTTCGAGGGGTCCCAGCAGTACTTCGAGAAGCCGTTCCAGCCGCTGTACCGGGCCGACCTGCTCCAGAGCCTGGACAAACTCACGCTGCGCGACCGGCTCACCCAGCTCGGCCTGACGGCCGAGGAGGAACTGCTGATCAACGGTCAGACGGCGGTGTACTCGGGCGGCTCCAGCACCCAGGGCGCCCTCACCATGCTGGCGCACTGGTGGTCCCTCGCCGGCTGGAACAACGCGGGCTGGAACGACACCCAGCGCTACCGCATGACCGTCGGTACGGCGGGGCTGCTGACCGCCATGATCAACGAGTCCAGGCCCACGGTGCGCCTGAACTCCCCGGTCGCCTCGGTGACCGACAACGGGACCCGGGTGTACGTGACGCTGCGCTCGGGCGTCCGGTACAACGCGGCCAAGGTGATCGTGGCCACGCCCGTCAACGTCTGGCCCACGATCAAGTTCTCACCCGCCCTGCCCGCCGCGCACACCGCGGCGGCGACCCAGGGCATCGCGGTGCCCAACGCGCTCAAGATCTGGATCCACGCCCGCAACGGCGCGGGCAAGTTCTACGGACAGGGCGCCGAGGGCCAGTCCCCCATCCCGATGATGATGCCGTTCAAGGAGACGTCGGAGGGCCTGGTGTACGTGGCCTTCTCCACCGACCCGAACCTGAACCCCACCGACAAGGTCCAGGTCGCCGCGGCGGTACGGAAACTCGGCGCCGAGCTCGACATCATCTCGCTTCAGGCCCACGACTGGGGCCGGGACCCGTACGCGCGCGGAGGCTGGGCCTTCCGCAAGCCGCGGCAGCTCACCACCCTGTACCCGTCGGTCCTGGAACCCAGCGGGCAGGTCGTCTTCGCCAGCGGCGACCTCGCCAACGGCTGGTCCGGCTTCCTCGACGGAGCCGTCGAGTCCGGACTGCGGGCCGCGCAGCAGGCCCTCGGCGCGATGTAGCACCGGGCCCGGCACGACACCCACGCTCCACGCCCACGCCCCACACCCATCCCAGTCACGATCACAGAGAGGCGGGCCGGTTTCACCATGGCCTACAACTTCAGCGTCGACTTCGACCCCGCCAACCCCGACCTGACCGACGACACCGAGACCCAGAACGAGATCTTCCTCCAGGCGTTCAACACGGGTGACGGTGCGATCTTCGACAGCCTGTACCGCGAGGACTCCATATCGAACTTCTCCGGCGAGCCGCTCACCGGCGAGGCCCGCCTGGCGTTCTTCAAGGACTTCCTGTCGAGGAAGCCCTCGCTCAAGGCGGCCGTCACCCACTCCTACGTGGCGGGTGACGTGGCGCTCATCGGCGTCGAGTACAGCATCGACACCACCGGCCCGGACGGCGAGCCGCTCCACCTGGAGGGCGTCTGCACGGACGTCCTGCGGCGCGGCGACGACGGCCGCTGGCTGATGTCCATCGACCGCCCGGTGGCGGCGAAGGGCCTCGTGGCGGCCGAGTAGGGCCGCCCGGTGGCACGCAAGGAGCCCCCGGGGTTCTCCCCGGGGGCTCTTCGCACGCGTACCGGCGGCTCGTCGCCGCGTCAGCGGACGTCGCCGTACCAGCGCCACTCGGTTTGCCGGGGCAGGCCCGGCAGGGCGATCCGGCCGGTACACCACAGCAGCGTGTCCGAGGGCCGGTGGCCGCTCGGCGCCTGAGGGAACAACCGCTCGACGACCGGTGCGCTCAGCTCGTCGGAGAGCGTGGCCTCGATCCCGAAGCCGGCGGCGATGTCACGGCTGTGGACGAGCAGTTCGAGGACGCCCATCGCGCCGAAACCCGCGGGGTCGCCGGTACCCCAGGGGTGCCAGGCGCGGACGTCGGGGCCGGACTCGCGGATGGTCCGGGCGAGCAGGGTGGCGCCGGCGTGGATGGTCTCGGCGATCTCCTCCGCCGACGCGTTCGGGTCGACCGACGTCCGCAGCGCGATGTACCGGTCGGTGGGCTGCGCGACCAGCAGCGCCGCGTACCCGTAGATCGCCTGGGAGAGGTGGGAGACCGTCTCGAGACTGCTCCACGTCAGCTCTCCCGCGGGCCGGTTCCAATCGCCCGCGCATTTCTCCAGCAGAGCCGCGCTGTCGTCCGCGGCGGTGGAAACGAGGTCATGCCAAGAGATACTCATTCCCACCATGCTGCCAGCCCCGCCCAGCCCGGTCCGCCGGATTCCGGCCCTCCGCCAATGCACCGGTAACCGCCGGGTAATTCCCCGGTAACCGGTCGGCCCCGATCCGTCAACGGCCCGGGAAGGGGGAGGGAACCGCGAGTGCATCGAAGGGGAAATCCCAGGGGCATCGCCGGGGAATCGGGGGCGATTACCGCGACAAGACCGAGGGTTTCCCGGGTCGGGAATTGCACGCCCTAGCGTGGGGTGCACAGCCCTGATCATGTGCGACGAGGAGAATACCCATGGCCACGGAAGAAGAACTCGCGTCCGTCCTGGAAGCGGTGCGCGACGCCGCACCGGTCCTGCGCGCCAACGGGCGGGAGAGCGAGGAGCGGCGCTGGATCGTCGAGGAGAACATCCGGCTCCTGGAGAAGGCCGGCGTCTTCCGCGCCGCGGTCCCCAGGAAGTACGGCGGCCTCGACCTCGACGTGGCGCAGCAGGCGCGGGTCATCTCCGAGGTCGCCCGCGCCTGCCCGTCCACCGGCTGGCTCACCATGGTGTGGCTGACCAGCACCTGGGCGGGGACCCTGTACCCCGACCGGGCCCAGGACGAGATGTTCACCGGCGGCTCCACCCGGGTGTCGATCGTCTTCGCGCCCACCGGCACGCTGAAGCCGGTCGACGGCGGCTACCGCCTCGACGGCACCTGGCGGTTCAACTCCGGCGTGCGCGGCGCCGACTGGGACCTGCTGGCCGCCATGGTCGAGCTCCCGGACGGGACCCACCAGGAGCTCGTGGCGCTGGTGCCGACGAGCGAGCTGACCGTCTCCGACGACTGGCACGTCTCGTCCGGTGCCGGCACCGGCAGCTCCACGGTCTCGGCCACGGACCTGTTCGTGCCCGTCCACCGGACCGTCTCCCTGGAGGAGGCGATGGTCAGCGGCACCGGCCTGCGCTCCAACACCGGTGCGACGGGCCGCAACTACGGCCTGCTCGGGTACGTCCTGTCCGGCGTCGCGGCGGCGCTCACCGGCATCGGGCGCGGCGCGTACGACCTGTTCCTGGAGCGCGTGCCGGGCCGTGGCATCACGTACACGGACTGGACCGACCAGCGGGAACACCCGGTCACCCAGCAGCAGGTGGCGATCGCCGCCAACAAGATCGACGCCGCCGAGGCGCTCGCGGCCCGCTGGCACGAGGTCCTCCAGAAGGCGGCGGACGCCGGCGAGCAGCCCACCGACGAGGAGAAGGCCGTCATCCGCGGCCGGACCGCCTACGCCGGGCAGCTGTCCAAGGAGGCCGTCGAGCTGCTCTACGCCGCGAGCGGCGGCTCGGTGATCCGCACCGATGTAGACCTGCAGCGCTTCCACCGCGACATCCAGGGCTTCTCGCTGCACGCCCTGGTCCAGCTCGGCGCCAACCTGGAGGTCCAGGGGCGGGTCCTGATGGGCATGGAGCCCGGTACGTACTTCCTGTGACCCCGCCGTCCCGTACCCCCGGGAGGCACCCGCGGAACGCACCGGTGGCCCGGACCGATTCCTGATCGGTCCG
>NZ_JBEXQK010000078.1:0-8373 GCF_040612535.1 Streptomyces sp. NPDC006368
TCGATGAAGAGAAGGTCGGGCTCGCCATCGGCGCGCCGGACGACATGATCGTCCCAGACCTTCTCCGCGAGAGTCCTACCCATCGCTTTCCCTCCAGGCGAGTCTGAGTGATCCGGGGCTGCGGCGGCGCCCGGGTTCTCGCTGTGCTCACCGATCTGTCTCATGATGTGAGACATTGGTATCGGCTTGTGGGCACTCTAGATCGCATTCGACGGACTTAACAAGGCCCGAATTGCACTCGCCGGTCCTTCCGGCAACCGGGCCCCTGCCTGTAGCTTCGCTTATTCCCCCGTAAACGAACGTGATCTACAGTTCCGTCGAGTGGCGTGCCATACTCTGCGGAACTGCGGCCTCGGAGTACCACGATGAATTGCCGCCGAGACACCTGGGCGAGCCGCAGCTGAATGAGATCCATATGTGTGCTCGCGGACAAGAGGAAATACCGTGGCCAAACAGCGCCAGCTTTACCTGGAAAACACCTACGCGTGTGATGTCCGGACGCAGGTCGTCAGCGTGCGACGCGACGCGGAGGCGATGCGGATCGCGCTGGCCGACAATATTTTCCATCCGCAAGGCGGAGGACAGCCCGACGACCGCGGATGGGTGGAGAACATTCCGGTGTCCCCGGTCAAGGACGGGGAATCCGGATGGGTCTTCCTGACCCTCGGCCCCGGGGACGGAGAGGCCGGCCCGGATTTCTCGGAAGGGGCGACGGTCCACTCGCGTGTCGACGCCGAGCAGCGCCGTCTTCACGCCGCCCTCCACACCGCCGGACACCTCGTGGACGCCCTCGTGCGGCCCTGGGGCGTCCGTCATGTCGGCAACAACCACTTCCCTGGCCAGGCGCGGATCGAATACGCACTGGACGGAGCCGAGATCGACAAGGACCGGCTCGCCGACGCGCTGACTGTCGAACTGGAGAAGGCGGTGTCGGAGGGCCTCGCGGTGACCGCGGGTGAGCGGGAGGGGCGGCGGACGATCACCATCGACGGTCTTGCGACGGAGTTCTGCGGTGGCACCCACGTCACCGACCTCAGCCTCCTCACCGGCGTCGCCATCCGCTCCATCAAAGTCAAGTCGGGCCGTCTCAGGGTCGGTTACACGGCGGAACACGCCCCACGCCACTGAGAGGGAGAGATGCCGGAAGACAGGACGGGCGCCCGGATACTGCTCCGCTCGTTGCGGTTACAGGGCGTGGAGAGCCTCTTCACCACCCCCCGCGGAGCCGGTCTGGTGCTCACCGGACAGCGTGACCCCGGCCGGGCCGCCGCTGCCGAAAGCGACGCCGGTGCCGGAAGCGGCGACGCCATCAGGTTCGTCACGCTGCCCCACGGGCAGGACGCGGGCCATGCCGCGGCCGGGTACGCGAGTGCCACCGGCCGGGTGGGGGTCTGCGTCGCGTCCCCGGGGGCCGGCGCCGTGGAGCTGGTGACGGCCCTTTTCGACGCGCACATGGACTCCGTCCCGCTGGTGGCGGTCGCGTTCGACTGGCAGGTCGACACCTGCGGCATCGCGATGCCCATCACCAAGCACACCATCCACGTCAGCGATGTCCGCCGGCTCCCGACCGCGGTGGCACAGGCCTTCCACCTCGCCTCACACGGCCGCCCCGGCCCCGTCCTGCTGGACATCGAGACGGAAGTGCTCCGGGCGCGCAGTGCGGAACCCGGCAACCCCGAGCACATCGACATACCCGGGTTCCAGCCCACCCTGGCCCCCGAACGGCGCGCGCTGCGTGAGGCGGCGGCGCTCCTGGCCAGGTCCCAGCGGCCGGTTCTCTATGTGGGCGGGGGTGTGCTCAAAGCCGACGCCGCGGCGGAGTTGCGCACCTTCGCCGAGTTGACCGGTGCACCCGTGGTGACGACGCTGATGGCGCGCGGCGTCTTCCCGGACTCCCACCCCCAGCACTTCGGGATGCCGGGCATGCACGGTTCGGTCGCCGCGGTCGCCGCTCTGCAGAAAGCCGACCTCGTCATGGGCCTGGGCGTCCGCTTCGACGACCGGGTCACCGGAGACCCCGCGACCTTTGCCCCGCACGCCAGAGTGGTGCACGCCGACATCGACCCGGCGGAGATCGGCAAGAATCGGCGCGTCGACGTGGGGATCGTCGGGGACGCCCGCCGGGTCCTCTCCGGCCTCATCGACGCCGTCCGCGAGGGCCGGCGGACCGGTCGCCCGCAGAGCCCCGGCCACCGGCCGTGGCTGTCGACCCTGGAGCGTTGGCGCGACACGTACCCCGTGGGCTATCGGGCGCCGGACAACGGCTCACTGGTGCCGCAACAGGTCATCGAGCGGATCGGCCGCACCGTCGGCCCGGACGCCGTGTACGTTGCCGGAGTCGGCCAGCACCAGATGTGGGCCGGCCAGTTCATCCGCTACGAAAAGCCCCGCTCGTTCCTGAACTCCGGAGGCGCGGGCACCATGGGCTACGCCGTGCCGGCAGCCATAGGAGCGGCGACGGGCCGGCCCGGTACCCCGGTCTGGGTGATCGACGGGGACGGGTGTTTCCAGATGACGGGCCGCTCGCTCGTGGCCTGCGCTGCCGCCCGCATGCCCGTGAAGGTCGCGGTCATCAACAATTCCAGCCTCGGCATGGTGCGCCAGCTGCAGAGCCTCTACTACGGCGAGCGCGAGTTCGGTACGGAGGCGGGGGCACGAGGCGTGCCCGACTACGCGGCGCTGGCGGAGGGCTACGGCTGCCTGGGTATCCGATGCGACCGCGCCGACGAACTCGACGCCACCATCCAGAAGGCCATGGAGGTCAACGATCGGCCCGTGGTCGTGGACTTCGTCGTGGAACGGGAGGAGATGGTGTGGCCCATGGTCCCGCCCGGCGCCTCCAACGACGAGATCCGCATCGCCCGTGACATGGCGCCGGACTGGGACCTGACGGACTGATGCCGGCGAGCGGCGCGCCCCGGGCTATGACTGCCCCCAGACGGCCGGAGGCTTCTGGGTGAACGCCGTCTGGATCGCGGTCCGCGCGGCGTGCAGCAGCGGAGAGGTGTCCGAGGTGCGCCAGACGATGTTGACGATGCGGTACAGCCGGGGCGCGGCGAACGGACGGGTACTGATGGGCACCGGACTGGCCTCCGCGGCCATGCGCGGTACGCAGGCCAGCCCCATCCCCTCCCCGGCCAGGGCACAGGCGACGGAGTAGTTCGAGGTCTCGAAGGCGATCGTCGGAGCCGGCAGGTCGTTCGAGGCGAACAACGCCTCCAGCGCCTCCCGGTTGGCGAGACCGTGCCGCCCGCTGATCAGCGGTATGCCGGCCAGGGCCGTCCAGTGCAGCGGTTGCGGGTCCGCCGTGAGCGGGTGGCCGCGCTCAGCCACCAGCAGCAGCTCCTCCTCCAGCAGGGTCTCGAAGCTGAGCCCCGGCGGCATCGGATGTTCTCGTCCGTAGACGTAGGAGTGGGTCAGGAGCAGGTCGATGTGGCCCTGGGCGAGCGGCTCCAGACCCTCGGGCGGCTCGAACTCCTGCAGGGAGATGGAGAGCCCCGGGTGCTGTCTGCGCAGCTCGGCCAGGACGGGAGGCAGCAGGTGTATCCCTGCCGTGGTGAAACTGCCGAGCCTCAGCCGGCCACCGGACAGCTCCCGTAGCTGGGCGAGTTCTCGTTCCGCGCTGCTCAGTACATCCTGAACCTGGCGGGCGTGCCGGACCAGCACCTCGCCGGCCGGGGTGAGGCGTGCGCCGCGCCGGTGGCGGACCAGCAGCGGCAGATGGACCTCTCGCTCCAGCTTTGCCATCTGCTGGCTGAGCGCGGGCGGCGTATAGCCGAGTCTGGCCGCCGCCCGGGAGATCGATCCGGTCTCCGCGACGGCGACGAGAATGAGAAGGCGAGTCAGATCCTGCATAAAGGTTTCCTTAGCATTTCGCCAATAAACCTGAACTACCGCTTACATCTCGGCTTCTGGCAGACTGTCACGGCGTGATCGGGATTGACCGCCACCGCCCCGGCAAGTTCACCGCTGAGGAACCATGAGCAGCCACATCTTCGCTTTCTCCTGTATAGCGGCCGGCAGGATCGTGATGCCTGGGGCGGACCTCCCGATCGTCCTGCGGAACGCGCTCACCGGCCGGCGTGCGGGACTGGCCGCAGGCGCCGCCGGCGGCCTGGCGCCGCACACACGACTCGCCGCGGCGGGCGTCGCCGCCCTGTTCGCCGCCTCGGAAGCGCTCTTCCGGACGATGAGGATCGCGGGAGCGGCGTACGTGATCCACCTCGGCGGGCGGGCCCTGCTCGGGGCCCTCTGCGGGAGCTCGGAGCGGGGCGGGGAGCCTGTGCGTCACGGCGGGGACGAGTCCGGCGCGGGTGGCAGGTCCCCCGGGGTCGGAGCCGCCCGCCCGCCGGGCCCCTGTCCGCTGCGGGGCTTCGTCACCAACGCCGCGCATCCGAAGGCGCCCCTTCTCCTCCTGAGTCTGATGCCCCCGTCCATCCCCGACGATGCCCCGCTCGTTCCGATGGCACGGCTGCTCAGCGCGATTGTCGTCGCCATGGGCCTGCTCCGGTTCCCCCTCGTCGCGACCCTCGCCTCATCGGTCGGCAGGTTTCCGAGCACCGCCCGGTCCCGGCGTCTCATGGACGGCGCCGGGGGAGTGGCGCTGACCTGTCCCGCCGGCGTCCTGCTGCTCGAATCGACGCCGTGACGTCGAGTTGATGTGTCACACAGTCATGTTGGCACGGCAGGGTTGTCGGGGCGCAGCAGTGATCAAGGTTGGCCGAATCTGGCGTATGGATATACGGGGTTACTGATACTTCGCCGGACTGCTCGACGTGTGTCCGATGCGCCTGTCCACTCCGGGGCGGGATTGTCCCGTCGACGGCCCACCGGAGTCCCGCCCGGGAACCGGGTGATTATGCGGGCCCAAGGCCCTCGGTCCGGGGGTGGATGCGGCTGGGGCAAGCCGTCCCGTACCACTCCGCGAGACGATTGCCCCCGGAGGCCTGCCCTCCGGAACGGCTTCGGGCCCGAAGGTTTGTGGAGACCCAACAGCACCCCTCCGCGAGGAGTGCCGTCGGCATATGTGGTTTCCGCCCGACCGCCGTGCGTACCGAGCAACGCGCTTGTAACCCTTAGTCGGACACGCGGATATGGTTAAGCATTTGTTTCTTCACTGAACTACCGCCGGGTGTGATCCTTGGGGACGACCGCACGGCAAGCCGGCACTTCGTTCAGTCCAGCCCCACAAGGGCGTTCCGCCGGGCGGTAGTGCACCTGTCCGGCGCCATGGACGCCGATGCCGACAAGCCGCGCCCCTTGCTCCTCTTCACGTGGCGCGCGCCCCTGCGATCTGTGGTGATCGGGAGCGCGACCGCTCCGGCACGAATCGCGCCGGGCCTTGCCCCGCGCATTCCAAGCACGCGAAGTCTCGTCGACTTGCCGGGTGCCACCCGCTGCGCCCGGTGATGTGCGGAACTTCATCGATCCATGAGAGGACCATCCGTGTCTGCAACAACGGCTCTGAAGGACCAGAACGTCGCCTCCACGGCCACCCCTGTCTACACGCTGTTCGACTCGATCGAGACCGACCACCTCGAGCGTGAGGCGATGGCGCGCCTCGCCTCGGGAACGCTGGGTGCCATCCGCGTGAGGGAATTCTTCACGCCGGAGCAGTGCCGGGAAATCATGCGGGCCCTCGAAACCTGCGACATGGGCAGCTACGACGAGCAGCTCGTACAGCCGCGGATCGCCAAGCTGGGACCGGCCACGTACGACTTCTACGGACACGAGGTACTCCCGCCCGCCTACTGGGAGCACGCCGAGCAGTCCGACATGTCCCGGTCCGGTCTGCTCCACGGCGGTGACCCCCTGGACGAGGCGACCCGCAAGCTGGAGAAGGTCTGGGGCGGCCCGGTCAGGCGCGCGACGTCGGGCGGCCGGTCGATGTTCGCCGGCATGATCCGCGAGATCAACGCCAGCGCGAAGATGCACTTCGACGAGGTCGTGCGGGAGTTCCCCGGTGTCGTCGACAACATCCCCGTGTGCCAGCTCGCCTTCAACTGCCACCTCGCCATGCCCGAGGTCGGCGGCGAGGCAGTGGTCTACCGCAGGACGTGGAAGCCGTCCGACGAGCAGCACCGGGACGGTTACGGCTACGCCGAGAGCCTCGTCGCCGACGAGCCGTACGTCTCCGTCCAGGCCGCCGTCGGCGACGCGATTCTCTTCGACCCCCGCAACTACCACCTGGTGCGGCCGAACGTCTCCGAAGGCCGACGGGTGACGCTGTCGTTCTTCTTGGGGATCACCGCCGAAGGGTCGCTCAGCATCTGGTCCTGAGGCACCGGCGGTGGCGGTCCCCGCCGCCACCGCGCCCTCCTCCTCCCACGGCGGACCGGTGTGCGCTGCTCCGTGTCCCGCCCGGCTGAAGTCGCGTCAGCCCCCTCCATCCTGCGGAAAGTGCAAGGAGATACGGATGTCCGTGTACCACGCCACTCCTCCTCAGCCCCTCCAGCAGCCATCGGGCATGCCGTCCTGGAAGTACAGTCGCTACCCCACCGTCGACCTCCCGGACCGGACCTGGCCCACGAAGGAGATAACGGAGGCGCCGCGATGGTGCGCGGTGGACCTTCGCGACGGCAACCAAGCCCTTGCCGTACCCATGGACCTGGAACGCAAGCGCAAGCTGTTCGACCTTCAGGTGCGGATGGGCTTCAAGGAGATCGAGGTCGGCTTTCCCTCGGCCAGCCAGACCGACTTCGACTTCGTCCGGACGCTGATCAAGGAAGACCTCATACCCGACGACGTCCTCATCCAGGTCATCACGCCCGCCCGCGAGGAGCTCATCCACCGGACCTACGAGTCCCTGAGGGGCGTCCGCCAGGCCATCGTCCACCTCTACAACTCGACGTCCTGCCTGCAGCGGGAGGTGGTGTTCGGCATGGACCAGGAGCAGATCAAGGACCTGGCCGTGCGCAGCACCCGGCTGTGCGTGAAGCTCGCCGAGGAACTGAGCGGCTCCCACATCCAGTACGAGTACACACCGGAGTCCTTCACCGGGACCGAGCTGGATTTCGCGCTGGACATCAGTAACGCCGTCAGCCAGGTGTGGGACCCGGGCCCCGGCCACAAGATGATCCTCAACCTGCCCGCCACGGTGGAGATGTCGACGCCGAACATCTACGCCGACCAGATCGAGTGGATGCACCGGAACCTGGAGCGCCGGGACTCACTCATCCTCTCCCTCCACCCCCACAACGACCGGGGTACCGCGGTGGCGGCGGCCGAGCTGGCCGTCATGGCGGGTGCCGAGCGCATCGAGGGCTGCCTGTTCGGCAACGGAGAGCGGACGGGCAACGTCGACCTGGTCACGCTGGGTCTGAACCTCTTCACCCAGGGCATCGACCCGATGATCGACTACTCGGATCTGCGCGAGGTCGCGGCAACCGTCGAGTACTGCAACCGGCTGCCGGTGCACGCCCGTCACCCGTACGCGGGTGAGCTCGTCCACACGGCGTTCTCCGGCTCCCACCAGGACGCGATCAAGAAGGGCTTCGAGGCGCTGGAGCGGAAGGCCGGGGCAGCGGGGAGGACGCCGTCGCGGATTCCCTGGGCGGTGCCCTATCTGCCCATCGACCCGAAGGACATCGGCCGGGACTACGAGGCCGTCATCAGGGTCAACTCCCAGTCCGGCAAGGCCGGTCCCGCGTACCTGCTGAAGAGCGAACACAATCTGGAACTGCCGCGCCCGCTCCAGGCGGAATTCTCCCGCGCGGTCCAGGAGCGCGCGGACGTGGAGGGATCCGAACTCTCGCCGGAAATGATCTGGTCCGTGTTCCGGCGGGAGTACCTCGAGGCGATCACACCGGTGGAGCTGATCACGTACGAGCCCGTCCGCACGCAGGACGGCGAGGGCCTGCACATCACCTGCACCGTACGCATCGAGGACGACGTCACCACGCTCGAGGGGTCCGGCAACGGTCCGGTCGACGCGCTGCTCGACTCCCTCGGCGCCGCCGGCTACGCCGGCTTCACCGTGCGCGACTTCACCCAGCACGCCCTCACCGCCGGGAGCGACACCCGCGTCGCCGCCTACGTACAGCTCGCGTACGCGGGACTCACGACATGGGGCGCGGCGATCGACTGCGATCTGAGCACCGCGTCCCTGAAGGCCGTGCTCAGCGGAGTGAACCGGCTCCGGTCCCGGTACGCGGCCCTGGCGTAGCCCCGTCACCGACACCGCCCGCACGGGGAGGGGGGTCGGGGGCCCTCGAGTCCCGCCCCCTCCTTCGTGGCTCCCCCTTCGATGGGCCTCAACAAGGAGGTCGGACGTGTCCGACAGCATCAATCTCGCAGTGATCCCCGGTGACGGCATCGGCCGGGAAGTCGTGGCTCAGGGCCTGAAGGTCCTTCGCGCGGTCCTCCCGCAGGATG
>NZ_JBEXQK010000079.1:0-7679 GCF_040612535.1 Streptomyces sp. NPDC006368
GTCACCGCGCCGGGCGGTGACGCGGCGGCGGTACGTGAGGGGGCGCGCATCGGGGACAATGGCCCCCATGAGCGTTCGCAACCCTGAAACCGAAGCCGCCCACCGGGCGGGCTTCGCCTGCTTCGTCGGCCGCCCCAACGCGGGCAAGTCCACCCTCACGAACGCTCTGGTCGGTCAGAAGGTGGCGATCACCTCCAACCGCCCGCAGACCACCCGGCACACCGTGCGCGGCATTGTGCACCGCCCGGAGGCGCAGCTGATCCTGGTCGACACCCCCGGCCTGCACAAGCCGCGCACGCTGCTGGGCGAGCGGCTCAACGACGTCGTGCGCACGACGTGGGCCGAGGTCGACGTGATCGGCTTCTGTCTGCCCGCCGACCAGAAGCTCGGCCCCGGCGACCGGTTCATCGCCAAGGAGCTCGCCGGGATCAAGAAGACCCCGAAGGTCGCGATCGTCACCAAGACCGACCTGGTCGACTCCAAGACGCTCGCCGAGCAGCTCATCGCCGTGGACCAGCTCGGCAAGGAGCTGGGCTTCGAGTGGCAGGAGATCATCCCGGTCTCGGCCGTCGGCGACAAGCAGGTCCAGCTGGTGGCCGACCTGCTGATCCCGCTGCTTCCGGAGAGCCCGCCGCTCTACCCGGAGGGCGACCTCACGGACGAGCCCGAGCAGGTCATGGTCGCCGAGCTGATCCGCGAGGCGGCGCTGGAAGGCGTACGCGACGAGCTGCCGCACTCCATCGCGGTCGTCGTCGAGGAGATGATCCCGCGCGAGAACCGCCCGGCGGACCGGCCGCTGCTGGACATCCACGCCAACCTCTACATCGAGCGCCCCAGCCAGAAGGGCATCATCATCGGCCCGAAGGGCACGCGCCTGAAGGAGGTCGGCACGAAGTCCCGCAAGCACATCGAGGCGCTGCTGGGCACGCCCGTCTTCCTCGACCTCCATGTGAAGGTCGCGAAGGACTGGCAGCGCGACCCGAAGCAGCTCCGCAAGCTGGGCTTCTGACCGATCCGCAGCCCCGGGCGCGACCCCGAGGCGCGCGACCCCGGCTCCCGGGGAAACCGGCCCCGGGGGAAACCGGCCCCCGGGGAGACCGGCCGTCCCGGAACCCGGCGCCGCCGGGCGTCACGCGCCTTCCCTGAGCACCCGCGAGATCAGCTCCCGCTGCGCCTCCGTCAGGCGCGGGTCCGCGCAGTGCACGGTCCGGCCGTCCACGGTGATCGTGTAGCGGAAGCCGTCCGGCACCCCGGCCGGTGGGGTCGCCCCGGCCGTGGCGAGGGCCGCCGATGCCAGGTCGTGCCACTCGGCGGCGTCGGGGCGGCCCGAGGTGTCCACCTCGGCCCGCCGCTCGATGCCCGCGAACCCGCCCGTGCGTGTCACCCGAATACGCATGGGCCCTGTCTACTCCACCGGCACGCCCACCGTCGACCACGCCTTCGTCACCGCGTCGTGCTCCGCGCCGCCCGCGCCGTACCGTTCGCGCGCCGCCGCCACCGACAGGCGGGCGAAGGCCGCGAAGTCGGCGTCCACCGTGAGCTCGCCGCCCGTCAGCACGTCGTACCAGATCCGCCCGGCCCGCTCCCAGGCGTGGCCGCCCAGCGCCCTGGCCGTGAGGTAGAAGGCGTGGTTGGGGATGCCGGAGTTGATGTGCACGCCGCCGTTGTCGGCGCTCGTGCGGACGTAGTCGTCCATCGTCGCGGGCTGCGGGTCCTTGCCGAGGGCGTCGTCGTCGTACGCCGTGCCGGGGGCCTTCATCGAGCGCAGGGCCACGCCCCGGACGCCCTCCGCGAGGAGCCCGGCGCCGATCAGCCAGTCGGCCTCCTCCGCGGTCTGCCCCAGCGCGTGCTGTTTGACCAGCGAGCCGAAGACGTCCGACATCGACTCGTTCAGCGCGCCCGACTGGCCGAAGTACGCCAGGTTCGCCGTGTACTGCGTGACGCCGTGGGCCAGTTCGTGGCCGATGACGTCGACCGCGACGGTGAAGTCGTTGAAGACCTGCCCGTCGCCGTCGCCGAAGACCATCTGCTCGCCGTTCCAGAACGCGTTGGCGTAGTCACGGTCGTAGTGGACGGTGGCGTCGAGCGGCAGCCCGGAGCCGTCGATCGAGTTGCGGCCGTACGCCGCGCGGAACAGCTCGAAGGTCGCGCCGAGACCGGCGTACGCGCGGTTGACGGTCGCGTCCCGCGTCGGCTCGTCCCCCTCGCCGCGGACCTTCCTGCCCGGCAGCGTGGTCGTGTGCTGCGCGTCGTGGACGGTGCGGCGCGGCGTGTCGGCGGGCGCCTGCGCCGGCTGGGGCACGGGGGCCGCGCCGACGACCGTGGTCAGCCGGCGGGTGGTGCGGTGCGAGGCGTCCGCGACGAGGGTGCGGCGGGCGGCGGCGGCGATGGCGGGGTCGGCCGACCGGGCCAGGCGGTCCAGCAGGTGCGGCGGGACGATGGTGCAGAAGATGCCAGTCATGCCCCGCAATGTGGCATTGGGTGATGACCCTGTCACGCGCTGCGACGATGATTGATGAAAAGGAGTGATACTTCACGGTTCCGTGGTTACCGGTCAGGAATCCCGCATACTGAAACGGACCCTCCGCTCACCGTGTCACTCGGCTAGGCTGCTGCACATCATGCGTTTCGGGCTGCTTCTCCTTAGCTGCCGCGGCGAGGGCCTGTAGTCGTAGGCCGACCCCCTCCCCGCGGAGTCTGGTGCTGCTTCGACCCAGTCGGCCCCCGTGCGGAACACCCGAGGAGCCCTGCGCAATGACCCAGTCCCAGTGGATCGGCCGTCCCACGCCCATCACCACCGCGACGCACACCCAGAAGCCGTCCGGGATGCCCATCCACAAGTACGGCCCGTACGAGGCCGTCGACATCCCCGACCGCACCTGGCCCGACAACCGGATCACCAAGGCGCCGCGCTGGCTGTCGACCGACCTGCGGGACGGCAACCAGGCGCTGATCGACCCCATGTCGCCCGCCCGCAAGCGCGAGATGTTCGACCTGCTGGTACGCATGGGCTACAAGGAGATCGAGGTCGGCTTCCCGTCCTCCGGCGACACCGACTTCCAGTTCGTCCGCTCCATCATCGAAGAGGGCGCCATCCCCGAGGACGTGACGATCTCCGTCCTGACGCAGGCCCGCGAGGAGTTGATCGAGCGGACCGTCGAGTCGCTGCGCGGCGCCCACCGGGCCACCGTCCACCTGTACAACGCCACCGCGCCCGTCTTCCGCCGCGTCGTCTTCCGGGGCTCCAGGGAGCAGGTCAAGCAGATCGCCGTCGACGGCACGCGCCTGGTCATGGAGTACGCGGAGAAGCTGCTGGGCGACGAGACGACCTTCGGCTACCAGTACAGCCCGGAGATCTTCACCGACACCGAACTGGACTTCGCCCTGGAGGTCTGCGAGGGCGTCATGGACGTCTGGCAGCCCGAGGAGGGCCGCGAGATCATCCTGAACCTGCCCGCCACCGTGGAGCGCTCGACGCCCTCCACCCACGCGGACCGGTTCGAGTGGATGTCCCGCAACCTGTCGCGCCGCGAGTTCATCTGCCTGTCGGTCCACCCGCACAACGACCGCGGTACGGCGGTGGCCGCGGCAGAGCTGGCGATCATGGCCGGCGCCGACCGCGTCGAGGGCTGCCTGTTCGGCCAGGGTGAGCGCACCGGCAACGTCGACCTGGTCACCCTCGGCATGAACCTGTTCTCGCAGGGCGTCGACCCCCAGATCGACTTCTCGCAGATCGACGAGATCCGCCGCGCGTCCGAGTACTGCAACCAGATGGAGGTCCACCCGCGCCACCCCTACGCGGGCGACCTGGTCTACACCGCCTTCTCCGGCTCCCACCAGGACGCCATCAAGAAGGGCTTCGACGCGATGGAGGCCACTGCCCGGGAGCAGGGCAGGACCGTCGACGACATCGAGTGGGCCGTGCCGTACCTGCCGATCGACCCCAAGGACGTCGGCCGGTCCTACGAGGCGGTCATCCGCGTCAACTCGCAGTCCGGCAAGGGCGGCATCGCGTACGTCCTGAAGAACGACCACAAGCTGGACCTGCCGCGCCGCATGCAGATCGAGTTCTCGAAGATCATCCAGGCGAAGACCGACGCCGAGGGGGGCGAGGTCACGCCGAAGGACATCTGGTCCGTCTTCCAGGACGAGTACCTGCCCAACCCCGACAACGCGTGGGGGCGCGTCCAGCTGCGTTCCGGCCAGACCACGACCGACAAGGACGGCACGGACACGCTGACCGTCGAGGCGGTCGTCGACGGCGCGGACGTCGTCCTGACCGGCTCGGGCAACGGCCCGATCTCGGCGTTCTTCGCCGCCCTGCAGTCCATCGGCATCGACGTGCGGCTGCTGGACTACCAGGAGCACACGATGAGCGAGGGCGCGTCCGCGCAGGCCGCCTCGTACATCGAATGCGCCATTGACGGCAAGGTGCTGTGGGGCATCGGCATCGACGCCAACACCACCCGCGCCTCGCTGAAGGCCGTCATCTCGGCCGTGAACCGCGCCGGGCGCTGACCCCGCCGTACCGAACCCCGCCCGCTCGCAGCGGGCGGGGTTCGGCCATGTCCGTGGCGTTCTCACGCCGGGGTGCTGACGCGACATCACCGATGTGGCTAACATCACGCCCACGCGGCAAGGGTGGCCGTGGGGGTAGCTCCCGTGCCCGAAGGGCCGCGGGGGATTTACGGAGGTGCGACGTGCTGCCAGCACGAGGATCACGCGGCCGGAGACTGCGCATCTGCTCCATCTCGACCACGTGGAACACCGTCGGTGACGGTGAGTTCTTCTGTCCGGGGTGCGGCGGCGACCGCAACTACCGGCGGCGCACCGGCCGCCGCCGCTTCACCCTTTTCGGTGTCCCGCTGGCACCGCGGGGAGACGCCGGACCGGTCGTCGAATGCGCGGCCTGCCACGCCCACTTCGGTACGGACGTCCTCGACCACCCGACGACCGCGCGCTTCTCCGCGATGCTCCGCGACGCCGTGCACACCGTCGCCCTGGCGGTGCTCGCGGCGGGCGGCGTCTCGTCCCCCACGGTCCTGCGGACCGCCGTCCGGGCGGTGCGGGCGGCCGGGTACGAGGACTGCACGGCCGACAGCCTCACCTCGCTCATCGAAGCGCTCGAAGCCGACACCGGCCGCTTCGTGACCGATGTCGCCGGTCCGTGCGGGACGGCGCTCGCCATCGAACTGCACGAGGCGCTGGAGCCGCTCTCGCCGCACCTGGCTCCCGCGGGGCGGGAGTCGATCCTGCTGCAGGGCGCGCGGATCGCCCTCGCGGACGGCGCCTACTGCCAGGCCGAGCGGGACGTGCTGACGACGGTCGGCAACGCGCTCCACCTGGGCGCCGATGACACCGAACGGCTCATCGAGACGGCACAGGCGCCTTTCTAGCCCGCCGGCAGCGGCGGGCCGTGCCGGGCGGGCGCCAAGGCGGACGCCGCGCGGGCGGCCCCGCGCGGGCCCCGGCGTGTCGCCCTCGCGGTGGCGGAGGGCGTGGCCGAGGCTGGGCGGATGCTGGTACTGGGACGGTCGCAGGTCGAGGCGCTGCTCGACATGGACGCGCTCATCGACGGGCTGGGCCCGGCGATGGTGGACCTGAGCGAAGGGCGGGCGTCGGTGCCCGACCGGGTGGCCGCCGTCGTGCCCGGGCAGGACGGGTTCCTGGCGGCCATGCCGGGATACGTGCCGTCGGTCGGGGTGCTGATGAGCAAGCTGGTCTCACTCTTCCCGCACAACGCCGGGACGCCGCTGCCGACGCACCAGGCGCTGATCGCGGTGTTCGACCCGGAGACGGGCGAGCCGACCGCGCTGCTGGACGGGACGGCCATCACGGCGGCGCGGACGGCCGCGGGGTCGGCGCTGTCGGCGCGGCTGCTGGCGCGGGAGGACGCCGAGGTCCTCGCGGTGCTCGGGACCGGGGTGCAGGCGCGGACGCACGCCCACGCGATGTGCCGGGTGCGGCCGGTGCGGCAGATCCGGGTGGCGGGCCGGGACACGGTACGGGCCGGCGTGCTGGCCGAGGAGCTGTCGGGCGAGCTCGGAGTGGAGGCCGTCGCGGCACCGCACTACGCCGACGCCCTCGACGGCGCGGACCTCGTCGCCGCGGCCACGCACACCGTCGACCCGGTGGTACGGCGCGCATGGCTCACGCCCGGCGTGCACATCGCGTCCGTCGGGTTCAACCAGGGTGGCCGCGAGGTGGACGACGCGACGGTCGCCGAGGCGCTGGTGTGCGTCGAGTCGCGGCGGGCCGTCCTCGCGCCGTTCCCCGCCGGGAGCAACGACCTGCTGTTCCCGATCCGGGACGGCGTCATCACCGCGGACCACATCCACGCCGAGCTCGGTGAACTGGTGAACGGCAGCAGGCCCGGGCGTACCTCGGCGGACCAGATCACCCTCTACAAGTCGGTCGGCGTCGCCGTCCAGGACGCCGCCGCCACCGCGCTCGTCGTCAACGCCGCCCGCGCGCGGTCCGTCGGCCACGAGATCGGCATGCGCTGACACCCGGCCCAGGCCGCGGCCCGGCTACGTGGCTGGTTTTCGTCGTTGCCGGGCGTCGAGCGGCGCTTGTACGTTGACGCGGTGACTGCCGGGTCGGCCATGGGCCACACACGAGTAGGGCACCCGGCCTCGGCGTGACGCCGGGGCGGGTAAGAGCCCCGCCGCAGTTGTTTTCTCCTCCGCGTACATCCGTACACCCGTCTTTTTCGGAGCAGAAAGCAGAGAGTTGCCGAACGATTTCAACCAGCAGGTCATCGACGAGTTCCGCGCCCACCACGGGCGCGTGGGCGGGTGGTTCGAGGGAGCCAGGCTCCTGCTGCTGACCACCACCGGCGCCCGGTCGGGCACGCCCCACACCACGCCCGTCGGCTACTACCCCGACGGCGACGGCCGTGTCCTGGTCATCGCCTCCGCAGGCGGCGCCCCCAAGCACCCGGCCTGGTTCCACAACCTGGTCGCCCAGCCGCGCGTGACCGTCGAGAACGGTGTCTTCACCTACGAGGCGGACGCCACCGTCCTGGAGGGGGACGAGCGCGACCGGGCGTTCGCGCGGGCGGTCGAGGCGGACGCCGGGTGGGCCGAATACCAGGCGAAGACCAGCCGGGTCATCCCCGTCGTCGCGCTGGACGAGGTGCCCGGGCCGCCCCACTTCAACGCCACGTCCTTCGCCGAGGCGATCAAGGTCGTCCACGACGGGTTCCGGCGAGAGCTGTCCCTGATACGCGGTGAGGTCGCCGCGTCGGGCGCGGGGGGACTCGGCGCCCAGCTGCGGGTGAACTGCCTGACCTTCTGCCAGGGGCTGCACAACCACCACACCGGTGAGGACACGGCGCTCTTCCCGATGCTCGCCGACCGCCATCCCGAGCTCGGCCCGGTGATGGAGCGGCTGGAGCGCGAGCACGAGCGGATCGCGGACCTCCTGGCGGAGCTGCGTGAGGCCGTGTCCGACGAGGGGGCGGACACGGCGCTGGTGCTCGCGGAGGTGGACCGGCTCACCGGTGAGCTGGAGGCGCACCTCGGGTACGAGGAGGAGCAGCTCGTCCCGTTGCTGGAGGCGTGACGACGGGGAAACGGCGGGGCCGGAGCGACAGACGCCGCCAGGCCTTCTCGTACGCCTGCGGGCGGCCCGCACGGAGGCATCTCACCGCCGCCCCGGCCGACGCCACCGCGAGC
>NZ_JBEXQK010000080.1:0-7447 GCF_040612535.1 Streptomyces sp. NPDC006368
GCGATGGACGGTTGTCCATCGCGCCACCGGAAGGGGTGAATGCACGTAACTTTCCCGTACCCGCCGCGTTCTGTCGCGCTAAGGAACGGGGCCGTCACGCGACGTCGATCACCGGGCGAGCGGGTCAGTGCGTTCTGACGTTGAGTCAGGAACCGGGGAACACCCACGGGTTGGGGCGGCATGTGATGCCGTCGACCTTCAGCGACTTGGTCTGCTGCTGCATGACCGGCGCGAGCGCGCCCGGTGTGCGGCAGGTGACGTGGTTGTGTCCCAGCCGGTGCCCGACCTCATGGTTGATCAGCATCTGCCGGTACGCGTGCATCGCCTTGGCGCCGTACGTCTCCGAGCCCTGCGCCCACCGGTAGGCGTTGATCATCACGCGGTCCGTGGCGGCCGAGTCGCACGAGACGTTGTCGATCGTCGTGTCCAGACCGGACTTGGCGCACCAGACACCGGTGGTTCCGGGGCTGGCCAGCGTGATCACGAAGTCCGGCGTGCCGGTGGAGATCCGCTCGAAGGTCATCGCACCGCCGTGCGCCCAGCTGCGGTCGTCGTTGAGCGTCTTCTGCACCGCGTCGGCGAACAGCCCCGCGTCGAGCCCGAGCCCCTGCTCGACGTCCACGCGGTAGCGCACCTTGCGGCCCTTGCCGGGCGCCCTGTCGAGCCCCGGTACGGCCTCGAACCGGCCGGACCCCTTCAGTTCCGGGTCCATCGGGAAGCGCTCCGTCATCAGCTGCGCGTATGTCGCCACGACGGCCGGCGGGTTCTGCCGCGCCCGTGGCGGTACGGCCCGCCGCTCGTCGGAACGGGAGGCGGAGCCGCCCTCGCCGCCCCGCGCGGCGGCCTCGCCCGCGGGCCGGCCGGCGGAGGCGCCGGGCCCGGTGTCGGTGACCTGGCCGGCCACGACGACGGCGAGGACGGTGGTGACGGCCGCGGCGGCGATCCCGGTGAAGGTGAAGGCGCGGCCCTTGGGGGGCTTGACGGGCTGGGTGTCCTTGCCGAGCCCGGCGTCCTCGGTGAGCGGCTCGGGCCCGGGCGACTCGGGGCCCGGCCGCCGCGGCGCCTCCTCGAAGGCCTCGACGAACTCGCGCCGGGGCCCCGGCATCCGCGCCCCCGCGCCCACGCCCCTCGGCGCGCGCGCCGCACTCGCGGCATCCGCGTTCGCGTCGGCCTCCTGGCCCGGACGGGCCGCGCCGCGCCGTTCGCCGTGGCGGCCGGGCTGCCCCCAGCCGCCGCCCTGCTCCCGGTGCTCGGGGTGGCCGCCGCGGACCTGCTGGTCGCCCATGCGGTGCGTGCCGTGGTGAGGGGTGTCGTACGGGCCCGGCGCCGGCGCGGCCGGGGAGGGCGGCGGGGCCGCGCCTCTGCGGCGCCGCCCGCTGCCGGGGGCGGGGGCGGGCCGGCCTGCCGGGACGTCTCCCTCGCCCACGGCCGTCGAGGCGGGGCCCTTGCGACTATGTCGTCCCACGCCCCGGATCAGCTCCCGCCGTTGTCGTCGATCAGTTCCCGTACGGCCTTCGCGACCGTCTCGGGGTACTCCATCATCGCGACGTGTCCGGCGTCCGGGAGGGTCAGCAGCCGCGAGTCGCGGAAGGCCGTGGCGGCCTTGCGCGCCATGCGGTGCGAGACAAGCCGGTCCCGCCCCCCGTACACCAGCAGCGTCGGCGCGAGCACCCGCTCCGCCTGGCGCCACAGGTTGTGCTGCCCGCCCAGGGTGTAGGCGTCGACGATGCCGCGTGCCGATCGTGCCATGGCGTCCCAGAAGTACGGCAGGGCCAGGCGCCGCTCCATCTCCTCCACGGCGTTGCGGAACCCCTCGTCGGTGACGCGTCCGGGGTCCCCGTAACAGAGGGACATCACGCCGCGTACGCGCTGCTCCGCGGTCCAGTCCCTGGTCAGGCGGGAGAAGAGGGAGGCGACGCCCGGCAGCGCGAGGAGCCCGGTGGGCCAGGCGCCGCGCTGGGCACGCAGCTCGGGGAGGGCCGGGGAGACCAGCGTCAGGGTGCGTACGAGGTCGGGGCGGACGGCCGCGACCCGGGTGGCGACGGCGCCGCCCAGCGAGTTGCCGATGAGGTGGACGGGCCCGCGGTCGGCGGCGTCCAGCAGCCGGATCACCGCGCGGGCGTGCCCGGTCACGGAGTAGTCGCCGTCGTCGGGCGGCGCGGAGTCGCCGAAGCCGGGCAGGTCGACCGCCTCGCCGTCCACGAGGTCCGCGAGCGGCGGCATCAGCGCCGACCAGTTCTGCGAGGAGCCGCCGAGCCCGTGGACGTACAGCGCGGGTGGCAGTCCGGGCCGCTCGCCGGGGCGCGCGCGCACGCTCAGGGTCAGTCCGGGCAGGGCCACGGTGCGGAGCCGCTCGCCCTCCGCGACCCGCACGGTGCTGACCCGCGGGGCCACCGTGGCGGCGATGCGGGTTTCCGGCAGCTCGGTCGAGGACATGCGGCAATGTTACGAGACGATCACGCGGCGATTGATGTGTTCGCCGTCACAGATCGTATAGCGCAGGGGATGGGTACCTCCTAGGCTCATATAGAGGGCAATTTGCCCAGGCCCCCCACCGTCCATGTGAAAGGGAGCCCATGACCGTCGACCCGACCGACCCCGAGACCATCGACGAGACGCCGGAGGCGAGCGGACTGGACGAGGAGACCCCGGAGGCGGACGCCGCGGAGCAGGCCAGGGAGGTGCGCGAGCGCGGGGACGACCCGCTGACCCGCGTCGATCCCTCCGTGGCGAATCCGGCGGACGCCGCCGAGCAGACCCGGGTGGTCGAGATGGACGAGGACGACTACCGCTGATCCGATCCGCTGGTTTGGGCCGTTTGACGTTGTTAAACGTTGAATCTCCAGCGCTCGCGGAGCTACCACGGGCGTCCGGTACGTGAAATTCTGCGCTCGCACCGCGCACAGCCGCGTTACCCAAAAGTACGATGGCGGGCGTGGCGCACAGCGCCACATGGATCGAATTTGGGAGGCGGCGTGACAGCCATCGAGCAGACAGAGGCGGCGCGCCCGAGGGGCACGCGCCTGCCGCGCCGAGCCCGACGCAACCAGCTCCTGGGCGCCGCCCAGGAGGTCTTCGTCGCCCAGGGATACCACGCGGCCGCGATGGACGACATCGCCGAGCGCGCGGGGGTCAGCAAGCCCGTGCTCTACCAGCACTTCCCCGGAAAGCTGGAGCTGTACCTGGCCCTGCTGGACCAGCACTGCGAGTCCCTGCTCCAGGCCGTGCGCACGGCGCTCGCCTCGACGACCGACAACAAGCTGCGTGTCGCCGCGACGATGGACGCGTACTTCGCGTACGTGGAGGACGAGGGCGGTGCCTTCCGTCTCGTCTTCGAGTCCGATCTGACCAACGAGCCGGCGGTGCGCGAGCGCGTCGAGCGCGTCAGCCTGCAGTGCGCCGAGGCCATCTCGGACGTCATCGCGGGAGACACGGGCCTGTCCAAGGACGAGTCCATGCTGCTGGCGGTGGGTCTGGGCGGTGTCTCGCAGGTGGTCGCGCGGTACTGGCTGTCGAGCGCGTCGCCGATCCCGCGTGAGAAGGCGGTGCAGCTTCTCACGTCCCTGGCGTGGCGCGGCATCGCGGGCTTCCCGCTGCACGGCTCCGACGCGCACTGAGCGGTCCGTGTTCGCTGTTGGCGTGCGCCGTTGATCGCTGCCCTGTCGCCTCTCCGGGCTAATGTGTGCTGCGTACGGCGCGGCTGACCGCGCAACGCTGACCGTTCGGAGGGACATAGCCGTGGAGGTCAAGATCGGCGTGCAGCACGCGCCCCGGGAGATCGTTCTGGAGAGCGGGCAGTCCGCCGAGGACGTCGAGGCCGCGGTGGCCAACGCTCTGGCGGGCAAGGCACAGCTGCTCAGCCTGGCGGACGACAAGGGTCGCAAGGTCCTGATTCCGGCGGACCGGATCGCCTACGTGGAGATCGGCGAGCCGGCGACGCGCCGGGTGGGTTTCGGCGCGCTCTGAGGCATATGCCCCCAGGGGGCATGGGGAAGGCCCGGCGGGATGTACCCGCCGGGCCTTCCCCATGCCCCGAACACTCGCTGCCCCGCGGGGAGCGCGGGGTCATCCCGGGGATCTTCCGGCTCTTCAGGGTTGTTTCGCACGCTGATCGGGTAGTACGGGCTACGACCGTTTTGCCCGCCCCGCCACCCGCGAGGTGATCAGCTGTGCTGTGGGAAGCTCTCGGCTCCGTCGTCCTCGGACTCGTCCTGTCCTGGGCAGCCCTCCAGCGGCTGGCCGACCGGCTCCCACCGCGCCGCCCGGTCCTTGTGACCGGCACCCTGGGCGCCCTGTTCGGCGCGCTGGTGACGCACGGGGCGGTCGGCCCGGGCCACACCCTGGGCACCCTGCTGGGGGCCCTGGTGGTCGACGCGGTCCTGCTGTCCCTGCTGCTGCGCCCCACCCGCCGCCTGCGCCGCACGGCCGCGACGTAGCGCACCGCGCGGCGCCGGACCCGAGGGAGCGCCCGTCAGGCCGCCAGGCCGAGCGCGGCCATGCGCTTGGTGTGGGCCTTGGTGATACGGGAGAACATCTCCCCCACCGCCGCCAGGTCGAAGCCGTCCGCGACCCCGCCCACGAGCATCGTGGACAGCGCGTCCCGCTCCGCCACGACCCGCTGGGCCTGGGAGAGGGCCTCGCCCATCAGACGGCGGGCCCACAGCGCGAGCCGGCCCCCCACCCGCGGGTCCGCCTCGATCGCGGCGCGCACCTTCTCGACGGCGAAGTTGCCGTGCCCCGTGTCATCCAGAACCGCCAGCACCAGCGCCCGCGTGTCGGAGTCCAGCCGGGCCGCGACCTCGCGGTAGAAGTCGCTGGCGATCGAGTCGCCCACGTACGCCTTGACCAGACCTTCCAGCCAGTCCGACGGCGCCGTCTGGCGGTGGAACTCGTCCAGCGCCGCCGCGAACGGCTCCATCGCCGCGGTCGGGTCCGCGTCGATCGCCGCCAGCCGGTCGCGCAGCTGCTCGAAGTGGTGGAACTCGGCGGACGCCATCTTGGCCAGCTCGGCCTTGTCCGCCAGCGTCGGCGCCAGCTTCGCGTCCTCGGCGAGCCGCTCGAAGGCCGCCAGCTCTCCGTACGCCAGCGCGCCGAGCAGGTCCACGACCGCCGCGCGGTACTGGGGATCGGCGGAGGCACCGGCCCAGTCCTGGGCGGCGATCCCGGTCGGTTGTTCGGCGGCAGTGGCGTTGTCAGGCGTCTCCATGGAGCGCACAATAGCCCGCGCGCCGCACCCCGGACGGCGCAGCCCGGGCACACGACACGCACCGCCGGGGGTGGCGCCCGGTGGTCACCGCCGGGGGACGCGGGCGCGGGCCCGCCGGTGTGACGTCGCCCTCGTTATGAATCGGCCCAACACACCTGCGCGATTCCGGGGTACAGTGGTATTGCGCCTGCTGAGTATTCAGTCATCTTCGTACACATACTCGGTGGGCCATCTCATGAATGAGGATGCCCGGTCGGTGGCCCGATCGGCTCCGACCCGACAGCCCTCCGTGCGCATACGTGCCACATGAGGGGCCCCTCAGCGGTATGACGCTCGAGCGACGGCAGTGGTCCCGTGCCACCCGGCTGCGATCTCGCGATCCCAGCGGCCCGCAGCCGGACATCACCGGCACGGTAAGACCCCCAAGCGTTCGCCTCATGCCGCGTCTCACAGAAGAGGCAGCACCCTGACTACGACTTTCCGAGAGCTCGGGATCCTTCCCGAGACCGCCGAGGCCCTCGAAGCCGTCGGCATCATGTCCCCCTTCCCGATCCAGGAGATGACCCTCCCGGTCGCGCTCTCCGGCACCGACGTCATCGGCCAGGCCAAGACCGGCACCGGCAAGACCCTCGGTTTCGGCCTGCCGCTGCTGGAGCGCGTCACCGTCCCCGCGGACGTCGAGGCGGGCCGGGCGACGCCCGAACAGCTGACCGACGCCCCGCAGGCGCTGGTGGTCGTCCCGACCCGCGAGCTGTGCACCCAGGTCACCAACGACCTGCTCACGGCCGGCAAGGTCCGCAACGTCCGCGTCCTCGCGATCTACGGCGGCCGTGCGTACGAGCCGCAGGTCGAGGCCCTCAAGAAGGGCGTCGACGTCATCGTCGGCACCCCGGGCCGTCTCCTCGACCTGGCCGGTCAGCGCAAGCTGGACCTCTCGCACGTCAGGGCCCTCGTCCTCGACGAGGCCGACGAGATGCTCGACCTGGGCTTCCTGCCCGACGTCGAGAAGATCATCAACATGCTTCCGGCCAAGCGCCAGACCATGCTGTTCTCGGCGACCATGCCGGGCGCGGTCATCGGCCTGGCCCGCCGCTACATGACGCAGCCCACGCACATCAACGCCACCTCGCCCGACGACGAGGGCGCGACCGTGCGCAACACCACGCAGCGCGTCTACCGCGCGCACTCCATGGACAAGCCCGAGATGGTCGCGCGCATCCTGCAGGCCAACGGCCGCGGGCTCGCGATGATCTTCTGCCGTACGAAGCGGACGGCGGCCGACATCGCCGACCAGCTCGCCCAGCGCGGCTTCGCGTCCGGCGCGGTCCACGGCGACCTCGGCCAGGGCGCCCGCGAGCAGGCCCTGCGCGCCTTCCGCAACGGCAAGGTCGACGTCCTCGTCTGCACCGACGTCGCCGCCCGCGGCATCGACGTCGAGGGCGTCACCCACGTGATCAACTACCAGTCGCCGGAGGACGAGAAGACCTACCTCCACCGCATCGGCCGCACCGGCCGCGCGGGCGCGTCGGGTATCGCCGTCACGCTGGTCGACTGGGACGACATCCCGCGCTGGCAGCTGATCAACAAGGCGCTGGACCTGGGCTTCCCGAACCCGCCGGAGACGTACTCCACGTCCCCGCACCTCTTCGAGGAGCTCGACATCCCCGCCGGCACGAAGGGCGTCCTGCCCCGCGCCGAGCGGACCCGGGCGGGCCTGAAGGCGGAGGAGCTGGAGGACCTGGGCGAGACGGGCGGCCGTGGCCGTTCCCCGCGTCCGTCGCGCTCCTCGCGCCCGGAGCGCTCGGACCGTACGGAGCGCACGGAGCGCACGGAGCGTACGGAGGGTACGGAGGAGCCGGCACGTACCCGTACGCCGCGTCAGCGCCGTCGTACGCGGGGCGGCGCCCCGCTCGCGGAGGGCCAGGTGGCGGAGGCCGCGACGGCGGTGGCCGAGGCCCCCGAGGTCGAGGACGCCCCGGAGGCCGGTGCCCCCCGCGCCATCCGCCGGCGCCGCCGCACCCGTGCGGGCGCCGGAGCCGAGCCGGCACAGGCGCGGGCAGAGGTGACGCAGGCCGCACCGGTCACCCCGGTGGCGGCCGAGCCCGCCGCCGAGCCGGCCGCTCAGCCGGTCGCGGAGGAGCCCGTGAAGCCCCGCCGCACCCGCACGCGCAAGACCGCCGACGCGGCCCCCGCCGACACCGCGGAGACCACCGAGGCCAAGCCCCGCCGCACCCGGAAGAC
>NZ_JBEXQK010000081.1:0-6838 GCF_040612535.1 Streptomyces sp. NPDC006368
CGACGAAGGGGTGCGCGGCGTGCGCGGCCCGCAGGTCCGGGTCGGACTTGTAGAGGGCGTAGCGCAGCCGGTAGTCCTCCAGGGTGACCGTCTCGCGGTTGAAGTGGGCGGGCAGCCGGCGGTCGGCGTAGGCGCGGGCGCCGCCGGTCGCGTTGACCGCGTACTCGTACAGGTAGTCGCCGAGGTGGAACACGGCGTGGAGGTCCTCGTCGGCGAGGTGCCGGTACGCGGTGAAGTACCCGTCGTGGTACGCCTGGCAGGACACGGCGGCCAGCCGCAGCTCACCGACGCGGGCGGCGGGGTGCGGGGCGGTCCTGGTGCGTCCCACCGGGCTCACCCAGGTGCCCGTGCGGAACCGGTAGAAGTAGTCCCGCCCCGGGGCGAGCCCGCCGGCCTCGACGTGGACGCCGTGGTCGAACTCCGGGTGCGCCGTGGCCTGTCCGCGTCTGGCGATCCGGGTGAACCGCTCGTCGTGGGCCAGCTCCCAGCGGACCCGGACGCGCGCCCGGGGCAGCCCGCCGCCGGGCTCGTACGGCCGGGGCGCGAGGCGCGTCCACAACAGCACGGAGCCGGGCAGCGGGTCACCGGAGGCGACGCCCAGGGTGAACGGGTCCTCGGTGATCCTCCGGCCGTCCAGCTCGGCGGCGCCCGCCGCACCGGCGGCCGGCAGGTTCACGGCGAAGGCGAGGGCGGCGGCGGCTCCGGTGACGGTGAGGAAGCGGCGGCGGTCGAAGTGGCGGGCGGCGGCGCGCAGTTCGCTGGTCATGGGGTCCATTGGACGCAGCGCGGTTGTCGCGTCCACAACATCCA
The DNA here is from genome assembly GCF_040612535.1 of Streptomyces sp. NPDC006368. Classification (NCBI taxonomy): domain Bacteria; kingdom Bacillati; phylum Actinomycetota; class Actinomycetes; order Kitasatosporales; family Streptomycetaceae; genus Streptomyces; species Streptomyces sp. NPDC006368. Next base: position 811 of record NZ_JBEXQK010000081.1, read on the forward strand.
CATGTCGGCCATATGAGCTCCGGGTGCCGGACCGTCCCGTACGCTGCGCCCCCATGAACGCTGTACGGAGGATCGCGGTGGTGACGGGCGCGGGCTCGGGCATCGGCCGGAGCGTGGCGCTGGCCCTGGCGGAGGACGGCTGGGCGCTCGCCCTGGCGGGCCGGCGGGCGGAGCCCCTGGAGGAGACGGCGTCCCTGGCGGGCGCCGGCGCCGAGGTGCTGTGCGTCCCCACGGACGTCACGTCCGCCGACGCGGTCACGGCCCTCTTCGCGGCCGTCGGCGACCACTACGGCCGCGTCGACCTGCTGTTCAACAACGCGGGCAGCTTCGCGGGCGGCGGCACCCCCGTCGAGGACCTGGACCCGGAGACGTGGCGGTCGGTCGTCGAGGTGAACCTGACCGGGGCGTTCCTGTGCGCGCAGGCGGCATACCGCCGGATGAAGGCCCAGTCCCCGCAGGGCGGCCGGATCATCAACAACGGCTCGATCTCGGCGCACGCGCCGCGCCCGCATTCGATCGCGTACACCGCGACCAAACACGCGATCACCGGTCTGACGAAGTCCCTGTCGCTGGACGGCCGCCCGTACCGGATCGCGTGCGGCCAGATCGACATCGGCAACGCGGCGACGGAGATGACCGAACGCATGCAGTCGGGCATCCTCCAGGCGAACGGCACCCTCGCACCGGAGCCGGTGATGGACGCGGCGGACGTGGCCCGCACGGTGAGGCACATGGCGGCGCTGCCGCTGGAGGCGAACATCCAGTTCGCCACGGTCATGGCGACGACGATGCCGTACATCGGGCGGGGGTAGGTCCGCGCCCCGGTGGCCGGACCCGTCCCCGGGACGTGCACACGCACTTGTGGCCCTGGCCAGGGGGAAACCCGGGCAGGGCCACAATGGCAGACGAGCCGGGCTGTACGCCGGGTTCTGTTCCCCGGGACCTCGCGGTCGTCGGGGCGACGGCCATCCATCTAGGACCGGCGTTGCCGCCGGCCTCGTGCGGTCTACCCGCGGACTCGGGCGGGCAGCCCTCGAACGTCCGCGCAGGGCCGCCTGTGACAGCGGCCCCTCTTGACCTTGCTCCGGGTGGGGTTTACCTAGCCGCCTGGGTCACCCCAGGCGCTGGTGGTCTCTTACACCACCGTTTCACCCTTACCGAGGACCGAGGTCCCCGGCGGTCTGTTTTCTGTGGCACTGTCCCGCGGGTCACCCCGGGTGGGCGTTACCCACCACCCTGCCCTGTGGAGCCCGGACGTTCCTCGGGAGGATCCGGAGATCCTCACGCGGCCGTCCGCCCGGCTCGTCTGCCGTGCCGACCATGCTACCCGGACCTCGACGCGGGCCGGGCCTCAGAGGAAGTCGGCCGTCTCCAGGTCGAAGCCGAACGGCTCGGGGAGCGGGAGCGGCCTGCCGAACGGGACGGTGACCACCTGGCGGTAGTCCCCGCCCTCCGGGTCGCTGAAGAGGGTCACCGAGGACGCCTCGCCCTTGACCGGCAGGTACAGCGGGATGCCGCCGCGGGCGTACCTGTACGGCTTCGCGTTCGTGTGCGCGGTCGAGACGGTCGGCATGGCGTTTCTGCTGGCGCCCTGGCCGGTGGCGCACGCCGTGTTCCTGGTGCTGGACGTCTACACCGTGCTGTTCGTGCTCGGGCTGCACGCCGCGTCCGCGACCCGGCCGCATCTGCTGACGGGGGCCGTGCCGCGGCTGCGGCAGGCGGGGCACGTGGAGCTGCGGGTGCGTTGGAGCGGATCACGGCCGTGCGGCATGAGCCGCTGTTCTCCCACCCGGTGCGGGACGGGGTGCTGAACCTGGCCGTGGCGTCGCAGACGTCGGTCACGGTCGAGCTGGCGGAGCCCGTCACGCATGTACGGCTGCTGGGGCGTCCCTGGTGCGCGCGTTGAACGAGGCCCTCACGCGGGTACGAACAGCACCTTCGCCCGACCCGGGTCCGCCCGCGTGAGCCGTACGCGCAGCCGCTCCCCCAGCGGGAGCGGCCGGCCGTCGCTCTCGACGCGGCCGACGACCGCCGGTGCCTCCAGGTGGACGGTGCCGACGGAGGGGTCGCGGTCGTGGACGTCGATGACGTACGCGTCGAAGACGGCGCCCACCCGGTCCTTGAGGAGGGCGGCCTCGACGAGGTCGACGCACTCGCGCTCGACGGTGCCCGCGCGGCGTGAGCCCTCGGCCATCTCGCGCGGGAGCGCGGGCAGGGCGGCCCGTACCCACTCGGGCGGTTCGCGGCCCGCGACGGCGGCCAGGCACAGCTCGCCGGCGTACCGGTCGACGAGCCGGCGCAGCGGGGCCGTGCAGTGGGTGTACTCGTCGGCGACGGCGGCGTGGACGGCGGGCACGGGGACGTTCCCGCCGTCGAAGACGGTGTAGCCGGCGCCGCGCAGCAGGGTGGTGCAGTCCTGGAGGAAGGCGGCGTGGCGGGTGTCGTGCGGGTCGAGGGAGCGGACGAGCGCCGCGTACGGGACGTGGTGCGGCCAGTCGATGCCCAGGGCTTTCGCGGAGCGCCGCAGCCGGGCGACGGCGCCGGACGGGGCGGTGGGCAGCGTGCGCAGGACGCCGGTGCCGGCGGCGACCATCAGATCGGCGGCGGCGGCGCCGGTGAGGAGGGAGATCTGGGCGTTCCAGGCGTCGGCGGGGCGCGGGGCGCGGTACTCCAGGTGGTAGGCGCTGTCGCTGCGGACGATCTCCTGTTCGGGGACGGCGAGGGAGATCCCGCCGCGCTCGGCCTCCAGGCGCTCGCGCAGGACGCCGATGTCGCGGAGGAGGGCGATCGGCTCCTCGGCGGTGCCGGTGTCGATCTGCTCCTGCACTTCGGCGTAGTCGAGGCGGGCGCGGCTGCGGATCAGGGCGCGTTCGACGTCGGTGGTGACGTGGTGGCCGTACGCGTCGAGGTCGATGCGCCACAGGAGGGCGGGGACGGTCCGGCCGGGGAGGAGGCTGGCGGCGCCCTCGGAGAGGACGGCCGGGTGGAGGGGGACGCGGCCGTCGGGGAGGTAGAGGGTCTGGACGCGGCGGTGGGCCTCGGCGTCGACCGCGCCGCCGGGGGTGACGAAGGCGGCCACGTCGGCGATGGCGTAGTGGACGCGGTAGCCGCCGTCGGGGCGGTGGGCGAGGTGCATCGCCTGGTCGAGGTCGGTGGAGCCGGGCGGGTCGATCGTGAAGAAGGGGATGTCCGTCGCGTCCCGGTCCGGCAGGCGCGGCGCCCTGGCGGCGGCCTCGGCCTCGGCGAGGACGGCGGGCGGGAAGGCGTCGGGGTCCTCGGGGAGGCCGAGCTCGGTGCGCAGCGCGCGCAGGGCGTCCCGGAGAGGAGCCTCGGCTGCGCCGGTCACGCGGATGTGGCGGCGGGGCATGGACCGAGCGTAGCGGCGCGGGGCGGGGTGCGGCACTTTGTACGCTGGCGGGCGGGGCCGCACCCCCGCTTCCGCCTGTGATGAAGGAGAACCACCGTGCTCGTGCTGTTGCCGCCCTCCGAGGGAAAGGCCGCATCGGGGAGCGGCGCGCCGCTGGAGCCGGGGGCGCTGTCGCTGCCGGGGCTCGCCGAGGCGCGGGCCACCGTGCTGGACGAGCTGGTGGAGCTGTGCGCCGGTGACGAGGAGAAGGCCCGCGAGGTGCTGGGGCTGAGCGAGGGCCTGCGCGGTGAGGTCGCGAAGAACGCCGCTCTGCGGACGGCCGGGGCGCGGCCCGCCGGGGAGATCTACACGGGAGTCCTGTACGACGCGCTGGGGCTGGCCACGCTGGACGCGGCGGCGCGCGAGCGGGCACGGGAGTGGCTGCTGGTGTTCTCGGGGCTGTGGGGCGCGGTGCGGGTGGACGACCGGATCCCGTCGTACCGCTGCTCGATGGGGGTGAAGCTGCCGGGGCTGGGCGCGCTGGGCGCGTACTGGCGTACGCCGATGGCGTCGGTGCTGCCCGAGGTCGCGGGGGACGGGCTGGTCCTGGACCTGCGCTCGGCGGCGTACGCGGCGGCGTGGAAGCCGAAGGGCGAGGTGGCGGGGCGTACGGCGACGGTGCGGGTGCTGCACGCGCCGACCCGGAAGGTGGTCAGCCACTTCAACAAGGCGACGAAGGGCCGGATCGTACGGAGCCTGCTGGGCGCGGACGCGGCGCCCGGGACTCCGGGTGAGCTGGTGGAGGCGCTGCGGGACCTGGGGTACGTGGTGGAGGGCGAGGCGCCGGTGAAGGCCGGCAAGGCGTGGCAGCTGGACGTGCTGGTGGACGAGATCCACTGACCTCGACGTCGCGTTGCGGGCTGCGCAACGGTCGTTGCGGGTGGTGTGCGGGGCGGTGAGGATGGGCCGCATGACCGCCGGCCCTGTTCGCCCCGCCCCCGCTCGCCCCGCTGTGGCGGGGCCCGCCTCCGTGCTGGGCCTCGCGCCCGTCGTGCCCGTCGTCGTCATCGAGGACGCCGCCGACGCCGTACCGCTGGCGCGTGCCCTGGTGGCGGGCGGACTGCCCGCGATCGAGGTGACGTTGCGGACGCCGGCCGCGCTCGACGCGATCCGGGCGGTCGCGGAGGGTGTGCCGGAAGCGGTGGTCGGTGCGGGCACGGTGCTCGCGCCCGGCGCGGTGGCGGACGCGGTCGCGGCGGGGGCGCGGTTCCTGGTGAGCCCGGGGTGGACGGAGGGGCTGCTGGGCGCGATGCGGGCGTCGGGCGTGCCGTTCCTGCCGGGCGTCTCCACGGCGTCGGAGGTCGTCGCGCTGCTGGAGCGCGGGGTGAGCGAGATGAAGTTCTTCCCGGCCGAGGCGGCGGGCGGCACGGCCTATCTGTCCTCGCTGGCCGGTCCGCTCCCCGGGGCCCGCTTCTGCCCGACGGGCGGCATCTCGCTCGCCTCGGCGCCGTCGTATCTCGCCCTGCCCAACGTGGGCTGCGTCGGCGGTACGTGGATGCTTCCTCCGGACGCCCTCGCGGCCCGGGACTGGGCGCGCGTGGAGTCCCTGGCGCGCGAGGCGTCGGCGCTGCGGGGCGCCTGACGCCGGTGCCCGGTCTTTTGCGTGAGGGTCAGGCGTCGCCGGCGGTGAAGTCGAGATGGACGTGATCGTCCAGCGGCCGGTAACCGAGGCGCTGGTACAGGGCGTTGCTGGTGGGGTTGGCCAGGTCGGTGAAGAGCAGCACCTGCCGGGCGCCGGTGTCCCGGGCGGCGCGGCTGACGGCGCTGGTCACGGCGCCCGCGTAGCCGCGGCCCCGCAGGCCGGGCGGGGTGTAGACGGGTGAGATCCGGGACTGCGCCGCGACGAGCGGGGAGTGGGCGGCCATGGACACGGGCCGGCCACCGGTCTCCCACAGGTGGAGGCCGCCGTGCGCGACGCGGCGCGCGACGTTCTCGGTGTGGTCGGCGTCCGGGTCCTCGCCGATGTCGGCGGCGAAGGCGCTCATCCAGGCGGCGGCGAGCGGTACGTCGTCGGCCGTCGCCCGTCGTGCCGCGCCGGGCGGCAGGGGGTGCGGCGGGGTCAGCTCGCCGAGCCGGAACAGCCGCGACCGGCGGGTGACGGTCCAGCCGGGGCCGCCTGGGCCGCCGGTCCACGCGTCGGCGAACACCCGCGCCGCGCCGTCGCCGCCCCGTACTCCTTGTACGCCCCGTACGTGTACGCCTCGCGCGGTCCGGACGTCTCCGTCGCGCAGGGCGTGCGCCAGCTCGCGGGCGGCGTCGTCGGGCATGGGCCCGAGCAGGGGGTGGTGGGGCGGCGTCTGCAGGAACGCCCCCTCGACGGGGCCGCCCTCGCCCCGGGCGCGGCGCCACCAGCCGAACCGTGCGTCGGCGCCGCCGTCCCCGTACGGCCGGGGGCCGTGCCGGCGCACCATCTCACTGACGGTCAGCAGCACGGTGCTGCGGGCGGGGTCACGCTCCAGGTAGGCGCGGGCGGCGTGCCGGAAGGCGTCGACGTCGTGGGTGAGGTGCCAGGGCATGGGGGTGATGGTGCTACGGGGTGGGGGCGGCGCGCACGGGCTTTTCCCCCACCCCGCCCCTTCCCGAAACCGGGGCTCCGCCCCCGACCCCCGGGGGTTCTTCGCG
>NZ_JBEXQK010000082.1:0-6671 GCF_040612535.1 Streptomyces sp. NPDC006368
GTCACCGCCCGGCGCGGTGACGCGGCGGCGGACCGGTCAGCCCGCCGTGACGGTGGCGCGCAGCTCCCCGTCGGGCCCGGCCAGCAGCACCGGAGTGGCGGCCCCGCCCAGGTCACGGACGGCGGCGCGGTCCTCGTCCGATGCGGTGTCCGCGTCGGTGACGACGGCCGCGGCCTCCAGGGACTTCGCGCCGCTGGCCACGGCCATCGCCACCGCCGTCCGGAGCGCGCTGAGCCGGAGCGACTCCAGGGCGACGGTCCCGGCGACGTACGTCCGGCCGGTCTCGTCGCGCACCGCCGCGCCCTCGGGCACACCGTTGCGGGCGCGGGCGCTGCGCGCCAGCGTGATGATCTTGCGGTCCTCGGGGCCGAGGTCGGTGGTCTGTGTCATGCCCCGAGGATAAGTCGGCTCCCCGGGCCGGCCCCGGGGGGCCCGGCGGCCGCGTCCCGCGACGGCTCCGGTCGCACGGGAGCAGCGCTCATGCGCGGGGCTCCCAGCCGCCCGCCCGGGAATCGCCGACGTGGGCCGGCACGCCGGTCCCGCAGGCCCGGGGCGGCCTCGCGGGTGGGGCACCGGAGCCGCCCCCACTTGCCCGCGTCCTGCGACCGCGTGCCATGGCCCCCTCCGGCGACGGCGGCGGCCGCGCCGGATCAGCGCACCTGCGCGGGGCTCAGCGGGCCGCCCGGGAACCGCCGAGCCGGGCGGCACGTCGGCGGCCCCGGCGCGGCGCCGGTGTGCGACGCGGCGCCGGTGTGCGACGCGGCCCACCACATCGGGCGGGCCCCGGGGGTCCTTGCGGCTACGGGCGGTCCAGGCGGAGGCGGGTCGCCCGGGGGAGGCCCGCCACCACCAGGTCGTAGGAGTCCTCGATGAGCTCGCGGACCAGGCGGTCGGGGAGCTCCGCGACCGTGACCGTGTTCCAGTGGCGCTTGTTCATGTGCCGGCCCGGGACGATCGCCGGGTGTTCGGCGCGCAGTTGGACGGCGATGTCCGGGTCGCATTTGAGGTTGACCGTCAGCGGGCGGGCGTCCAGCGCCGACAGGGCGAACATCTTGCCCGCGACCTTGAAGACGGACGTCTCCGGGCCGAACGGGAAGTCCTCCACCGCGTCGTTGAAGGCCAGGCAGAACGCGCGCAGCCGCGCCGCGGTCAGGGTCATGCGGGCTCCTTCTCCGGTTCCGCCAGCACCGTGACGATCTTGTTACGGCGGCCCGCCGGCGACTCGGCCGTCAGCCGCAGGGAACGCCCGTCCGGCAGGTCGACGACCGCGCTGGCGCCCGCGATCGGCACGCGCCCGAGGGCCTTGGCGAGCAGTCCGCCGACCGTCTCGACGTCCTCGTCGTCGTACTCGTCGAGGCCGAAGAGCTCGCCGAGGTCGCCGATGTCGAGGCGCGCGGTGACGCGGTAGCGGCCGTCGCCCAGCTCCTGCACGGGCGGCAGTTCGCGGTCGTACTCGTCGGTGATCTCGCCGACGATCTCCTCGAGGATGTCCTCGATGGTGACGATGCCGGCCGTGCCGCCGTACTCGTCGATGACGACCGCGCAGTGGTTGCGCTCCTTCTGCATCTCCCGCAGCAGGTCTCCGGCGTTCTTCGTGTCGGGCACGAAGGCCGCGGGCCGCATGACCGTGGAGACGAGGTCGTTCTCCGCGTCGCGGTTGATGTGGGTGCGGCGCACGAGGTCCTTCAGGTACACGATCCCGACGACGTCGTCCTCGTTGTCGCCGGTCACGGGGATCCGGGAGAAGCCGGAGCGCAGCGCCAGCGTCAGGGCCTGGCGGATGGTCTTGTAGCGCTCGATGGAGACGAGGTCGGTGCGCGGGACCATGACCTCCCGGACGAGCGTGTCGCCGAGCTCGAAGACGGAGTGGACCATGCGCCGCTCGTCGTCCTCGATCAGGGACTCCTGCTCGGCCAGGTCGACCATGGCGCGCAGCTCGGCCTCGGAGGCGAAGGGCCCCTTGCGGAAGCCCTTGCCGGGCGTGAGCGCGTTGCCGATGAGGATCAGCAGTTGCGGGACCGGGCCCATGACGCGGGCCAGCGGCAGCAGCGCGTACGCGGCGGCGGTCGCCGTGTTCAGCGGGTGCTGGCGGCCGATGGTGCGCGGCGACACGCCGACGGCGACGTACGACACGAGCACCATCACGCCCATCGCGGCCAGCAGGGCGGACCAGGTCGCGTCGAACTCGTTCAGGCACACGTAGGTGACGAGGACCCCGGCCGCCATCTCGCACGCGACGCGCACCAGCAGCGCCACGTTGAGATACCGGACGGGGTCCGAGGCGACCTGGGCCAGCTTGGCGGCGCCGCGCCGCCCGGCCCGTACCGCCTCGGCGGCCCGGAAGGTGGACACGCGCGCGATGCCCGCCTCCGCACACGCCGCGAGCCACGCGACCACGACGAGCCCGACCGCGCCGAGCAGCAGTTGCGCGGTCATGAGACGGTCGGCGCCGGGGAGGGGCCGGTCAGGCCCTTCTCCGCCCGCCAGCCGTCGACGATCGCCGCCTGGAGCCCGAACATCTCCGCCTTCTCGTCCGGCTCCTCATGGTCGTAGCCGAGCAGGTGCAGCACTCCGTGGACGGTCAGAAGCTGGAGCTCCTCGTCCATGGAGTGCTGCGTGGGGGCCTCCTGGCCCTGCCGCGTGGCGACCTCGGGGCACAGCACGATGTCCCCGAGGAGGCCCTGCGGGGGCTCGTCGTCGTCCTTCGTCGGCGGGCGCAGCTCGTCCATGGGAAAGGACATGACATCCGTCGGGCCCGGCAGGTCCATCCACTGGATGTGCAGCTGTTCCATCGCCTCGGCGTCCACCAGGATCACCGAGAGCTCGGAGAGCGGGTGGATGCGCATACGCGTGAGCGCGTAGCGGGCGACGTCGAGGATCGCCTGCTCGTCGACCTCGGTGCCGGACTCGTTGTTGACGTCGATCGACATGGTGCTGTGTCGCTACTTCCCGTTTTGGTTGTCGTACTTCTCGTACGCGTCGACGATACGGCCGACGAGCTTGTGCCGTACGACGTCGTGCGACGTCAGCAGCGAGAAGTGGACGTCATCGACGCCTTCCAGGATGTCCCGGACCTGGCGAAGACCGCTCTTGGTGCCGCCCGGCAGGTCCACCTGGGTGACGTCACCGGTGATGACGATCTTGGAGTCGAAGCCGAGCCGGGTCAGGAACATCTTCATCTGCTCGGGGTTCGTGTTCTGGGCCTCGTCGAGGATGATGAACGCGTCGTTGAGCGTCCGGCCGCGCATGTACGCCAGCGGCGCGACCTCGATGGTGCCCGCCGCCATCAGGCGCGGGATCGAGTCGGGGTCGAGCATGTCGTGCAGGGCGTCGTACAGCGGCCGCAGATACGGGTCGATCTTCTCGTAGAGCGTGCCCGGCAGGAAGCCGAGCCGCTCGCCCGCCTCGACGGCCGGCCGGGTCAGGATGATCCGGGTGACCTGCTTGGACTGCAGGGCCTGGACCGCCTTGGCCATGGCGAGGTACGTCTTGCCCGTGCCCGCCGGTCCGATGCCGAAGACCACCGTGTGCTTGTCGATCGCGTCGACGTACCGCTTCTGGTTGAGCGTCTTGGGGCGGATGGTCCGGCCGCGGCTGGAGAGGATGTTCTGGGTGAGCACCTCCGACGGGGTCTCGGCCGCCGCTCCCGCGGTTTCTTCCTTCAGCATCGCGATGGAGCGTTCCACTGCGTCCTCCGTCATCGGCTGCCCGGTGCGGAGCACGAGCATCATCTCGTCGAACAGGCGCTGGATCAGCGCGACTTCCTTCGCCTCGCCGACCGCGCTGATCTGGTTGCCCCGGACATGGATGTCGGCGCCGGGGAACGCCTTCTCGATCACGCGCAGCAGGGAGTCACCCGAGCCGAGCACGGTCACCATGGGATGCTTGGCGGGGACGGTGAAGTGGGCTCGTACCTGGTCTGTGGGTGTCTGAGTCATGGGCTGGCCCTCTGGCCTGCGCATACCTCCTGTTGCAGGGTTCTCGCCGATCGACAACCTCTGACTGTCCAGCGTACGTCGTGCCACTGACAGGGCCGAAGGTTTTTCCCACACCGGATCGGGGCCGGGCGTGGGCGGTTCAGGCGGAGCGGCGGAAGCCGATCGTCGGCACGGCCCGCCGCAGCGGCCACGGCCTGATCGGCGCGGGCAGCAGGGACTCCAGGAACGCGTACCGGCGCAGCGCCTGCGGGTCCTGGTCGGAGCACTCCTGTACGTACTCCCACCAGGCCGCCACCTCCACCCACCCGGGCGCCGACAGCGACCCACCGAACTCCTGCACCGACAGGGCGGCGGTCAGCCCGGCGAAGGCCAGCCGGTCCGCGAGCGGCCAGCCCGCGAGCGTGCCGGTGAGGAACCCGGCCACGAAGACGTCCCCCGCGCCGGTCGGGTCCAGCGCCTCCACCTCGATGGCCGGCACCTCGGCGGTCTCCCCGCTCCCGGCGTCCACGGCGTACGCCCCGTCCGCGCCGAGCGTGACGACGGCGAGCGGCACCTTCTCGGCGAGCGCGCGGGCGGCGGCACGCGGGCAGGACGTGCGGGTGTAGCGCATCGCCTCCTCGGCGTTCGGCAGGAACGCCTCGCAGTGCTCCAGGTCCGGGAGGGCGGCCAGGTCCCATCCGCCCGTCTCGTCCCAGCCGACGTCGGCGAAGATCCGGGTGGAGTGCCGGGCGGCCTCGGTGACCCACGGCTCCTCGCGGCCCGGTACGAGGGAGGCGACGGCGGCACGCGCGCGTGGCGCGTGGCGCGGGTACTCCGGCAGGCTCCCGAGAGCGGCCTCCGGGGACGGGGCCTCATGGCCGTGCGACACCATGGTCCGTTCGCCCTCGTACGCCATGGAGACGGTCACCGGGGAGTGCCAGCCGGGCACCGTGCGCGACCGGGACAGGTCGATGCCCTCGCCCTGCTCCAGGGCGTCCCAGCAGTAGTCGCCGTAGTGGTCGTCGCCGAACGCCGCGGCGAGCGAGGTGCGCAGGCCCAGCCGGGCCAGGGCGGTGGCCATGTTGGCGACGCCGCCCGGGCTGGAGCCCATGCCGCGCGCCCAGGTCTCGGTACCGCGGACGGGGGCGGCGTCCAGGCCGGTGAAGATGATGTCGAGGAAGACGGTGCCGGTGAGGAAGACGTCGTACTCCGGGTCGGCGGGGCCGCGCAGACCGTCCAAGGGGTCGATCCCGGCGGTGTGTTGCCGGCGCTGCTGCTCTCCTCTGGGTGTGGTCACGGCGGGCTCCCCGGTCGCGGTGCGGATCTGGCCAGTGTGCCCGATTCCGGGCGCCCACGGAGGCGCTCGACGCACCGGAAAGCGGCCTGCCTACCCGGCCTCCCCCCCGGCAAACCATTTGTGACGCGGATCACGGATGCTCGGCTTTTCGCCCGCCCGCCGTGCTTGATACAAATTGGCGCGCGTTCCCGTGCTTCCGTGCGACACCGGGCGCTTCCGCTCCTCCCCCCGCCCTCTTGGCCATTCGGCCTTCTTCGTCGCTGGAACGCCCATGCCCTCGCGCCCGCGCGCCCCGTGGCCGCTCGTCGCCCTCTTCACCGCCGGCTATCTCGCCGCGTACCTCCTGCCGACCGTCGTCGGCCGCCTCTCCTCCGGCCTCGGCCTCACCCCGGCCCAGGCGGGTCTCGTCGGCTCGACGCTGCTGCTGAGCTCCGCCACCGCGGGGTTCACGCTCGCCGCGCGCGTGGACCGGTACGGGCAGCGACGGCTCGCCCGTCTCGGCCTCACCCTGGCGGTGACCGGCTACGGCTGCGCCGCGCTCACCGCGTACGTCCCGCTGGTCGTCGCCGGCGCGACGGTCGGAGGCTTCGGCTCGGGTACGGCGACGGCCGTCGCGGCGGCCGGCATCGCGGGCCGTTCCGACCCGCACCGCGCCTCGACGCTGGGCCTGTTGTCGGTGTCGGCGGCGGCGGGCGCGCTCTACCTGACCCTCCCTCACCTGGAGGGTGGGCACGCGCTGCCGTTCGCCTCGATCGCGCTCGTCGCGGCGGCGGTGTGGCCCGTGACCGGACGCCTGGAGGGCGGCCACGACACCGGTGACGCACGGGAGACGGGGGCGCCGCTGCCGCGCCTGCGGTCCGGTCTGGTGCTGGCGGGCTCGATGGTCTGCTGGTCCATGGCGCAGAACGCGCTGTGGGGCGTCAGCGGCCGTATCGGGCTCACGCAGGCGGGCCTCAGCGAGGTCACGGTCGGCGCGGTCTTCGCGGCGGCGCTCGGCGCGGGGCTGCTGGGCGTCACGGCGGCGGGCGCGCTGGGCGCCCGGCTGGGGCGGGCGGTGCCGATCGGCGTCGGTACGGTGGCGATCGCCGGCTGCATCGCGATGAGCTCGGCCGCCGAGGGGCTGGCGTCCTTCGCGACCGGGGAGATCCTGTGGAACGCCTTCTACCCCGTCGTCCTGTCCTACCTGATCGGCCTGGCCGCCTCCCTCGACCCGCGCGGACGGTGGGCCGTCCTCGCCGGCTCGGCGTCCTCACTGGGCGTGGCGTGCGGGCCGGTCACCGGCAGCCTTTTGTCGGAGCGGGCCGGCTATCCCGGCATGGGCCTGGTGCTCGGCACGGTCCTGGTGCTGCTCGCCGCCCCGCTGACCGCGGTGGCGCTGCACACCTCGGGCCGCCCCCTGGTGCCGGTGCCGCTGGGACCGACCACCGCGAGGTGCTCCCCGCGCCGCACGACGAGGT
>NZ_JBEXQK010000083.1:0-6658 GCF_040612535.1 Streptomyces sp. NPDC006368
GTTCCGGGGATCGTGTTCTGGGCTCTCTGTCGCTTCGCTCTGTCGTTTTACGCCCAGAACACGACCCGCTCCACGTCCCCCTGCCCCGCGCCCCCCACGGCGGCTGTGGTCACCCACCTTCGTGAGGGGGACGGGGTCGGAGCGTGGGGGGTGTTTCGGGCGTAAAACGACTGAACTCGCGCGAAGCGCGGTGAACGAGAGCCCGAAGACCCCCCACCGAAGACCCCGGCACCCGACCCCGGCCCACCGGACCCAACCCCCAACGGCACCGCACAACGCCCCGCGCAGCGGCACCGCACCGTTCGTGTTCGTATCGACTCGTTTGAAGGGCCCGCACCGTGACCCTCACGGCACCATCACCCCCCGCCGGCGCGCGCAGTGCGCGCAGCGCACGGCGCGCGCGGCGCGCCTGGCAGGCCGTCTCGCCGTACGCGTACATCGCGCCGTTCTTCACTCTGTTCGCCGCGTTCGGGCTGTTCCCGCTCCTCTACACGGCGTTCGTCTCGCTGTACCGCGTCGAGCTCCAGACGCCGGGCGACATGCGGTGGCGCGGTCTCGGCAACTACACCGCGCTCTTCACGGATGAGTTCTTCTGGATCTCGCTCCGCAACACCTTCACCATCGGTGTCATCTCGACCGTCCCCCAGCTGGTGATGGCGCTGGGGCTGGCGCACTTGCTGAACTACAGGCTTCGCGGCCGTACGTTCTTCCGGACGGCGATGCTGTTGCCGTACGCGACGTCGGTCGCCGCGGCGACGCTCGTGTTCGCGCAGCTCTTCGGGCGGGACTTCGGGCTGGTCAATTACGTGCTGCGGGTGGTGGGTTTCGGTGCGGTCGACTGGCAGACCGGCACCGTCGCCTCGCAGATCGCCGTTTCGACGATCGTCATCTGGCGCTGGACGGGCTACAACGCGCTGATTTACCTCGCCGGGATGCAGTCGATCCCGACCGAGTTGTACGAGGCGGCCGAGATGGACGGGGCGTCACGCTGGCGGCAGTTCGTGCATGTGACGTTGCCGGGGCTGCGTCCGACGATCGTGTTCACGACCGTCGTGTCGACGATCGGCGCCACGCAGCTGTTCGGGGAGCCGCTGCTCTTCGAGGGCAGCATCTCGGGCGGTATCTCGCACCAGTACCAGACGCTCGGGCTGTACATGTACGAGCAGGGCTGGGGCTTTTTCCACCTGGGCCGGGCCGCCGCGATCGCCTGGGTGATGTTCCTGCTGATCCTGGTGCTGGTCGGGGTCAACGCCCTGGTCGTGCGCCGCCGCGCCCGCAAGGAGGCGATCCGATGACCGCGCGTGCCGGGCGCACGATGCACGGCGGGAGGGTGGCGTACGCGATCCTGATCCTCGCCGTGCTCGTGTCCGCCTTCCCGTTCTACTGGACGATCGTCGCGGCGAGCCGCTCCAACGCGGATTTGGCGCAGGTGCCGCCGTCGCTGCTTCCGGGGCCGAACCTCATGCGGAACTTCGAGGCGGTGATGGAGGAGGCGGACATCGGCACGGCCCTGCTCAACTCCCTGATCGTCTCCGGTTCGATCACCGTCGGTACGGTGTTGTGCTGCACGCTGGCCGGCTTCGCCTTCGCCAAGCTCCGCTTCCGCGGCCGGGGTGCGCTGCTGGCGCTCACGGTGGGCACGATGATGATCCCGCCGCAGCTGGGTGTGATCCCTTTGTTCATGCTGATCGCGAAGCTGGAGTGGGTGAACCAGCTGCAGTCGGTCATTCTGCCCGGTCTGGTCTCGGCGTTCGGTGTGTTCTTCATGCGGCAGTTCCTCATCCAGTCGCTGCCGGACGAGTTGATCGAGGCGGCGCGGGTGGACGGTGCGTCGTCCGCGCGGATCTTCTGGTCGATCGTCGTGCCGGTCGCCCGCCCGGGGATGGCGGTGCTGGGCATGCTGACGTTCATGGCGGCCTGGAACGACTTCTTCTGGCCGATCGTCGCGCTGTCCTCGCAGAACCCGACCGTGCAGGTCGCGTTGCGTCAGCTGGGCGGCGGCTATGTCCACGACCAGTCCGTGATCATGGCGGGGACGCTGCTGGGCACCCTCCCCGTGCTGCTGGTCTTCGGCCTGCTGGGCCGGCAGATCGTCGGCGGCATCATGCAGGGCGCCGTCAAGGGCTGACGGGCGATTCCCCCGCTCTCCATCCTCCTCCACCTTCCGTTGGGAGTCTCCTCCTCATGACCGAGCTCACCTTCCCGGCCGGCTTCCGCTGGGGTACGGCCACGGCCGCGTACCAGATCGAGGGTGCCGCCGACGAGGACGGCCGGACGCCGTCCATCTGGGACACCTTCAGCCGTACTCCGGGCAAGGTCCGCAACGGCGACACCGGTGACATCGCCGCCGACCATTACCACCGGATGCGCGAGGACGTCGCGCTGATGAAGGACTTGGGGGTGACGGACTACCGGTTCTCGGTGGCGTGGCCCCGCGTGCAGCCGACCGGCCGGGGGCCGGCGGTGCAGAAGGGTCTGGACTTCTACCGGCGGCTCGTCGACGAGCTGCGCTCCGCCGACATCCGGCCGGTCGCGACCCTCTACCACTGGGATCTGCCCCAGGAGCTGGAGGACGCGGGGGGCTGGCCGCACCGAGAGACGGCCAACCGGTTCGCCGAGTACGCCGGGCTCGTGGCGGAGGCGCTGGGTGACCGGGTCGCCACGTGGACAACCCTGAACGAACCGTGGTGCGCGGCGTTTCTCGGGTACGGCTCCGGGGTCCACGCCCCGGGCCGTACGGACCCGGTCGCCGCGCTGCGCGCCGCCCACCATCTGAACCTGGCGCACGGGCGTGCCGTCCAGGCGCTGCGCGCGGCGGTTCCCCGGGGGGCGGAGGTGTCGCTGACGCTCAACCTCCATGCCGTGCGGGCACTGTCCGATTCGGGCGCGGACCGTGACGCGGCGCGCCGGATCGACGCGCTCGGCAACCGGATCTTCCTGGACCCCGTCTTCCACGGCCGCTTGCCCGACGACCTGGTCGCGGACACCGCCGCGCTGACGGACTGGTCGTTCGTACGGGACGGCGACCTGGAAGTGACCGCCGCTCCGGTCGACTCGCTGGGGATCAACTACTACTCCCCCACGGTCGTCGCGTCGGGCACGTCCGAGACGCCCTCCCCCTGGCCGGGCGCCGAGCGGCACGTCCGTTTCGTGCCGGCGCCCGGTCCGCGTACCGCGATGGACTGGCCGGTGGACGCGGAAGGCCTGTACGAGCTGCTGGTCCGGCTGCGCGACGAGTTGCCCGAGGTGCCGCTGATGGTGACGGAGAACGGCGCCGCCTACGACGACTACGCCGACCCGTCGGGCGAGGTCCACGACCCGGAGCGGGTCGCGTACCTGAACGCGCACCTGACCGCCGTGCACCGGGCGCTCGGGGACGGCGCGGATGTCCGCGGCTACTTCCTGTGGTCGCTGCTGGACAACTTCGAGTGGGCGTACGGCTACGGCAAGCGGTTCGGCATCGTGTACGTGGACTTCGCCTCCCAGCTGCGTACGCCGAAGGACAGTGCCCGGTGGTACGCGGACGTCATCTCGCGGGGCGGTCTGCGCGGGTGAGCCGGTACCGCCGGCGGGCCTCCCGCGCGAGCGGAAGGTAGCGCAGCCGCTCGGGGAGTACGGGCACCACGGTCCGTACGACCCGCCCGAAGCGGCGCAGCGCGCGCTCCTGTTGGTCCGTCCACTCCAGTCCCAGCGCGTCGCGTGCGTCCGGCGGCATCAGCCCGATGGTCATGAAGCGGCGGAAGCGGGCGAGCGGCGGGAGCAGCGCCGGCCACAGGATCCGCAGGAGGAGCCGCATCGGCAGCGGGCCCCGGTCGGGCGGGGGCACCGGGCTGTCGGTGGCGATCAGTTCCCGCACGACGACGGTGGCTTCGATCTCCTCGGCCAGCATCCTGCGGTAGTACGGCCAGAACTCCTCGATGGTCGGGGGCATGTCCCGGTCGTGGATGCCGAGGACGCGGCCGACCTGGAGCCACTCCGCGTACAGCTTCCGCTCCTGGTCCTCGGTCATGGGGCGGATGAGGTAGCGGTAGGCGTGGTGGAAGACGGGGAAACCGGTGGCGTGGACCCAGGCGTAGTGCGCGGGGGTGAGGGCGTGGTACCGGCGGCCCCGGGTGTCGGTGCCCTGGATGGTCCTGTGGAGCCGGCGGAGCCTGCGTCCTTCCTCGGCCGCGGCTTCGCCTCCGTACACCCACAGCTGGAGCGAGCGCAGGGAGCGCTCGCCGCGGCCCCAGGGGTCGGTGCGGAAGACGGAGTGCTCGTCGACGCCCGCCCCGACGGCGGGGTGGGCGACCTGGAGGGTGAGCGCGGCGGGCAGCATGAGCAGGCCGCGTATGTCGCCCACGAGGCTCCACAGCACCCCGCCGGGCGGCGGCGGGGTGGGTTCACCGGCTGATGGTGACGTGCTCATCTGGTGCGCTCCTGGCCGGGGATCTTGGTCGGGGACCGGGCTCGGTACCGGACCGGTCAGCAGGTCCGCAGTACCAGTATCGATCACCGCGTGGAGAGCGCGGCCAGAGCGGGCGGGGCGGGCGTCCCCGCAGGTGGCGGGGGGCCGGCTGCGGACGCCGGTTGCGGGCGTCGGCCTCGGTCGGGGCGGGCGGGCGGGCGGGCGAGCCGACCGGGCGTCCGGGCTTCCGGGCTTCCGGGCTTCCGGGCTTCCGGATGGGAGACGGGGTGGCTTCGGCGCGAGGCGGCCGGGTGGGGCGGTCAGCCCCGGTCGGCGGGGCGGACGGCGGGGCGGGCGGTAACGGGCTCGCCGACGATCCGCTCGGCGAGGGTACGGGCCCATGCCTCCACGTCATCGCCCAGTCGGGTCTCGGCGGCGGCGCGTTCCTCCGCGATCCGGGCCGTCCCGGCGGCGATGATCCGCTCGCGCTCGCGCAGCCCTTCCTCACGGGCCGCGGTGATGGCCGCCGCGCCCTGTTCGTGGGCCTCGGCGCGGACGCGGGCGGCGTCGTGGCGGGCGGCGGCGAGCTCCGCTTCGTACTCGGCGTGGAGCCGGGCAGCCTGCTCGCGCAGTTCCTCGGCGCGGTCCGTGCCGCCCTCGATGGCGTCCTGACGCCGTTCGAGGGTGCGGTTGATCCTCGGCAGGATCACCTTCGCGAGAACGAGGAAGGTCGCGGCGAACAGCACCACACCGATGATGAGATCGGCCCACACGGGGTTGAGCGGCCCGAGGTCGAAGGGGAACACCTCGGCGTTCCGGGCGAGAGTCACCGTTGAATCCATGCCGGGATCCTACCGAGTCGTCACGATCGGTCCCCCCAGCCGCGTCAGGAGAGTTGTCGTGGAGGCCCGGAGTCCGCAAGATTCCCGGCATCCGGTGGCTACCTGGAAGTAACGGCGGCTGATTTGATGTGCCCGCCATGACCATGGCGACGTCCAAACCCCCCACTGTCAGCGGGAGTTTCAGTGCCGCACTCCATGATCCGTCGTGCCCCGGGCACCGCTCTTTCGGCCGCCGTGTCCACGGCGCTCGCCGCCGCCACCCTCGTCGCGACGGCCCCCTCGGCGTCCGCGTCGGTATCGGCATCGGTATCTGCGTCCGCATCGGCGTCTGCCGCCGGGACACCGCGGTTGAAGGTCCTCTCGTACAACGTGTTCCTGTTCAGCAAGAACCTTTATCCGAACTGGGGCCAGGACCACCGGGCGGTGGCGATCCCCAAGGCGCCCTTCTTCCAGGGCAATGACGTCGTGGTGGTCCAGGAGGCGTTCGACAACGGGGCCTCCGACGCGCTCCTGCGCAACTCCGCCGCCCAGTACCCGTACCAGACGCCGGTGATGGGCCGTGGCAAGGACGGCTGGGACGCGACCGGCGGCTCGTACTCCTCCACCACACCGGAGGACGGCGGTGTGTCGGTCCTGAGCAAGTGGCCGATCGTGCGCAAGGAGCAGTACGTCTACAAGGACGCCTGCGGCGCCGACTATTACTCCAACAAGGGCTTCGTCTACGCCGTGCTGAACGTGAACGGTGCCCGCGTCCACGTCGTCGGCACGCACGCCCAGTCGACCGATCCGGGCTGCTCGGAGGGTGAGGCGGCGCTGATGCGCAGCCGCCAGTTCAAGGCGATGGACGCCTTCCTGGACGCGAAGAACATTCCCGCGTCGGAGCAGGTGCTGGTGGCGGGTGACCTCAACGTCGACTCGCACAGCGCCGAGTACGCGACGATGCTGAGTGACGCGGGCCTGAGCGGTGCGGACGCGCGCACCGGGCACCCGTACTCCTTCGACACGGACCAGAACTCGATCGCCTCCGAGCGCTACCCCGACGACCCGCGTGAGGACCTGGATTACGTACTCCACCGCGCCGGTCACGCTCGGCCGGCCGGCTGGACCAACGAGGTGATCAAGGAGCAGAGCGCGCCGTGGACGGTCTCCAGCTGGGGCACGCGGTACACGTACACCAACCTCAGCGATCATTACCCTGTCGTGGGGTCCGCGCAGTAGGCGGCGGCCCGTAGTCGCGAGCGTTTCGCACCTGGTCACAGCGTGTTCTTCGGCAGTGGCCGCAGGGCGGTTCGGCTGCCATGGTGGTGTCCATGACCGGTCATGGACACCACCACCATCACCACCACCACCGGAACGACGCGGCGCGCGAATGGTGGGGGGAGAGATCGGAAGAGGGGCGGGGTGGGGAAGAGTGTGTGTGTTGTGGTGT
>NZ_JBEXQK010000084.1:0-6490 GCF_040612535.1 Streptomyces sp. NPDC006368
AGAGCGCCTGCATGGCATGCAGGAGGTCAGGAGTTCAATTCTCCTTAGCTCCACAGGACCTGAAAGCGGGCCATCCGATCCGGATGGCCCGCTTCCTTGTGTCCGGTCAACCCCGGCCGCTGCCCAGGGCCTTGCGGGCAGCGCTCGGCAGCGCGGGAAGCCCGCCGGGACGCTCCTGCTCGGGGCGCTCCAGACGCAGCGCCAGCTCGGGGCAGCGGCGTACCGCCAGCTGCGCGCGCGTGCGCAGGTGCACCGGCACCGACGCGTCCGAGAGCACCGGATAGCCGTCCCGTCCCATCCGGATCAGCTCGGGCACGATGTCGGCGCACAGCCCGTGACCCTTGCACAGCGTCCAGTCCACGGCCAGCTTCTCGCCGCTGGGGATGGACTCCACGGTCTCCTGGTAGCCCGGCTCGGGCAGCGGAAGCACCCCGATCGTCGGACGTCCGCACCCGCCGTGCAGGACGTGCGCGGCGAGATCGTCGGTGAAAGCCGACAGCGTCGAGTTGAAGAACCGCGCCGAGCCGTCCGGGTGCTTGCACACACCCCGTCCCTTGACCGCCTGGGTCACCTCGCGCAGCGCCTCCAGCGCGGCCGGACCGCCACCGTTCAGCACGTCCGACAGGCCCCCGGCGGCGGCCGGCAGACCCAGCCGGCACGGGCCGCACTGCCCTGCGGTCTCCGCCGCCAGCCAGTTCGCGACCCGCTGCGCCTCACCCAGCGGACAGGTCTCCGGACCGATCGGCAGGATCGCCCCCGCCCCCAGGGCGCCGCCCACGGCCGCCAGGGACTCGCGGGAGACGACCGCGTTGTGCACGGCCATCGCGTCGATCCAGTTGCCGTGGTAGCCGCCGGTGAGCACGCCCTGGGGCTGCGGCGGGGCTCCCGCCAGCTGGAGGACGTACCGCAGGGGGACGCCCGTCGGGACCTCGACCACCATGGGGCGCGCGACCGCCCCGGAGATCGTCAGCATCACCGTGCCCGGCTCGCTCTCCAGCCCGGTGTTGCTGTAGCGGCGTGCGCCGAGCCGGGCCGCGACGGCCAGCTGCGCGAACGTCTCCGCGTTGGACAGCAGGGTCGGCGCGCCGCCCACACCCGACTCGGCGGCACGCTCGCGGCGGCCGGGCGGCAGGGCGGGCCCGCCGCCGGCCGCCCGGATCACCGCGGACGCCTCGCCGGAGACCATCCGCTCCGGGTTGCGGACGACACGCGCGCGTAGCTGCTGTCCGCGCCGGTCGGACAGTCCCCGCTCGGCGAGTGCGGCACGGATGGAGATCTCCGTGGAGTTGCGGGTCACCGCGACGATCAGGGTGCGGGCGCCGATCGCCTCCGCGGCCAGCAGGGCGCCGTCCAGGATGAGATGCGGGGCGCGGTTGAGCAGGACCGTGTCCTTGCGGCAGGCCGGTTCGCCCTCGCTGCCGTTCACCACGACGACGGGCCGCACCCCGCGCCGGATCGCCGCCTTCGCCACCGCGCGCAGCTTCTTGCCGAAGGGGAAGCCCGCGCCGCCCCGCCCGCGCAGCGAGATCTCCTCGGCCAGCTGGGCCAGCCGCTCGCCGGGTATGGGTTCGAGCGGGCCGTGCACCTTGAGGTGCATCTGCAGGTCCAGCCGCTCGACCAGGTCGAACCCCTGGGTCAGGTGGGGGAGGCCTACGACGCGGACTTCGGGGACGTCGGGGAGCGGGGCGTTCACGGGCGATCTCCTGCGGGTGCGGACCACGGCTCACCGGCCGGCGGGTACTGGAAAGGGCCGGCGGCGGGCTCGGTGGGGCTGCTGTACGAGGGTGGTGCGGGGGACTGGGCGGGCGGCGGCGGGGAGGGGGTGGGCCAGTAACCGGGCCGGGTGGCCGGCTCGTCGGAGATGACGGGCAGCTCCTCCGTCATGGGGACGCGCTCGGCGAACGGGATGTCCTGGGTGGGGGCGCCCGCGTTGCCGAGGGACACGGCGCGGTACCCGGCGGAGATGCCGGCGCCGGCG
This sequence comes from Streptomyces sp. NPDC006368, assembly GCF_040612535.1. NCBI lineage: Bacteria > Bacillati > Actinomycetota > Actinomycetes > Kitasatosporales > Streptomycetaceae > Streptomyces > Streptomyces sp. NPDC006368. The sequence goes on from NZ_JBEXQK010000084.1 coordinate 1,979, forward strand.
GCGGGGCGCGGGGTGGCGAGCGGGTCGCCGAGGGGCGCGGAGGCGTCCGGGCCGGGGGACTGCTCGCGAGGCCGACCGAAGGAGGGCTCCACGGGCTCCGCGATGTCGAAGGGGCGCATCGCCGGCTCCGGCGAACCGAAGGGCGGCTCCGTGGTTTCCGGGCTGCTGAAGGCGGCGGCCACCGGCTCCGGGCTACTGAAGGAGCGGCTGGGGAATTCCGGGCCGCTGAAGGTGGAGCCCGTCGGCTCCGGGGCGCCGAGGGAGCGGTTCGGGAAGTCCGGGCTGCTGAAGGCGGGCCCGACCGGCTCCGGGGCGCCGAAGGAGCGGTCCGGGAATTCGGAGCGGCCGGACAGTCGCTCCGACGGCTGCCGCCGGAAAACCGGCTCCCTTTCGACGCGCGGTGCGTACGGGGGAGGGGCAGGGGCGTCCGCCGCGCCGGGCAGCGGGGACACGGACAGGTCCCGCCGCGAAGGGCCGGTCTCCGCCTGCGCGGCGCCCGGTCCGATCAGCGCCAGCAGACGGCCCGCGAGGCGGTCCTGTACGGGCCGGGGAAGCATCCGTACGGACACGGCCACGGCGACACCGGTGAGCGCGAGGCAGTACATGGTGGTCACCCAGGTGGCGGCCGGGCGACCCGCGTACAGGCCGTGGACCAGTGCCGAGCACCAGGCCGGGTACGCCAGCATGTGCAGGGCACGCCAGCGGCCCGCGATGCTGCCGCGTCCCGCGAGGGCGCTGCGGGCGACACCGGTGGACGCGGCGATCACCATCAGGAGGCCCGCGAGGGCGCCGAAGCCGATGAGCCCGGCGGAGCCGGAGACACCGAGCCCGAAGGGGATGAGGGCCCCGATGACCTCCGTGTGCCCGAGGGAGACCTTGACGGTCGCGTGCAGGAGGAGGAAGCCCAGGGAGGCCACGGCGGTGGTCCGGTGGATGGCCTGGGCGAGCAGCCGGTGGCGGGCGGACAGGAGCAGCCGGTCGGTGGCGATCAGGCCCCAGGCGACGGAAGCGGTCAGTGACACCAGGGACAGGACACCCGTGGTGAAGTCCAGGGCGGCGCGGAAACTCTCGCTGCCGCCGACCGCGAGCAAGGGTATGAGCACCACCGCTGCCACGGACAACCCGCCCTGCACCGGCCGGCTCATGCCGCCCTTCAGTCCGGGCGATGAGCGGTTCTTGCGATGAGGGTTCATGGGGGGCGACTCCAGTGGTGCGGAAAAGAGGTCCCGTGGCCGCATGCTAAGTGGACGCATACCAACCAGTACGAGCTTTGAGCGTTTACGGCTCGGAACATCCGGAACTGACTTTGGGGTTGCCCTGGATAGAGGCGATACGCGGGGTAACGCGGGCGGCCCCTGTGGCCGGAGCCCACTCGGTGGAACCTCGCTGCGGCTCGTACGGCCCCTGCGGTACCCTGACGCCATGCGTGCCGTACGCCTTCTGCTTAGCGAGCCGCGCTGATCAGTCCCGGCGGATGAGAGATCCGGTCGGAATCGGCGCGGCGTCCCCTCCTGTGCGAGGGGTCCTTTTGTTTGTGGGCACAGCTCGTTTCGCCCGACACAGAGCAGCCGGCAGTTGGCAGAGACGATCGATGGAGCTTTAGGGATCATGAGCGAGACGAAATCTGCTGCCGAGGCAGCAGCCCCGCATCGTTACACGGCGGCCCTGGCCGCCGACATCGAGGCACGCTGGCAGGACTTCTGGGACGCCGAGGGCACCTATGAGGCGCCGAACCCGAGCGGGGACCTGGCCGGCGATCCGGCCGTCGTCGCCCGGCCCAAGAAGTTCGTCATGGACATGTTCCCGTATCCCTCGGGTGCGGGCCTGCACGTCGGGCACCCCCTGGGATACATCGCCACCGATGTCTTCGCGCGGCACCAGCGCATGACCGGCCACAACGTGCTGCACACGCTGGGCTTCGACGCCTTCGGCCTGCCCGCCGAGCAGTACGCCGTCCAGACCGGCACCCACCCGCGCGTGTCGACCGAGGCGAACATCGAGAACATGAAGGCCCAGCTGCGCCGGCTGGGCCTGGGCCACGACAAGCGCCGGTCGTTCGCCACGATCGACCCGGACTACTACAAGTGGACCCAGTGGATCTTCCTGCAGATCTTCAACTCCTGGTACGACGAGGACGCCGGCAAGGCCCGGCCCATCGCCGACCTGGTCGCCCAGTTCGAGAGCGGTGAGCGCCCCGTACCCGGCACCACGCGCGCGTGGGCCGAGCTGAGCGCCGCCGAGCGCGCCGATGTGCTGGGCGAGTACCGCCTGGCGTACGCCTCGGACGCCCCGGTCAACTGGTGCCCCGGCCTGGGCACCGTCCTGGCCAACGAGGAGGTCACGGCCGACGGCCGCTCCGAGCGCGGTAACTACCCCGTCTTCAAGGCCAAGCTGCGCCAGTGGAACATGCGCATCACCGCCTACGCGGACCGGCTGCTGGACGACCTGGACGCGCTGGACTGGCCCGAGGCCATCAAGCTGCAGCAGCGCAACTGGATCGGCCGCTCCGAGGGCGCCCGCGTCGACTTCGCCGTCGGCGACGACGCCATCACTGTCTTCACCACCCGCCAGGACACCCTGTTCGGCGCCACCTACATGGTGCTGGCGCCCGAGCACGAGCTGGTCGAGAAGATCGTCCCGGCGGCGTGGCCCGAGGGCACGCACGACGTGTGGACGGGCGGGCACGCCACCCCGGCCGAGGCGGTCGACGCGTACCGCAAGCAGGCCGCGTCCAAGTCCGACGTGGAGCGGCAGGCCGAGGCGAAGGACAAGACCGGCGTCTTCACCGGCGCCTACGCCGTGAACCCGGTCAGCGGCGACCGTGTCCCCGTCTTCATCGCCGACTACGTCCTGATGGGCTACGGCACCGGCGCCATCATGGCCGTCCCGGCGCACGACAGCCGTGACTTCGCCTTCGCGCGCGCCTTCGAGCTGCCCATGCGCTGCGTCGTCGAGCCGTCGGACGGCCGCGGCACGGACACCACCACCTGGGACGACGCCTTCTCCTCGTACGACGCGAAGATCGTCAACTCGGCGAACGACGAAGTCTCGCTGGACGGCCTGGGAGTCGTCGAGGCCAAGGCGAAGATCACCGAGTGGCTGACCGCGAAGGGCATCGGCGAGGGCACCGTCAACTTCCGGCTGCGCGACTGGCTGTTCAGCCGCCAGCGGTACTGGGGCGAGCCCTTCCCCATCGTGTACGACGAGGACGGCATCGCCCACCCGCTGCCCGAGTCGATGCTGCCGCTGGAGCTGCCCGAGGTCGACGACTATTCGCCGCGCACCTTCGGCCCGGACGACGCCGACACCCGCCCCGAGACGCCGCTGTCGCGCAACGAGGACTGGGTCAACGTCACACTGGACCTGGGCGACGGCCCCAAGAAGTACCGGCGTGAGACCAACACCATGCCCAACTGGGCGGGTTCCTGCTGGTACCAACTGCGCTACCTGGATCCGCGCAACGGCGACAAGCTGGTCGACCCCGAGATCGAGCAGTACTGGATGGGCCCGCGCGAGGGACAGCCGCACGGCGGCGTCGACCTGTACGTGGGCGGCGCCGAGCACGCCGTACTGCACCTGCTGTACGCGCGGTTCTGGTCCAAGGTGCTGTACGACCTGGGGCACGTCTCGGCGGCGGAGCCGTACCACAAGCTGTACAACCAGGGCATGATCCAGGCCTTCGTCTACCGGGACTCGCGGGGCATCGCCGTACCGGCCGCCGAGGTCGAGGAGCGGGACGGCGCCTTCTGGTACCAGGGCGAGAAGGTCAGCCGTGTCCTGGGCAAGATGGGCAAGTCCCTGAAGAACGCCGTCACCCCGGACGAGATCTGCGCCGAGTACGGGGCGGACACGCTGCGCCTGTACGAGATGGCCATGGGCCCGCTGGACGTCTCCCGGCCCTGGGACACGCGCGCGGTGGTGGGCCAGTACCGGCTGCTGCAGCGTCTGTGGCGCAACGTCGTCGACGAGTCGACCGGTGAGACCACCGTCGTCGACACCGAGCCCGACGAGGAGACGCTGCGCGCCCTGCACAAGGCGATCGACGGTGTCTCGCAGGACATGGCGGCGCTGCGGTTCAACACGGCGATCGCGAAGATCACCGAACTGAACAACCACCTGACCAAGTCGGCGGCCCCGGTGCCGCGATCGGTCGCCGAGCGCCTGGTGCTGCTGGTCGCGCCGCTGGCCCCGCACATCGCCGAGGAGCTGTGGCACAAGCTGGGCCACACCGGCTCCGTGACCCACCAGGACTTCCCGGTCGCCGACCCGGCGTACGTCGTCGACGAGACCGTGACCTGCGTGGTCCAGATCAAGGGCAAGGTCAAGGCGCGGCTGGAGGTCTCCCCGTCCATCACGGACGCCGAGCTGGAGGCGCTGGCCCTGGCCGACCCGGCGGTCGTCGGGGCACTGGGCGGCGCGGGCATCCGCAAGGTGATCGCCCGGGCGCCGAAGCTGGTGAACATCGTCCCGGCGTAGCCCGCCGGGCGTGGCCGGACCGGTACCGCCCGGTCC
>NZ_JBEXQK010000085.1:0-6037 GCF_040612535.1 Streptomyces sp. NPDC006368
GGCCGCGCCGTGGCGGCTTCCCCGTCCGCGGCGTCGTGGTCGGCGGCGTCCCGGTCCGCCGCGGCCCTCAGAGCCGCCGCCGCACCGGCCGTCAGCGGTTCACCGTGCCCGAAGCACACCACGTCCGGCGCGAGCCCCGCCAACCGGCGCATCGACGCCTTCGCCCGGTCGCGGTCCACATGGAAGACGCCCAGGGCCACCTGCCCCACCGACGCCACGGTGTCGCCGGTGAACAGCACACCGTGGCGCGGCAGGTGAACGGCGATCGACCCGTCCGTGTGGCCCGGTGTGTGCACCACCCGCGCCCCGCCACCGAACCCCAGCTCGTCCCCGTCCGCCACCTCGCGGTCCACCCGGGTCGGCGGCGCGACCGGGACCGTCAGCCCGTGCTCGTACAGCGGCACCTCCCAGTCGAGCAGGACCGGCTCGGGGACCGGCGCCTCGCCGCGTACCACCGGGGCGTCCAGCGTGTGTGCCAGCACCTCTGCCCCGTACCGCGCGGCGAGCTCCCCGGCCGCGCCCACATGGTCGCGGTGGCAGTGCGTGAGCACGATCCGGCGCAGGGCCTGAGGGCGGAGCCCGGCGCTCCGTATCGCCTCCTCGATGGCCGGACCCCCGTCCACCCAGCCGGCGTCGATCAGCGTCAGGTCGTCGTCCGCGTCCCGCCAGAGATACGCCTGGCCGATCGAGAAGCGGAACATGTGCAGCCGAGGAGTCACCTCGACGAAGTCAGGATTCATGCGGCGAACGTACGCACCCGCCCACGCCCGCCGCCCGCGTCTTCGCTGTCCGCAGATCCGCTCTCGGCTCAACCCCGCCGCGAGCGGGCGTAATTGACCAGGAAGTGCGCCTCCGCCACCGACATCCGCTCCAGCTCGTCCGGCGACACGCTCTCGTTCACCGCGTGGATCCGCGCCTCCGGCTCACTCAGCCCGATCAGCAGGACCTCCGCCCCCGGGTACAGCGCGCCCAGCGTGTTGCACAGCGGGATCGAGCCGCCCATGCCCATCGTCTGCATCTCCTGACCGGGGTACGCCACCCGCAGCGCCTCGGCCATCGAGGTGTACGCCGGGCTCGTGACGTCCGCCCGGAACGGCTGCCCCTGCCCCACCTGCTCCACCGACACCCGCGCGCCCCACGGCGTGTGCGCCTCCAGGTGCGCCGCCAGCAGCTTCGTCGCCTCGGCGGCGTCCTGGCCCGGCGGCACCCGCAGGCTGATCTGGGCGCGCGCGGTGGCGTGGACGGACGGGGTGGCCCCGACGACAGGCGGGCAGTCGATGCCCATGACCGTAACGGCCGGGCGCGCCCACAGCCGGTCGGCGACCGACCCGTCACCGATCAGGCCCACGCCGTCGAGCACCTTGGCGTCCCGGCGGAAGTCCTCCTCCGGGTAGTGCAGGCCCTCCCACGTGTCCTTTGCCGCCAGACCGTCCACCGTCGTCGAACCGTCCTGCGCCCGCAGGGAATCCAGTACGCGGATGAGCGCGGCCAGCGCGTCCGGCGCGGCCCCGCCGAACAGCCCCGAGTGCAGATTGCCCTCCAGCGTGTCCACCTGGACGCGCAGCATCGTCATCCCGCGCAGCGACGCCGTCACGGTCGGCAGACCGGCCCGGAAGTTCCCGGCGTCACCGATCACGATCGCGTCCGCCGCCAGCAGCTCCGGGTGCTCCTCGGCGTACCGCTCCAGACCGCCGGTGCCCTGCTCCTCCGAGCCCTCGACGATCACCTTGACGCTCACGGGTATCCCGCCGTTCGCCTTCAGGGCGCGCAGCGCGAGGAGGTGCATGATGAAGCCGCCCTTGCAGTCCGCGGCCCCCCGCCCGTACCAGCGGCCGTCCTCGCGCTCGGTCAGCTCGAACGGCGGCGTGTCCCAGCCGGCCAGGTCCAGCGGCGGCTGCACGTCGTAGTGCGCGTACAGCAGCACGGTCGGCGCACCCTCGGGGCCGGGCAGGAACCCGTACACCGACTGCGAACCGTCCGGGGTGTCGAGGACCGCGACATCCCGGAAGTCCTCCGCGCGCAGGGCGTCCGCCACCCACGCGGCGGCGGCCTCGCACTCACTCGGCGGGAACTGCGCCGGGTCCGCCACCGACCGGAACGCCACCAGTTCCGCGAGTTCCGCCTTGGCGCGGGGCATGAGGGAGGCGACGGTCTCGGCGATCTGCGGAACCGGCTGGGCGGTCATGGGCACGCTCCTGGTGGGTGCGACGTTAAGACTGGCGTTGTGACCGTTTGGTGTACGGCGAACGCGCGTCCGATCCTCCCACAGGGGGCGGGGAGGGCCCGAGCCGTAGGATGCGGTCGAGAGCATGGGCCACGGGTCAGGAGCAGAAGCACATCGTGAGCAGCGAGAACGCAGACGCCGGTAACGAGCACTCCGCGCCGGTGTGGGATGTCGTCGTGGTGGGCGCGGGGCCGGCGGGAGCGTCCGCGGCCTATGCGGCGGCCGTCACGGGCCGCCGGGTACTGCTCCTGGAGAAGGCCGACCTGCCCCGCTACAAGACATGCGGCGGCGGCATCATCGGACCGTCGCGGGACGCGCTGCCGCCCGGGTTCGAACTGCCGCTCCAGGACAGGGTGCACGCCGTCACCTTCTCGCTGAACGGCCGCTTCGCCCGTACCCGGCGCTCCAAGCGGATGCTGTTCGGGCTGATCAACCGGCCCGAGTTCGACGCCGGGCTGGTGGAGCACGCGCAGAAGGCGGGCGCCGAGCTGCGGACGGGCGTGACCGTGTCGCGCGTCGAGCAGCACGGCACGGCGGTGCCGGACCGGCGGACCGTCGCGGTCGTGCTGGCCGACGGGGAGGTCGTCCTCGCGCGGGCGGTCGTCGGCGCGGACGGCAGCGCCAGCCGCATAGGGGCCCATGTCGGGGTGAAGCTGGACCAGGTGGACCTCGGGCTGGAGGCCGAGATCCCGGTCCCGCCGACGGTCGCGGAGGACTGGGCGGGGCGGGTGCTCATCGACTGGGGGCCGATGCCCGGCAGTTACGGGTGGGTCTTCCCCAAGGGCGACACGCTGACCGTGGGCGTGATCTCGGCACGCGGTGAGGGCGCCGCGACCAAGCGGTACCTGGAGGACTTCATCGCCCGGCTCGGGCTCGCCGGGTTCGAGCCGGCGCTCTCGTCGGGACACCTGACGCGGTGCCGCAGCGATGACTCGCCGCTGTCGCGCGGGCGCGTCCTGGTGTGCGGGGACGCCGCGGGGCTGCTGGAGCCGTGGACCCGCGAGGGGATCTCCTTCGCGCTGCGGTCCGGGCGGCTGGCGGGGGAGTGGGCGGTGCGGATCGCCGAGTCGCACGACGCGGTGGACGCGCGGCGGCAGGCACTGAACTACGCGTTCGCCATCAAGGCGGGGCTGGGCGTCGAGATGGCGGTCGGGCGGCGGATGCTGGCGCTGTTCGAACGGCGCCCGGGGCTGCTCCACGCGGCGATCACCGGCTTCCGGCCGGCGTGGCACGCCTTCGCGGACATCACGCGGGGGGTGACGACCCTGGCCGGTATCGTCCGCACCCACGGGGTGGCCCGGCGGGTCCTGGACACGCTGGACCGGCGACAGTAGCGGAGCGGCGGGTACGGGCGCCCCTCGGGGCGCTGGTGCCCGTCCGGCGGCGGGGTCGGCCCGGGCGCGGGCGGCACAGTCGTGGGGGCCGGGCCGGTCGGGTCCGGCCCTGGGGCAGCGGCGCCCAGTGGATCACCGCGGACCACCCCCCGAACGGGCTCCACCATCGAGGCGGCCGGCAACCAGGCGTTGGGGGAGGTGCGCCACGTCCTCGACACCCTGCGCGCGCCGGAAGCCGCGCCGAGCGCCCCCGCACCCGGCCTCGACTGCTCCCCGAACTCGTCCCTATGAGCCGGGCCCGGTGCGCCCGGGCCGGCTGGGCTGAGCGGGGGCGACCCGCGGCCGGTCCTGCCGTGCAGCGTCCGTGAACCGCCACAGCACCCGTACCACCCGGGTGACGAACATGAGGCAGGCCGCCACCGCGGCCACGGCCGGCAACTTTCGCGCGGCTCCGCCTTCGAGCCCGAACACCACCACGGGTGCGCCGACGAGACAGAACACCCCTGCCGCGAGAAAGGCGCCGGTCACCAGCGCGTAGCCGATCTCCACCGTGATCGCGTCCCGCTGCGCCTGCGTTCTGGTCCCCATGCGGGCAGTGTCACCGGCGCGCGGCCGGTGGGGCAAGGATCTCACCCACCGGCCGCCCACCGCGCGCCCCTTGGTCAGTCCCGTACGGCGACGGGCTCGGCCCTCCCCTCGGCGGCGGGGGCCGGGGCGGACGAGGCGACCACGATCGTCGGCCGGTCGGTACGGCGGCGGCGCAGCCCGGTCAGCGTGATCAGCAGGCCCGCGACCGCGATGGCGGTCACCACGGCGAGGCCCGGCCGGAAGCTGTCCAGGACCTCCTGCTTGGACCCGCCCTCGGCGCCGCCCGCGGTGATCACCGCGGTCACCACGGCGAGGAAGAGGGCGCCGCCGACCTGGACCGAGGTGTTGAGCAGCCCGGAGACCATGCCCTGCTCCTCGTCGGCCACGCCGGTGGTGGCCTGGATGTTGAGGGAGGGGAAGGTCAGGGCGCACGCGGCGCCCAGCAGCAGCATGGCCGGCAGGATGACGGCCGCGTACCGCGGGGTGAGGTCGACCTGGAGGAAGATCGCGTACGAGACGACGAGCAGCGCGAACCCGGTGGCGATCACCCGCGGGGTGCCGAAGCGGTCGACCAGGGCGCCGATCCCCGTGGAGGAGAGCGCCACCAGCAGACCGGCCGGCAGGAAGGCGAGCGCGGTCTGCAGGGCGCTCCAGCCGAGGAGCGACTGCATGTACTGGGTCACGATGAACTGGAAGGCGACGTACGAGCCGAAGAACGCGGCGGCGCCCAGCTGTGCCCGCACCTGCGAACCGGAGCGCAGTACGCCCAGTCGCAGCAGCGGGCTCGCGCTCCGCCGTTCGATGGCCACGAAAGCGGCGAGCAGGACGGCGGACGCCAGGAACGACAGCAGGGTGCGGGCGGAGGTCCAGCCCGCCGCGGGCGCCTCGACGACCGTGAAGACGAGCAGCAGCATCGCGGCCGTGCCGGTGACGGCGCCCGGCAGGTCGTAGCCGCCGCGGGCGTCGTCGCGCGCGCTGTGCGGGATCATCCGCAGGCCGACGACCAGCGCGATGAGCGCGATCGGCGCGGGCAGCAGCATGGTCCAGCGCCAGCTCAGCTCGGTGAGCAGGCCGGAGAGCACCAGGCCCATGGAGAACCCGGTCGCGGCGCACGTCGTGTAGATCGACAGAGCCCGGTTGCGCTGCGGGCCCTCCTTGAACGTGGTGGTGATGATGGACAGCCCGGCGGGCGCGGTGAACGCGGCGCTGAGGCCCTTGATGAAGCGGCTGGCGATCAGCAGCGGGCCCGAGTCGACGAGGCCGCCCAGCAGGGAGGCGAGCGCGAAGACGGCGAGGGCGATCAGGAAGACGCGGCGGCGGCCGAGGAGGTCGGCCGCGCGTCCGCCGAGCAGCAGCAGACCGCCGTAGCCGAGGATGTAGCCGCTGACGATCCACTGGAGGGTGGAGGTGGACAGTCCGAGGTCGGCGCCGATGGAGGGCAGGGCGACGCCGACCATCGAGACGTCGAGGGCGTCCAGGAACATCGCGGCGCAGAGCACCAGCAGGGTGCCCCACAGTCGTGGGCTCCAGCGTTCCTGGGAGGGGGGCGAGACGGTGAGCGGAGAAGTCATGCGCAGCACACTACATGCGCATGCATTGAATGCAAGCGCATTTAATTCCGATGCAACAAAGGTTGCCATCTCTGCTAACTTGGGCACCATGGCCGCGATGAAGTCCGAGCGTGCGCTCGTGGAGCAGTGGCACGACGTGCGTGCGCTGCACGCCCGTACGACATGTGAACTCGACCGTGAACTCCACCAGTACGGTCTGGGTGCCAGCGACTTCGAGGTGCTCGACCGATGCGCGCGGTCGGTCTGTCGCGCCGTCACTGCGCCGCGTGATCCGGCTGGAGTCGGTGGTCATCGCCCTCTTCGGCGCCCTGCTGGGCCTC
>NZ_JBEXQK010000086.1:0-5817 GCF_040612535.1 Streptomyces sp. NPDC006368
GTCGGGCCCGGGGTCGGGGTCGGGGTCGGGGTCGGGGTCGGGGTCGGGGTCGGGGTCGGGGTCGGGGTCGGGGTCGCGCCGATGGTCCGGGCGGGTGACCGACGGCGTACACGCCGCTGACCGCACCCCTCCGCGGGGCGCGGTTGGTGATCCTGCGACGGTGACCACCCCACACCACCGCGCCGGCCGCCGCCGGGCGCTCCTCGCGAGCTGCCTCGCCACGCTCGGCCTGCTGTCGTCGCCGTCCGCCCCGCCCGCCGCGGCACGGGCCGCGAACGAGCGCCCCCCATCCGAATCCTCCACCCGCCCGACGACCCCGGCGGAGGCGTGGACCGCCGCCCGTCTGGAGTCGCTCCGCGAGCGGCCCGCCGAACTGCGCGCGTTCTTCCGGAACCTGCCGAAGGGCGGGGACCTGCACAATCACCTCGCCGGCGCCGTCTCCACCGAATACCTCATCGAGCTCGCCCGTCAGGACGGGCTCTGCGTCGACGAGGCGTCGATGACGGCGGTGGCACCTCCCTGCGGGCCGGGCACGCGGCCGGCCTCCGACGCCGCCGGCGACCCGGCGTTCCACCGGGCGCTGGTGCGTGCCTGGTCCATGGAGGACTTCCCCGCCGGGGAGTCCGGGCACGACCACTTCTTCGCCACCTTCGCGAAGTTCGGTGCGGTGACCTGGCGTCACCGCGGCAAACAGCTGGCCGACGTCGCCAACTCCGCCGCGGCGCAGAACCAGTCGTACCTGGAGACCATGGTCACCCCGGCCTCGGAAGGGGCGAAGAGGCTCGCGGCCGAGGTGGGCTGGGACCCCGACCTCGCCCGGCTGCACGGCGAGCTGATGGCGGACGGAAAACTGGACCGGGTCGTCGCCGAGGCGCGCGCCGAGGCCGACGCCGCCGACGCCGAGTTCCGCGCCGCGGCGCGCTGCGGCTCCGCGCGACCCGCACCCGGTTGCCGTCTCGTGGTCCGGTGGATCTCCCAGGTGTCACGGGGCAGCGCCCCGGAGACGGTGTTCACCCAGATGGCCCTCGGCATGCGGCTCGCCGAGCGGGACCCGCGGTTCGTGGCCGTCAACCTGGTCCAGCCCGAGGACGGGGCGACCGCGCTGCGCGACTACCGGCTCCACATGCGCATGCTGGCCCACCTCCGGCGCGTCCATCCCCGTGCGCACCTCACCCTGCACGCGGGCGAGCTGGTGCCCGGCCTGGTCAAGCCGGAGCACCTGACGTTCCACATCGGCGAGGCGGTGAACGTCGCCCGCGCCGAGCGCATCGGGCACGGCGTCGACCTGGTCCACGAGGACGACTGGCAGCGGCTCGCCCGCACGATGGCCGCACGGGAGGTGGCCGTCGAGGTGCCCTTCAGCAGCAACGCCCAGATCCTCGGCGTCAGGGGCAGCGAGCATCCGTTCACGGCCTACCGGGAACACGGCGTGCCCCTCGTGCTCGCCACCGACGACCCGGGGGTCTCCCGCATCGACATCAGCCACGAGTACCAGTACGCCGCCACGACCTACGGCCTGCGCTACCCGGAGCTGAAGGACCTGGCGCGGGCGTCGCTGGAGTACGCGTTCCTGCCCGGCCGCAGCCTGTGGCGCGGCAACCCGACGCGCGACGGCTACCGTCCCGTCGCGGAGTGCCGGACGGAACGGGCCGGCGTCCCGGCGCCCGGCGGTGCGTGCGGGAAGCTGCTGGCCGCCAGTCCCAAGGCCGCCGTGCAGTGGCGGCAGGAAGCCGCCTTCGCCGTCTTCGAGCGGACCTTCCGGCCCGGCCGGTGACCCGGTGAGCGGCTCTTCCCGGGGTCCGGGGAGAGCCGTTCACTCCACCCGCATGCCGATGAGGCAGGTGTCGTCGTCCGTGTCCGACCGGCTGTGGGTGAGGAGACGGTCGAGCCGGTGCTCCAGGGACGCGGCCGGTGTACGCGCGGTGTTCACCAGCTGGGCGAGGGCGTCCGGCACGGAGAGGTCCTTCCGCTCGACCAGGCCGTCGGTGTACATGAGCAGGGTGTCGCCCCGGTCCAGCTGGATCTCCTCCTCGGCGTACTCGGCGTTGGAGAGCGCGCCCAGCAGCACGCCGCCGACCGGCGGCAGCGTCCTCGCCTCGTCCCCGCGGACCAGGACCGGCGGCAGGTGCCCCGCGCGGGCCCAGCGCAGCGTGCGGGTCCGCGGGTCGAAGACGCCGCACACCACTGTCGCGGTGACCCGGTCGGTCAGGTGGTGGGCCACGATGTTGAGCCAGGACAGCAGTTGCCCGGGGCCCGCTCCGGTGACGGCGAGTCCGCGCAGGGCGTTGCGCAGGACCACCATGCTGGTCGCGGCCTCGATGCCGTGCCCGGCGACGTCACCGACGCAGAGCAGCACGTCCTTCGAGGGCAGGACGACCATGTCGTACCAGTCCCCGCCGACCAGGGACTCGGTCTCGGCGGGCCGGTAGCGGACCGCGACCTCCAGGCCGGGGGCGGCGAGCGGCGCGCGGGTGGGCGGCATGATGGCGTGCTGGAGCTGCAGGGTGAGGCGGTTGCGCTCCACTGCCTGCTGCTCGGTCTGGGCCAGCCGGTCACGGGTGGCCGCCAGCGCCACCTCGGTCCAGTGCTGGGACGAGATGTCCTGGTAGGCGCCGCGGACGGCGAGCAGTCGGCCGTCGGCGCCGAGCACGGGTTCGGCGACCACGCGGATGTGCCGGGTGACCCCGTCGGACCGCTGCAGCCGGAACGCGATCGACGCGTGCCGCCGGTGGTGCAGCACGGTGCGCAGGAAGCGGCCGATGGCGACGGCGTCGTCGGGGTGGGCGTGCGCGGGGAGGTCCTCCAGGGGTACCGGGGGCGCCGTGGGCGGCAGGCCGCGCAGCTCGAAAAGCTGACGGTTCCAGACGATGTCCCCGGTGAGGAGGTTCTCCTCGAAGCCCCCGATGCGGCCGAGGCGCTGGGCGTGCTGGAGCAGGCTGGCGAAGCGGGCCGTCTCGTCCTCCACGCGCCAGATGAGGAGCACCGCCGAACCGTGCCGAGTGATGCTGACGTCCGCCACGGCCGTGAACGGCACCTGCTCGACCAGCGTGGTCAGGGTCATCCGCCGGGCGCGGAACGCCTCGCCGGTGGCGTAGACGCGCTGGACCCGGCCGAACAGGTCGCTGTCGCCCGCGGTCATGGGGTACGCCTCCAGGAGCAGCGCCCCGCTGACGGCGCCGCGCGGGCGTCCGGTCGGGTCGATGAACCGGCTGTTGGCGTGGTGGATGCGGAAGTCGGTGAGGTGGCCGTCGGCGTCGAGGTGCGGGAGGAGGACGAGGGCGGAGTCGTGGACGCCCTCGGACAGCTCCACCAGTTCGGAGACGTGGGGCAGGCGGCCCACCACGGCGAGGGGCGGGCGGGCCGCGGCGCCCGGCACCTTCTCCAGGGTGTGGGCGCACAGTTCGGCCAGGGTCTCGATCTGCCGCATGATCTGCGGTGGCTGCGGCTCCAGGGCGTGCGGCCAGCAGATCTCCAGTACGCCGTGGATCCTGCCGCCCGTCCCGGCGGGGATGGCCAGCCGGCCGCTGTCGGGGTGTTCGAGGCGGCCGATGGAGGGGAGTCCGTCCCGCGCCAGTGACCGCACCGAGACGGTGTGGCGGTCGGTCAGGGCGCGCCGGGCGACCGTGGCGACGCCGGGCGGTACGTAGCGCCAGCGCTCCGCCTCGCCGGTGCCGAAGCCGGCGTGGCCAGCCAGGGTGAGGGAGGCGTCGGAGCCGGCGAGCCACACCGCCACCGCGTGGGCTCCGAGCGGCGCCAGGGCGTGCTCCAGGAGGGATTCCGCGACGGCCTGTGTGTCGTCCGCCGCCAGGGCGCCGCTCTCGGCGGTGCGCAGGCGGACGGCCGCGGACGGGCCGTCGTGGTCCGGGGGCGCGCCGGTCCCGGCGGCGGCGCCGGTGCGCCGGACGAAGTCGTCGGCGACCTCGGCGACGCGGTCTCGGGCCGCCTGGTTGATGACCTCGGCGGCCAGCTCCAGGTGGGTCACGCCGGCTTGTTCGGCGAGGTCCTGGAGCTGGCGGGCGGCTTCCGCGGGGGCGCACCGGAGCCGTTCGACCAGGACGCCCTTGGCGAGTTCGACGAGGGCGCGGCCGTCGGCGGCGGCGTGCGCGGAACGGACCTCGCGGCGGAGCCGCTCGACCGTGGCGGCGAGGCGGCCGATGGCGGCGGTCTGCCCGTGGGCGTCGTCCGCGGTCGCCGGGGCCGTCCGGCGCGGTGGTGGGAAGTCCGCGGATCGGACGGAGGGGAGGGGGCCCGGGCCGGGGAGAGGGGACCCGTCACCCGCGAGGGGGGTTCCGGGTTGTTCGGACGTGCTCATGGTGGTGCGGGCTCCTCGTCGCCTCGGCGGGGGCGGGCTGATCGTGGCGTTGGGGCGGGCGTGCCGCCCGCGAGCTCCTATGTAAGCCAGCGCCGCACGCGGGCGATGAGGTCGTTGGCGTCCACCGGCTTGGTGACGTAGTCGCTGGCCCCGGAGGCGAGGCTCTTCTCCTGGTCACCCGGCATGGCCTTGGCCGTGACCGCGATGATCGGGAGGTCGGCGTGGTCGGGCATGCGCCGGATCTCGGCGGTGGCCGCGTAGCCGTCCATCTCGGGCATCATCACGTCCATCAGGATCAGGTCGATGCCGGGATGGCGTCCGAGCGCCTCGATGCCCTCCCGTCCGTTCGCCGCGTGCAGGACGTGCACGCCGTGCATCTCCAGGATGCCGCTGAGTGCGTACAGGTTGCGGGCGTCGTCGTCGACGACGAGGACGGTACGGCCGGCGAGGTGGGCGTCGACGGGCTGGAGCGGCTGCTCGACGGTCTCGTCCCGGCGTACCAGCGGCAGGACGTCCCCGGGCTGCTCGGCGGACAGGTGCAGGGTGATGCGTTCCCGCAGTTCGTCGAGGCTGGACAGCAGCTCCAGGGGGCGGGTGTCGGCCCGTGCCTGGAGCGCCCGTTCGTCGGCCGGTGCGAGCCGCCGGTTGTTGTGGGCGAGGACGGGGACGGTGGTGAGGGCCGGGTCGCCGTCGACCGCGTCCAGGAACCGCAGCGCCTCGCCGCCCGCCATGTCGAGTTCGAGGACGACGCAGTGGAACGGCTCCGCGGCGAGGGTGGCCGCCGCCTCCTGGGCGCCGACCGCGGTGATGACGTCCACGCCCGCGGTGGAGTCCCCGAGGCCGCGGCTGCCGGTCAGGTCGGCTGCCGCGCTCTCGGCCACCAGGGACAGCAGGCCCCGGGGCCGCTCCTCGATCACCAGCAGCCGGCGCTGCCGGCGGGGCAGGGACGGGCCGGGGTCCGGCACGCGGCGCGTGACCGCGGACGTGTCCGTGTCCTCGCCGTCGGCGGCGGCTTCGCCGCCCCGGTCGACGGAGGGCCGTTCCGCGAAGTCACCGCGGGCGACCGGCAGGTAGAGCGTGAAGGTGCTTCCCTCCCCCGGCACGCTGGCGGCGCTGACCGCTCCCCCGAGGAGGTGGGCGATCTCCCGGCTGATGGACAGGCCCAGACCGGTACCGCCGTACTTGCGGCTGGTGGTGCCGTCGGCCTGCTGGAAGGCGGCGAAGATCGACTCCAGCTGCTGTTCGGGGATGCCGATGCCGGTGTCCTTGACGCGGAAGGCCACGACGGCGCCGCCGCGGTGGACGGCGTCCGGGAGTTCGTGGTCGGCCGCGGGCTCGATCCGCAGCTCGACGCTGCCCCGCTCGGTGAACTTGACCGCGTTGGACAGCAGGTTGCGCAGCACCTGCCGCAGCCGGGAGTCATCGGTCAGCAGGTCGAACGGCACCCCGGATCGATCGTGCTGATCTACGACGACCCGCACGGCCACCCGCACGTCTTCACCGGC
>NZ_JBEXQK010000087.1:0-5453 GCF_040612535.1 Streptomyces sp. NPDC006368
CCGGTGTCACCATCTCCTTCATCGGCTTCTGCGTCGCCGGTGCCTTCATGGTGGCGGCCAACCCGCTCGGCTTCTGCCGGCGCGCACGGCCGAGGCCGCCCGCGCCCTGTTCGCCGCCGAGAGCGCCGACATGGGTTCCAACGCGGTGGCGTTCAGCGGTGCGACGACGGCGAACGGCCGCGGCCTGCTGCTGGGCAACCCGCACTACCCGTGGCACGGCGGCCGGCGCTTCTGGCAGTCGCAGCAGACCATCCCGGGCGAGCTGAACGTGCTGGGCGGTTCGCTGCTCGGCACGGTCGGCGTCAGCATCGGCTTCACCGACAAGGTGGCGTGGAGCCACACGGTCGCGACCGGCGTCACCCTGAATCTGCATCAGCTGACGCTGGACGCGGCGGACCCGACCGTGTACCTGGTGGACGGCAGGCCGGAGCGGATGACGCGGCGGACGGTCACCGTGCCGGTGAAGGGCGGCGCCCCGGTGACCCGGACGCAGTGGTGGACGCGGTACGGGCCGGTCGTCTCCTCGCTCGGCGCGTCGCTGCCGCTGCCCTGGTCGGCGACGACGGCGTACGCGCTGAACGATCCCAACGCCGTCAACCTGCGGGCGACGGACACCGCTTTGGGCTTCGCGAAGGCCCGCTCGACGCGCGACATGCTGGGCGCGCTGCGCCGTACGCAGGGCCTGCCGTGGGTGAACACGGTCGCCGCCGACGCGGCCGGGCACACGCTGTTCACCCAGGCGCAGGTGCTGCCGCGCATCACCGACGAGCTCGCGCGGCGCTGTTCGACACCGCTGGGCGAGGTGACGTATCCGGCGTCGGGCGTGGCCGTGCTGGACGGCTCGCGTACGGACTGCGCGCTCGGGTCGGACGAGGACGCGGTGCAGCCCGGCATCCTCGGGCCGTCCCGCATGCCGCTGCTCCGGGACGCGCCGTACGCCGTGAACTCCAACGACAGCGCCTGGCTGACCAACGCCGACCGGCCGCTGACCGGCTACGAGCGGGTGTTCGGCACCATCGCGACCCCGCGTTCGCTGCGTACCCGCGGCGGTGTCGAGGATGTGGCGGCGCTGGCGGAACGCGGCCGGCTGACGGTGGCCGATCTGCAGCGGCAGCAGTTCGCGAACCGGGCTCCGGCCGGGGACCTGGCGGCCGGTGACGCTGCGCGGGCGTGCCCGGCGGTGCTGCCGGACGACCTGCCGGCGTGCGAGGTCATCCGGCGGTGGGACCGGACGGTGAACACCGGCAGCCGGGGCGCGCTGCTCTTCGACCGTTTCTGGCGGAAGCTCACGGCGGGTGCGCCGTCGGGCGGGCTGTGGAAGGTGCCGTTCTCGGCGGCCGATCCGGTGCGCACCCCGCACACGCTCAACACCGCGTCGCCCGCTTTCGGCAAGGCGCTGACAGCGGCCGTGGCCGAGCTGCGGGCGGCCGGGATACCGCTGGACGCGCCGCTGGGTGAGCACCAGTTCGTGGTACGGGGCGGCCGGCGCGTCCCCGTGTCCGGCGGTACGGAAGCGCTCGGCATCTGGAACAAGACCGAAGCGGTGTGGAACGCGGCCGGTGGCGGCTACACCGAGGTGGCGCACGGGACGAGTCATGTCCAGGCGGTCGGCTGGGACGGGGGGCGCTGCCCGGTGGCGCGGACCCTGCTGACGTACTCCCAGTCGTCGAACCCCCACTCCCCGCATTTCGCGGATCAGACGGCGCTGTTCTCGGGCGAGCGGTGGGTGCGGGCGCGCTTCTGCGAGAAGGACGTCCTCAGCGACCCGACGCTGAGGGTGGTGCGCGTCAGGGGCTGATCGAGAGGAAGACGAAGGCGGCGAACAGCACGAGGTGCACGCCGCCCTGGAGGAGCGTGGCACGTCCGGGCACCACGGTCAGGGCGCTGACCACCGCGGTGAGCACGAGGAGCACCAGGTGGACGGCGCCCAGGCCCAGCACCAGGGGCCCGGACAGCCAGATGGAGGCGAGGGCGATCGACGGGACGGTGAGCCCGATGCTGGCGATGGCCGAGCCGTAGGCCAGGTTGAGGCTGGTCTGGACACGGCCGCGGGCCGCGGCGCGTACCGCGGCGAGGGTCTCCGGCAGCAGCACCAGCAGCGCGATGACGACGCCGACGACCGCATGGGGCAGGCCCGCCGACTCCACCCCGTCCTCGATGGCCGGGGAGACCAGCTTGGCGTTGCCGACGACGGCGACGAGCGCCACCGGCAGGAGGCCCACGCTCCACCAGGCGTCGCGGGCGGCGGGTGGCGGGGCATGCGCGTCACCGTCGCCGTCGCTGTCGCTGTCACCGTCGCTGCCCTTGCCGCCGGCGCTTTCGCTGCCGCCGGGGCCGTCACCGCGGCCGGCGGGAAGACCGTCGCGCACGACGGGGAGGAAGTAGTCGCGGTGCCGGACCGTCTGCACGGTGACGAAGAGGGCGTACAGGCAGAGGGAGGCGACGGCGGCGAAGGCGAGCTGGGCGCCGGTGAACTGCGCTCCGGGTCTGCCGGTGGTGAAGGTGGGCAGGACCAGGGTCATGGTGGCGAGGGTGGTCACGGTGGCGAGCGCGCCGCCGGAGCCCTCGGCGTTGAAGACGGCGACGCGATGGCGTCGTAGCGCCGCGACGAGGACGGACAGGCCGACGACGCCGTTGCAGGTGATCATGACGGCGGCGAAGACGGTGTCGCGGGCGTAGGTGGACGCCTTGTCGCCGCCACCTGCCATCAGCATGACGATGAGCCCGACCTCGATGACGGTCACGGCGACGGCGAGGACCAGCGAACCGAGCGGCTCGCCGACCCGGTGGGCGACGACCTCGGCGTGGTGCACGGCGCACAGGACGGAGCCGATGAGGCAGACCCCGACCACGGCGAGGGCGGGACCCGGCAGGTCACGCCCCCAGCCGGCGGCGAGGACGGCCACGGAGACGACCGGCAGCCAGGTGGTCCACTGCCGGGTCAGCCGCGCGGTGCCGTCGTGCGTACCGGTATCCATGCGGCCACGCTGCCAGAGCGGGCACCGCACCGCGCGATGTGGTCGCCGGAACGGGTGCGGCGGCCGTGCGCCGCGGCAGTGGTGCGGGCGGTCGTCGCGCGGGCGCCCGCCGCTCGGCCGTTCGCCGCTCGGCGGAGATGCCGAGCGCCCCTCCACGGGGCTGACCCGTCGTCAAGTTCTTCCCGGTTTCACGGGCGGCGCGATATTGACGGGCCGGGGCGCACGGTAAGAAAGTTTCACGTGTTGCGTCCGTTCCCGAAGAATTCTTTCAGGGAGGGTGAGGATGGCGGAGGGGATAAGCCGGCGCCGGCTCGGCGGCGGGGTCCTGGCCCTGGGAGGTGCGCTGGTGATCGGTTCGATTCCGGGGGCCGCTTCGGCGGCGGGCGCGGGCTCCGGACGGTGGGGCGGGGGCCGGGGTGGCCGGCCGACGCTGAGGCTGGGCTCCGCGGAACGGGCGGGGCTGCTCCCCGCGCACCTCGACCGGCTGGTGGCCGACGCGGAGCGGTTTCTCGACCCCTCCCCCAAGCACCCGTGGTACGCGGGGGCGGTACTGCTCGCGGGGCGCGGCGGCACGGTGGCGCTGCACCGGGCGATCGGGTACGCGGTGCGCTACGCGGCGTACGACGAGAAGACCGACACGGGCGTGGAGCTGGAGGCGGAGCGGCGTATCGCGATGGCCGAGGACACGGTCTTCGACCTGGCCTCGGTGTCGAAGCTCTTCACCTCCGTGCTGGCGGTGCAGCAGATCGAGCGCGGGGCGCTGGAACTGGAGGCGGAGGTCACCGCGTATCTGCCGGAGTTCGGCGGTGGCGGGAAGCAGGACATCACGGTACGTCAGCTGCTGACGCACACCTCGGGGCTGCGGGCGTGGGTCCCGCTGTACAAGGAGCCGACGCGGGAGGGGAAGCTGCGGCTGCTGTGGAACGAGGCGCCGGCGAACCCGCCCGGGAGCACGTATCGCTACTCCGACCTGAACCTGATCACGCTCCAGCTGATCCTGGAGGAGATCACCGGTCACACCCTGGACTCCCTGCTCCGGAACGGGATCACCGCTCCACTCGGGATGCACCGCACTCGTTTCAACCCCCCGCCCTCCTGGAAGTCCAAGATCGCCGCCACCGAGGACGCACGCCTCCCCTGGTCCGGTCTGGAGCGCGGCCTGGTCTGGGGCGAGGTGCACGACGAGAACGCGTACAGCCTCGGCGGCGTCGCCGGTCACGCCGGTGTCTTCTCCTGTGCCTGGGACCTGGCCGTCCTCGCCCGTGCGCTGCTGAACGGCGGCGTCTACGGCCGCGCCCGCATCCTGGAGCCGAAGTCCGTGGAGCTGATGTTCACCGACTTCAACACCGCCTTCCCGGGCGACGAGCACGGCCTGGGCTTCGAGCTGTACCAGCACTGGTACATGGGTGCCATGGCCACCCCGTACACCGCGGGCCACACCGGCTTCACCGGCACCAGCCTCGTCATCGACCCGACCACCGACTCCTTCCTGGTGGTCCTCGGCAACTCGGTGCACCCGGTGCGCGGCTGGCGCTCCGGTTCGGCGCCGCGGGTGGCCGCGGCCGACCACATGGCCCGGGCCGTTCCGGTACGACCGGCGCACGGCCGCACCGCGTGGTACGCGGGCATGGCGTCGAGCACGGCGGCGACGCTCACCCTGCCCGACCTGACGCCCGGCTCCGGTGAGATCCGGCTGCGCGCCGCGCTGTGGTGGGACACCGAGCCCGGCTCGGACGCCCTGTTCCTGGAGGCCTCCGGCGACGCGGGGGTGACCTGGCGGCCGGTGCCGTTCACGACCGTACGCGCCGGAGAGGAGCCGCGGCGGCACCCCGGCGGGGCGGTGACGGGCTGGTCGGGGCGGGTCTGGCACCGGCTGGATGCGGACCTGTCCGCCTGGCGCGGCACGCCGCTGCGGCTGCGCTGGCGGTACGCGACGGACCGGCTGTACGTGGGGCGCGGCGTGTACGTCGACGGGTTGCGCGTGCGGGACGGCGAGCGCGTCCTCTTCGACGACGCCCGGCCGGCGGACGCGTACCGGGTCCGGCTGGACGGCTGGACGGCGTCGGCGGACTGATGGCGCCCCCGCCGGGCGCGGTCCGGCGGGGGCGGTCCGGCGGGGGCGGTCCGGCGGCCCGCGTCCGTCCGGGGATGCGCGTCGGGTGACCTGCGGTGAAACTGGAAGGGGGGAAGTCTCGACCAGGAGGATGTCCTCATGTCCGTGATGGACAAGCTCAAGCACATGCTCAAGGGCCACGGAGAGCAGACCGGCAAGGGCATCGACAAGGGCGGCGACTACGTCGACGACAAGACCCAGGGCAAGCACAGCGGGCACGTCGACACCGCCCAGGACCGGCTGAAGGATCAGTACGGCCGCGATCCGGGCCAGGAACCGCCACGGGCCTGACCGGCTCGCCCCACCCGTTTCCCCACCCACCGTTCTCTTCACCGCCGCGCCCGGGTCCCCGCCCGGGCGCG
>NZ_JBEXQK010000088.1:0-5334 GCF_040612535.1 Streptomyces sp. NPDC006368
CAGACCTCGCTGCGGGCGCACCGCGGCGGCCTCTTCGCCGACGGCCGCCTCGACCGCACCATCCGCACCCTCGCGGCCTTCGGCCTCCAGCTCGCCACCATGGACGTACGCGAGCACGCCGACGCCCACCACCACGCCCTCGGCCAGCTCTTCGACCGGCTCGGCGAGGAGTCCTGGCGGTACGCCGACATGCCGCGCGACTACCGGCAGAAGCTCCTCGCCAAGGAGCTCCGCTCCCGCCGCCCGCTGGCCCCCACCCCGGCCCCGCTCGACGCGGCCGGCACCAAGACCCTCGGCGTGTTCCTCACCGTCAAGGACGCCCTGGAGCGCTTCGGGCCCGAGGTCATCGAGTCCTACATCATCTCCATGTGCCAGGGCGCCGACGACGTCTTCGCGGCGGCCGTCCTCGCCCGCGAGGCCGGCCTGATCGACCTCCACGCCGGCTGGGCCAAGATCGGCATCGTGCCGCTGCTGGAGACCACCGACGAGCTGCGCGCCGCCGACGTCATCCTCAACGACATGCTCGCCGACCCCTCCTACCGGCGCCTGGTCTCCCTGCGCGGCGACGTCCAGGAGGTCATGCTCGGCTACTCCGACTCCTCCAAGTTCGGCGGCATCACCACCTCCCAGTGGGAGATCCACCGCGCCCAGCGCCGCCTGCGCGACGTCGCCCACCGCTACGGCGTACGCCTGCGCCTCTTCCACGGCCGCGGCGGCACCGTCGGCCGCGGTGGCGGCCCCTCGCACGACGCGATCCTCGCCCAGCCCTGGGGCACCCTGGAAGGCGAGATCAAGGTCACCGAGCAGGGCGAGGTCATCTCCGACAAGTACCTCATCCCGTCCCTGGCCCGGGAGAACCTCGAACTCACCGTCGCGGCCACGCTCCAGGCGTCCGCGCTGCACACCGCGCCCCGCCAGTCCGACGAGGCCCTGGCCCGCTGGGACGCGGCCATGGACACCGTCTCCGAGGCCGCCCACACCGCGTACCGCAAGCTGGTGGAGGACCCCGACCTGCCGGCGTACTTCTTCGCCGCCACCCCCGTCGACCAGCTCGCCGAGCTCCACCTGGGCTCCCGGCCCTCCCGCCGCCCCGACTCGGGCGCGGGCCTGGACGGGCTGCGGGCCATCCCGTGGGTCTTCGGCTGGACGCAGTCCCGGCAGATCGTGCCCGGCTGGTTCGGCGTCGGCTCCGGCCTCAAGGCGCTGCGCGAGGCCGGCCTCGACACCGTGCTCGACGAGATGTACGAGCAGTGGCACTTCTTCCGCAACTTCCTGTCCAACGTCGAGATGACCCTCGCCAAGACGGACCTGCGGATCGCCCGCCACTACGTCGACACGCTCGTCCCGGACAACCTGAAGCACGTGTTCGAGGACATCCAGGCCGAGCACGACCTGACGGTCGGCGAGGTCCTGCGGGTGACCGGCGGGGAGAAGCTGCTCGACTCCAACCCGGTGCTCCAGCAGACCTTCGCCATCCGCGACGCCTACCTGGACCCGATCTCCTACCTCCAGGTCGCGCTGCTCGCCCGCCAGCGGTCCGCCGCCGAGCGCGGCGAGGAGCCGGACCCGCTCCTCGCCCGGGCGCTGCTGCTCACGGTGAACGGCGTGGCGGCCGGCCTGCGCAACACCGGCTGACCTCCGGGACGGAAAAAAGGGGGGCGCCCGGTTCACCGGGCGCCCCCTTCGCATAGCCGATGTCAGTGCTGTTGGGCCTTGCGGCGGCGCAGTACCAGGTAGCCGCCGCCCGCGACCAGCGCCGCGGCGACCGCGCCCAGGACGCCGACGGGCGCGCTGCTGCCGGTCTCGGCGAGGTCACCCTCGGCCGCGTCGCTCGCCGAGGGGGCGGGCTTCGCCGCCGCCGGGGCGGTGGACGGCGCGGCTGCGGGGGCCGTGGCCGCAGGGGTGGTGGCCTCGGGGGCGGTGGCCTCGGGGGCGGTGGACTGCGCGGGCGTGGGAGCGGACCCGCCGCCCTTGCCGCCCTCCTCCTCCTTGCCGCCCTTGCCGCCCTCGTCGTCCTTTCCGCCCGGCTTGTCCTTGTCGCCCGGCGTGGACGTGGCCGGCTCGCAGTCGGTCTTGAAGACCTTGTGCTTGGCGCGGCCGTTCTCGCCGTCGAAGTTCCAGAAGAGCTTGTAGTGGCCGTCCGGCAGGGTCATGTCAGCGGTCCGGCCGTGCCCCTGGGCGTCCAGCGTCAGCGAACCGGACTCGACCGTCCCGCCCTTGGCGCCGGCGCTCCCGCCCCAGGCCTCGATGTGCCAGTCGACCAGCTGGCCGGCGTCGAACCCGAAGGCGTCGAGGTAGAACTCACAGACCTTCGGCTCGTTCTTGCGAAGTTCCTCGCCGGTCGCGGCGTCGTGGATCTTGACCGTGCCGTTGTCGCCCTTGGTGGCGAGGGCGGAGGGGGCGAACACCAGGGAGCAGGCGGCAGTCGCCACCAGTACACCCGAGTAAGTGAGCATGCGCATGGGATGTCCAACGAGAGAAGGGGCCGTGGGGGGCGGCGGCTCAGCTTCCTGTCGCGCTCGCCACCGCGTCAAGCCACCTCACGCCGCATCCGTACCAAGGGCAGCGTCTTGCCCCAATGGTCCCCATAACGATTGAGTGAACGCCCCATTCCGCATACCGCTCTCCAGCGCCCGGGGCCGGTCGTCACAGCGCGAAGAACGTCCCCACCAGCAGCGCCCCGCCCACCGACGCCGACGCCCACGCCAGGCGCGGCGCCCGCAGCCCGCCACCGATGACGAGCGCCGCCAGCAACAGCGCCCCGGCCAGCGGCAGCCACGCGTGCAGCCCCCCGGACCAGCCCGTGCGCACCAGCTCCGTGCTGTCGGGCTTCACCACCACCGGGAACCGCCCGCCCTTCTCGACCGCCACCGAATGGGCGATCGTCATGTCGGTACGGATCCCCGCCGGGCCCTCCGGGTCGTACCGGCCGGTGCACGTCTCCGTCGAGCAGCCCGTCACCGTCATCGCACCGTGCTCGCGGCCCTTCGACAGCAGGATGTGCTGCGCCGTCCCCCACGACGCCCAGAAGCCCGCCACCACCAGCAGCAGGGCGACCAGCGCCATGGCTGCCCGGCGGACGTACGGGAGCGCTGAGGTCCGCTTCTTGCTCCTGGGGCTCCTGGGGCTCATGGGCCGCGATCCTCTGGGATACGACCAGGCCCGGTCAATTCCGGTCCGAACCCGTTACGAGTTGTACACGGACTGTGCTCGCTCCAGGCCCTCGATCACCAGGCACTCCGCCGCGTCCGCCGCCCGGTCCACGAAGTAGCCCAGCTCCTTGCGCTCCGCGGAGGAGAAGTCCTTCAGGACGTAATCGGCGACCTGCATCCGCCCCGGCGGACGCCCGATCCCGAACCGCACCCGGTGATAATCCGGCCCCACCGCCCTCGTCATCGACTTCAGGCCGTTGTGACCGTTGTCACCGCCCCCCAGCTTCAGCCGCAGCATCCCGAAATCGATGTCCAGCTCGTCATGCACGGCCACCACATGCGCCGTCGGCACCTTGTAGAAGTCCCGCAACGCCGTCACCGGACCACCCGACAGATTCATGTACGACATCGGCTTCGCCAGGATCACCCGGCGGTTCCCCGGACCCGGAGGACCGATCCGGCCCTCCACCACCTGCGCCTGAGCCTTCTGCGCGCGCTTGAACTTCCCCCCGATCCGCTCGGCGAGGAGGTCGGCCACCATGAAGCCGACGTTGTGCCGGTTCCCGGCGTACTCCGGCCCCGGGTTGCCCAAGCCCACGATGAGCCAGGGGGCGCTGGCATCGGTCGTCATACGGTCAGTCTCCTCGTACCCAAACCTGCGGCGAACACGGAAACGGGGTGGCGGGCCGCAGCCCACCACCCCGTCACGACCACGTCAAGCGGAGCCTACGGCTCAGACCTCGGCGGTCTCGTCACCCTCGGCGCCCTCACCGGACGGCTCCTCGGCCTGGGCGGCCAGGACCTGCAGCACGACGGTGTCCTCGTCGACGGCGAGCGAGGTGCCCTTCGGCAGCTGGATGTCCTTCGCCAGGACGGAGGCACCGGCCGCCAGGCCCTCGACGGAGACGGTCAGCGTCTCGGGGATGTGGGTGGCCTCGGCCTCGACCGGAAGCGCGTTCAGCACGTGCTCCAGCAGGTTGCCACCGGCGGCCAGCTCGCCCTCGGCGACGACCGGGATCTCGACCGTGACGGTCTCGCCACGCTGCACGAGCTGCAGGTCGACGTGCTCCAGGAAGCCCTTCAGCGGGTCACGCTGCACGGCCTTCGGGATCGCCAGCTCGTTGCTCTTGCCGTCGATGTCCAGGGCGATCAGGACGTTCGGCGTACGCAGCGCCAGCAGCAGCTCGTGACCCGGCAGCGACAGGTGGATCGGGTCGGAACCGTGGCCGTACAGCACACCCGGAACCAGGCGGGCGCGACGGAGACGGCGGGCGGCACCCTTACCGAACTCGGTACGGGTCTGCGCGGTGATCTTCACCTCGGACATGGGCACTCCTCGTAAATGTCAGACGGAAATCGGTCGTGGTCACCCGGCCACGACTGGACTTGGCCTGCTACGAAGAGCGCGTCGATAACGGACCGCCGCACCTGACCGGTACGGCCTCCCTCGCCGAGCAACTCCACCAGTTTAGCCGAACGGAGAGGGCCGCCCCGACACACGGCCGGGACGGCCCTTCCCGCCGCGGCACGATCAAGCGTGCCGAACGGTCAGCCCTGCTCCTCGAAGAGGCTCGTCACCGAACCGTCCTCGAACACCTCACGCACCGCACGCGCGATCGTCGGCGCGATCGACAGCACCGTGATCTTGTCGAGCTCCAGCTCGCCCGGCGTCGGCAGCGTGTTCGTCAGCACGAACTCGCTGACCTTCGAATTCTTCAGACGGTCGGCCGCCGGCCCCGACAGAATGCCGTGCGTCGCGGTCACGATCACATCCTCCGCGCCGTGCGCGAAGAGCGCCTCCGCCGCGGCACAGATCGTGCCACCCGTGTCGATCATGTCGTCGACCAGGACACACACCCGGCCCTCGACCTCACCGACCACCTCGTGCACCGTCACCTGATTGGCGACGTCCTTGTCACGACGCTTGTGCACGATCGCCAGCGGCGCGTCCAGCCGGTCACACCAGCGGTCCGCCACCCGCACACGACCCGCGTCGGGGGAGACGATCGTCAGCTTGTTCCGGTCGACCTTCGCGCCCACGTAGTCCGCCAGCACCGGCAGCGCCGTCAGGTGGTCCACCGGGCCGTCGAAGAAGCCCTGGATCTGGTCCGTGTGCAGATCGACCGTGAGGATGCGGTCGGCGCCCGCGCACTTCAGCATGTCGGCCACCAGGCGGGCCGAG
>NZ_JBEXQK010000089.1:0-5302 GCF_040612535.1 Streptomyces sp. NPDC006368
GGCGCGAAGGCGCGGCGCGGCGCGGCGCGAAGGCGCGGCGCGGCGCGAAGGCGCGGGCACCGGCTCGCTTCCGGCCGGGCGCCCTACCGGCCGTGGGCGCGGTCGAGGATCAGGTCACCGGCGCGGGTGAGCACCTCGACGCGGGTACGGCCCTCATGGTCGGCGGCCAGGAAGTGGTGTCCCATCGCCACACAGAAGGCGATCAGGCCGCGGGCCTCGACCTCGTCGGGATCGGAGCAGAAGGTGCCGATCATCTCGCGCAGCAGGGCCATCCGCCGGTTGTCCACCCGTCGCAGGCGCTCGGCGACCGCCTCGTCCCGCCGGGCCCAGTCACGGACCGCGAGGTCGATGCGGAGCAGCCGGTCGCTGGAGAAGGTGAGCATGCCCGCACGCTGGATCTTCGTCTTCGGGTCACCGCCCTCGCGCTCGACCCGGTCGATCACCTCGTCGGTGCTCTCGCGCTCCCAGCTGTCCAGCATCGCGTCCAGCAGCGCGTCACGGTCGGCGAAGTACCCGTAGAACCCGCCCTTGGTGACACCGAGTCGCTTCGCCAGCGCCTCGACCCTGACGGCGTCCGGGCCCCCCTCGGCCAGCGCCCGCAGGCCTTCCTCCACCCATCTGTCACGCGGTGTGCGAGCAGCGCCCACGATGTGCCCCACCTCACTGATCCCAGGGATATACGCAACCGTATATTCCGCCCTAGCCTCGCCTTATACGTAACCGTATAACGGGGATGGCAGGCACGCCCCGAGGCAGGAAGGTGGCAGCGGCCATGAAACTCCCTCGCACCGCCCATACCGATCAGCCGTGGCGAATCCACGAGCTCACGACCGACTTCCGCACCGAGGACGTGTGGTCGTACCGCACCCCGGGGGCCGGGCCGGACGACTTCCCCGTGATGCTGGCGGCGATGCGGACGGCCGGCGGATTCGCCGAGCAGCCCGCTCCCGTCCGGTTCCTGTTCGCGGTGCGCTGGAAGCTCGGCGCCCTGCTCGGCTGGGACAAGCGCAGGGCGAGCCTGGGGGCGCGGGTCCAGCCGCTGCGCGACCGCCTGCCACGCGACCTCCGCGAGACCGTGGACGACTCCGACGCCGACGGCTCCCCCTTCACCCCCGTCTACCAGCTCGCCAACGAGTCCGTCAGCGAACTGGCGAACAAGACCGTCCACGGCGTCATGCACCTGGGGTGGGTGGAGACCGGCGACGGCGGTCACGAACTGCGGATGGCGGTCCTGGTGAAGCCCAACGGCCTGTTCGGACGGCTGTACATGGCGTTCATCGCACCGTTCCGCCACCTGATCGTCTACCCGGCGCTGACCCGGCAGTGGGAGCGCGCCTGGCGGGAGCGCACGCATCCGCGCCCTGAGGGGACCAGCCCTCGGGCGTGATACCGCGGGCGCGGGCAGGGGCACCGCCACTGCCTCCCGCCACGCGACAGCGCGGACCACCCGCGTGGCCGCCTCCACACCCGACCGAGCGGTGTCACATCCGGCGCCGCCGCCTTGTCCCCACCACGGAAGCGGGAGAAGGGATCGTGAGGAGGAAGGCCGTCATCGTGTGCGTCCGCGTGTCGCACGGCAATACACGTCGGGTCGCCAGCAGCAGGCCCAGGTACCGCGCCCGAAGGTCGTCTCCCCCGAGGAGGCCGACCCGGCGGAGCCGGCCGGCGCCGACCTCGTGGGATTCGGCTCGGGCGTCTTCCACGGCAGGCTCCACCCCCGGCTACCGACTTCACCGGCTCCCCGAGATGCCGCCGACGCCTTTCACCCGCCCCCTGGTCCGGCTGCTCGAAGGCAAGGGCTTCGAGGTGGAGGGGAGCTTCTCGGGCCGGGCGTTCGACACCTGGGCTCCCTCCAAGCTCGTCGGCGGCATCAACGAGCAGCGGCCGAACGTCGGGGACCTGGCTGCCGCGCGGGCGTTCGCCGGGCGGCTGCGGGACGGGCGGTGACGGCCCGCCCCGCGTACCGGCGGCGGCGCGGCCGGATACGCGGGGTGGCCGGTTCGATCGGCGGGCGG
The DNA here is from genome assembly GCF_040612535.1 of Streptomyces sp. NPDC006368. Classification (NCBI taxonomy): domain Bacteria; kingdom Bacillati; phylum Actinomycetota; class Actinomycetes; order Kitasatosporales; family Streptomycetaceae; genus Streptomyces; species Streptomyces sp. NPDC006368. The sequence continues at coordinate 2,016 of NZ_JBEXQK010000089.1, forward strand.
GCGGGGGTCAGCAGCCGCCGCAGTTGTAGTACGTCACGTCCCAGTGGTTGCCCTCGTCGGCGTAGATGTTGCCGGAGCCGGACTTCCACTGGGGCGCGCCGTCTCCGCGCACGCCGATGTAGGTGAAGGTGTTCTTGATGTAGTTCCCGAGGCACGTGTACTTGCTGTAGTCCAGCTTGTAGCCGTTCCAGTGCGAGTACGTGCCACCCGCGTGGCCGGTCTCGGTGCCGCCGGTGATGTTCAGGGCGCAGCCGCTGGCGCTCCTCAGGGTCTGGGCCCCCTGGGCGGAGGCGAGGTTGAGCTGCTCGAACGACGTGCAGGTGGGGTTGTTGCGGTCCGAGCAGTTGCCGGACGACGACCAGGTGATGCCCGAGGAGCGGAACATCGAAGTCGCGGTGGCGTGGCTGATCTTGGTGACGGCGTGGGCATCGGTCGCGCCGGTCAGGACGCCGAAGCCCGGGGCGAAGAGCGCGCCGAGGACGAGGGCGAACGCGCTGAGGACGGAGCGGAGTCTCACATCTTCCTCCTGCTGTTGCTGAGACGGGCGGTGCAGGTGGAGCAGACAGATGGTGCCGGAGGTCTACGCGCGTACGCCAGAGGGCGTCGGGGCCTATCGGATGAACGTTCACCGAACTTGTTGAAAGTTGAATGGAATAGCGCTACGGTCGAAGTCGTTGAAGGTTAAACCAACACAGACCAAGGAGCACACCATGGGCCTCTTCAGCCGCGACGCCGCCACCACCGCCCCCGTCACCACCCGCACCGCCGTGGACCCGGCCCTGGCCGTCCTGACCGGCGAGTACGCCATCGACCCGGCCCACAGCGGCATCGGCTTCACCGCCCGCCACGCCATGGTCACCAACGTCCGGGGCGCCTTCACCGACTACTCCGGCACGCTGACGCTCGACGGCGAGAACCCGGCCGCGTCCAGCGCCTCCATCGACGTCAAGATCGACTCGATCGACACGGGCAGCGCCGACCGTGACGGACACCTGCGCAGCGCCGACTTCTTCGACGCCGAGCAGTTCCCGCTGATGACCTTCCGCTCCACCTCCGCCGAGGCGCTCGGCGGCAGCGACTACCGGATCACCGGCGACCTGACCATCAAGGGTGTCACGCGGCCCGTCTCCATCGACCTGGAGTTCAACGGCTCCGCCAAGGACCCGTTCGGCAACGAGCGCGTCGGCTTCGAGGGCAAGGCCGAGATCCTGCGCTCCGACTGGGGCCTGACCTGGAACGCCGCCCTGGAGACCGGCGGCGTCCTGGTCAGCGACAAGATCAAGCTGACGTTCGAGATCTCCGCGATCCGCAACGCCGCCTGACTCCCCGGTGGGCTGTCACCAGCGGAACTCGCACCACACGATCTTCCCCGGGTTCCGCTCCCCCACCCCCCACGCATCGGCCAGCGCCGCCACCAGCAGCAGCCCGCGCCCGGACTCCGACCGGGCGTCGGGCTGCTGGGCGCGTACGGCTCCGTCGCCGCTGTCGTGCAGCTCCACCCGCAGCCGCAGGCCCTCCGACAGCCGGCGCAGACACAAGCGGTAGCCGCGCCCCGGCGGGACCCCGTGGACCAGCGCGTTGGTGGCGAGCTCGCTCACGCACAGCACCACTTCTTCGGCGCGCTCCACGATCCCCCACCGGTCGAGCGCCTCGGCGGCGAAGCGCCGGGCCGCCCGCACCGACCTGCGCTCACGCCGGTAGAACGCCTCGCACAGATACGGCAGTTGCAGTTCTTCGTTCATGCCCCCCATGTCACCGTGCGTGACTAGAGTGAGCCATAGCGTCATGCCGTACAAACCGGTTGTACGGGCCGTGACCGGTCATGTACTCCGGCGGATGGGAAGAGGGCGACCATGCACCCATCGAGCAAGCCAAAGAAGAACGCCACCTGGCACCTCATCGGTGCCCAGCTCGGCCAGCTCCGCAGAGCGGCGGGGCTCACGCAGCCCGAACTCGCCGAGCAGGTCTGCATCCACCAGGAGACCATCGCCTCCATCGAGCAGGGCCGCAGACCGCTGAAGTACGACCTCGCCGAGCAGCTCGACCAGGTGCTGGGCGGCCGGGGTGTGCTGGCGGCGGGGGTGGCGCGGGTGCCGGAACGGGAGCGGTATCCGGCGTTCGCGCAGGACTTCATCGAGCACGAGCAGCAGGCGCTGACCTTGCTTTGGTACGAGCAGAAGCTGGTGCCCGGGCTGCTCCAGACCGAGGGGTACGCGAAGGCCGTCTTCGCCTCCCTGTTCCCGCCGATCAGCGCGGAGGACGCCGAGGAACGGCTGTCGGCGCGGCTCGACCGGCAGAAGGTGTTCGACCGCAAGCCGTGGCCTCCGATGATGAACTTCATCATTGAGCAGTCAGTATTGGAGCAACCTCTCGGCGGACGTCACGTCCTGCGGAAACAAATCGGACATCTGCGTCGCTGCGCCGAACTGCCCTTCATGGGCATCCAGATCATGCTGACCTCGCGCGAAAAGCACGCGGGTCTCAACGGCCCCATGGTGCTGGTGGAGACGCCCGATCATGACCAACTGGCCTACATCGAGGGCCAACGCGTCAGCTTCCTCGTCGATGACCCCGACGAGGTCAGTGTGCTGCACCAGATGTATGGGATGCTGCGATCACAGGCCCTAAGCCCTGAGGAAAGCATGGGCCTGCTGGACGATCTGGCAGGAGAGTCATGACACCCGCAGCAGCACTGATCTGGTTCAAGTCCAGTTACAGCGGCCCGGAAGGCGGCGCCTGCGTCGAAGTCGCCTACGCCTGGCGCAAGTCCAGCTACAGCAGTGACGAGGGCGGGAACTGCGTCGAGGTCGCCGCCCATCCCGCCGCCGTCCACGTGCGGGACTCCAAGGTCCAGGACGGCCCGGTCCTCACCGTGTCCCCCGCCGCCTGGTCCGCGTTCCTCACCGACCGGGGATAGAACAGACGCGGACAGGAGAAGGCCCCGGCCGGAGGGGATGGGCCGGGGCCTCCACTGTGGCGCACGCGGACTCAGAAGCCACCTCCGCCGAAGTCACCTCCGCCTCCGAAGTCGCCTCCGCCGCCGCCGCCCCAGCCGCCGCCGAAGTCGGAGGCGTTGAAGTCGCCGCCGGAGAAGTCGCCGCCCTCGAAGCCGCCGAAGTCACCGCCGCCGTACTCCGTCGCGTACGCCGGGGTGGCGAGCATCGAGCCCATCATCGTGCCCATCAGCAGGCCGGGCAGCAGCCCGCCGCCGAAGTACCCGCCGGCCCACGGGCCGTACACCGGGCCCGCCTCCCAGTACGGCCTGCGGCCGTACTCGGTGTCGACCG
>NZ_JBEXQK010000090.1:0-1534 GCF_040612535.1 Streptomyces sp. NPDC006368
TGAGGACAAGCCCTCGGCCTATTAGTACCGGTCAACTCCACCCATTACTGGGCTTCCATATCCGGCCTATCAACCCAGTCGTCTACTGGGAGCCTTACCCTCTCAAGGAGGTGGGAATACTCATCTCGAAGCAGGCTTCCCGCTTAGATGCTTTCAGCGGTTATCCCTCCCGAACGTAGCCAACCAGCCATGCCCTTGGCAGGACAACTGGCACACCAGAGGTTCGTCCGTCCCGGTCCTCTCGTACTAGGGACAGCCCTTCTCAATATTCCTACGCGCACAGCGGATAGGGACCGAACTGTCTCACGACGTTCTAAACCCAGCTCGCGTACCGCTTTAATGGGCGAACAGCCCAACCCTTGGGACCGACTCCAGCCCCAGGATGCGACGAGCCGACATCGAGGTGCCAAACCATCCCGTCGATATGGACTCTTGGGGAAGATCAGCCTGTTATCCCCGGGGTACCTTTTATCCGTTGAGCGACGGCGCTTCCACAAGCCACCGCCGGATCACTAGTCCCGACTTTCGTCCCTGCTCGACCCGTCGGTCTCACAGTCAAGCTCCCTTGTGCACTTACACTCAACACCTGATTGCCAACCAGGCTGAGGGAACCTTTGGGCGCCTCCGTTACTCTTTAGGAGGCAACCGCCCCAGTTAAACTACCCATCAGACACTGTCCCTGATCCGGATCACGGACCCAGGTTAGACATCCAGCACGACCAGAGTGGTATTTCAACGGCGACTCCACCTGAACTGGCGTCCAAGCTTCACAGTCTCCCACCTATCCTACACAAGCCGAACCGAACACCAATATCAAACTGTAGTAAAGGTCCCGGGGTCTTTCCGTCCTGCTGCGCGAAACGAGCATCTTTACTCGTAGTGCAATTTCACCGGGCCTATGGTTGAGACAGTCGAGAAGTCGTTACGCCATTCGTGCAGGTCGGAACTTACCCGACAAGGAATTTCGCTACCTTAGGATGGTTATAGTTACCACCGCCGTTTACTGGCGCTTAAGTTCTCAGCTTCGCCCCACCGAAATGGAGCTAACCGGTCCCCTTAACGTTCCAGCACCGGGCAGGCGTCAGTCCGTATACATCGCCTTACGGCTTCGCACGGACCTGTGTTTTTAGTAAACAGTCGCTTCTCGCTGGTCTCTGCGGCCACCCCCAGCTCAGAGTGCAAAACTCCTCACCAGTGATGGCCCCCCTTCTCCCGAAGTTACGGGGGCATTTTGCCGAGTTCCTTAACCATAGTTCACCCGAACGCCTCGGTATTCTCTACCTGACCACCTGAGTCGGTTTAGGGTACGGGCCGCCATGAAACTCGCTAGAGGCTTTTCTCGACAGCATAGGATCATCCACTTCACCACAATCGGCTCGGCATCAGGTCTCAGCCTCAATGTGTGACGGATTTGCCTATCACACGGCCTACACCCTTACCCCGGGACAACCACCGCCCGGGCTGGACTACCTTCCTGCGTCACCCCATCGCTTACCTACTACCACCTTGGGCCGGCGGCTCCACCACTCCCCTT
>NZ_JBEXQK010000090.1:1633-3283 GCF_040612535.1 Streptomyces sp. NPDC006368
CCCCCGAAGGGTCCAGGGCGGCTTCACGGCCTTAGCATCAGAGGATTCGATACTGGGCGTTTCAAAGCGGGTACCGGAATATCAACCGGTTGTCCATCGACTACGCCTGTCGGCCTCGCCTTAGGTCCCGACTTACCCTGGGCAGATCAGCTTGACCCAGGAACCCTTAGTCAATCGGCGCACACGTTTCTCACGTGTGTATCGCTACTCATGCCTGCATTCTCACTCGTGAACCGTCCACAACTCGCTTCCGCGGCTGCTTCACCCGGCACACGACGCTCCCCTACCCATCACAGTCCCCGTTGGGGGTATGTACTGCAATGACACGACTTCGGCGGTACGCTTGAGCCCCGCTACATTGTCGGCGCGGAATCACTTGACCAGTGAGCTATTACGCACTCTTTCAAGGGTGGCTGCTTCTAAGCCAACCTCCTGGTTGTCTCTGCGACTCCACATCCTTTCCCACTTAGCGTACGCTTAGGGGCCTTAGTCGATGCTCTGGGCTGTTTCCCTCTCGACCATGGAGCTTATCCCCCACAGTCTCACTGCCGCGCTCTCACTTACCGGCATTCGGAGTTTGGCTAAGGTCAGTAACCCGGTAGGGCCCATCGCCTATCCAGTGCTCTACCTCCGGCAAGAAACACACGACGCTGCACCTAAATGCATTTCGGGGAGAACCAGCTATCACGGAGTTTGATTGGCCTTTCACCCCTAACCACAGGTCATCCCCCAGGTTTTCAACCCTGGTGGGTTCGGTCCTCCACGAAGTCTTACCTCCGCTTCAACCTGCCCATGGCTAGATCACTCCGCTTCGGGTCTTGAGCGCGCTACTAAACCGCCCTATTCGGACTCGCTTTCGCTACGGCTTCCCCACACGGGTTAACCTCGCAACACACCGCAAACTCGCAGGCTCATTCTTCAAAAGGCACGCAGTCACGACTGCATGTGCAAGCACACACAGCGACGCTCCCACGGCTTGTAGGCACACGGTTTCAGGTACTATTTCACTCCGCTCCCGCGGTACTTTTCACCATTCCCTCACGGTACTATCCGCTATCGGTCACCAGGGAATATTTAGGCTTAGCGGGTGGTCCCGCCAGATTCACACGGGATTTCTCGGGCCCCGTGCTACTTGGGTGTCTCTTAAACGAGCCGTCAATGTTTCAGCTACGGGGGTCTTACCCTCTACGCCGGACCTTTCGCATGTCCTTCGCCTACATCAACGGTTTCTGACTCGTCTCACAGCCGGCAGACTGTGACAAAGAGATCCCACAACCCCGCATGCGCAACCCCTGCCGGGTATCACACGCATACGGTTTGGCCTCATCCGGTTTCGCTCGCCACTACTCCCGGAATCACGGTTGTTTTCTCTTCCTGAGGGTACTGAGATGTTTCACTTCCCCTCGTTCCCTCCACACTGCCTATGTGTTCAGCAGCGGGTGACAGCCCATGACGACTGCCGGGTTTCCCCATTCGGAAACCCCCGGATCAAAGCCTGGTTGACGGCTCCCCGGGGACTATCGTGGCCTCCCACGTCCTTCATCGGTTCCTGGTACCAAGGCATCCACCGTGCGCCCTTAAAAACTTGGCCACAGATGCTCGCGTCCACTGTGCAGTTCTCAAGCAACGACCAGCCACCCACCACCCCCG
>NZ_JBEXQK010000091.1:0-4938 GCF_040612535.1 Streptomyces sp. NPDC006368
GTGGGCGGCAGCATCCCGGTCGGCGCCTGGAGAACTCTCGGAATGCATGTCCTCAACTGTGACACTTCGCAACGGCCTTGTCAGTCGCTGAGACACGGGCCCTCCTCGGTACTGACGACAACAACCTCACACCCATGACGCACCTGGGACGCCTGCCGGGGTCAGCGCGCCACCGGCATCCAGCCACCCTACGCCCCGGGTATCCGCCCAGGTGGGCGGCGACGCCATCCCCGCCGGCCCATCGCCCGCGCGCCGCGACCCCATCGGACCGCGTGGCTCACACGACTTGGATACCGATCAGACACGTGTCGTCGTCCGTGTCGGACTTGCTGTGCGTGAGCAGCCCGTCAAGCCGCTGCTCCAGCGTGGTGGTCGGGATCCGGGCGTTGGTCAGAAGCTGGGCCAGCGAGTCCTGGACCGACTCGTCCCTGCGCTCGACCAGTCCATCGGTGTACATCAGCAGCGTGTCACCGGGCTCCATCTGCAACTCCTCCTCCTCGTAGGTCGCCTCCGAGAGGGCGCCGAGGAGGATGCCACCGACGGTGCGCAGGGTGTTCGCCTTCTGCCCCCGGATCAGGACAGGCGGCAGGTGACCGGCCCTCGCCCAGCGCAAGGTGCGCTTCTCGGGGTCGTACAGGCCGCACACCGCGGTGGCCGTGACGTGGTCGGTGAGGTAATGAGCCACGATGTTCAGCCAGGACAGCAGCTGGGCCGGCCCGGCTCCGGTGACCGCCAGGCCGCGCATGGCGTTGCGCAGTACCACCATGCTGGTGGCGGCCTCGATGCCGTGGCCGGCCACGTCCCCCACGCACAGCATGATCTGCTTGGAGGGCAGGACGACGGCGTCGTACCAGTCTCCGCCCACCATCGAGTCGGACTCCGCCGGGCGGTACCGCACGGCGATCTGCAGGCCCGGACTGTCCAGCGGAGCCTGCGCCGGCGGCATGATGGCGTGCTGCAACTGCAGGGTCAGACGGTTGCGTTCGGCGGCCTGCTGCTCGGTGTGCGCCAGCTGATCGCGGGTCGCCGCCAGCGCGACCTCCGTCCAGTGCTGCGCGGAGATGTCCTGGTAGGCGCCGCGCACGGCCATGAGCCGGTTGTCGGCGTCGAGTACGGGCTCGGCGATCACGCGCATGTGCCGGGTGACGCCGTCGGGGCGTTGCAGACGGAAGGCTGCGGAAGCCGGTCGCCGGTGATGCAGCACCGCGCGCAGGAAACGGCCGATGGTGGTGGCGTCATCGGGATGGGCGTGTGCGGTGAGCGCCCCCAGAGGCACGGGAACGGTGTGACGGGGACGGCCGTAGAGGTCGAACAGCTGGTCGTTCCACATGATCTCGCCCGTGGCGAGGTTCTCCTCGAACCCGCCGATCTGCCCGAGACGCTGGGCGTGCTGCAGGAGGTTGGCCAGGCGCGCCGTGTCGTCCTCGACCCGCCAGATCATCAGCACACTGCTGCCGTGGCGGCTGACGCTGATGTCGGCGACGGCGGCGAGAGGCACCTGACCGACCAGGGCGGTGAGAGTCATCCGCTGGACACGGAACGGCTCACCGGTCGCGTAGACGCGGGCGATCTCCTCGAAGAGCTCGCTGCCGCCGACCGCCATGGGATAGGCCTCGAGCAGCAGCGCTCCGGCGATGGCGCTGCGGGGGCGTCCGGCCGGGTCGAGGAAGTGGCTGTTGACGTGATGGATCCGGAAGTCGGCGAGGCGGCCGTCGGCCTCCATGAACGGGGTCAGGACGAGCGCCGGGTCGTACAGGCCCTCGGAGAGATCCACCAGCTCGGAAAGGTCGGGAGTGGTCATCCAGGGCGGAGCCGGGGGTGGGGCGGTGGAGATCGAGTGGCCGTCGAGAGTATGGGCGCACAGCTCGGCCAGGGCCTCGATCTGGCGCATGATCTGCGGCGGCTGAGGTTCCAGGGGACCGGGCCAGCAGATCTCGAGAATTCCGTGGACGCGCCCGCCCGTTCCGGCCGGGACGGCCACGCGGCCGCCACGGGGTTTCTGCGCCCAGCCGATGGAGGGCAGAGCCGCCGCGTCCAAGGAGGCGATCCGGATGGCCCGGCGTTCGCTCAGGGCCTGGCGGGCCAGCGTGGACACGCCCGGGGGGACGTAGCGCCAGCGGGCGGCCTCGTCAGCGGCGAAACCGGCGTGGCCGGAAAGCGTCAGCGAGGCGTCGAAGCCGGCCGTCCACACGGCGACGGCGTTGGCACCGAGCGGCGCCAGAGCGTGTTCCAGGAGGGACTCGGCAACCGCCTGGGTGTCGTCCGCCGCCAGGGCGCCGCTTTCGGCCGTGCGCAGGCGGACACCGACGGAGGTGTCGTCGTCCCCGGTGCCCGGCTCGCCGCTGGTTCGCCTGAGGAAGTCGTTGGCGATCTCGGTGACGTGGTCACGGGCCGACTCGTTGACGATGTCCGCCGCCAGCTCCAGCTGTGACACACCCGACTCGTCGGCCAGCATGGCCAGCTGCTGCGCGGCCGCGGCCGGCCCGCACTGCAGCCGCTCGATCAGCACGCCCTTGGCGAGCTCCACCAGGGCGCGACCGTCGGCTGCCGCCTGCGCGGCACGGATCTCGCCACGCAGCCGCTCCACCGTCGCGGCCAGGCGGCCGAGGCCGCTGTTCTCCTCGGGTGCGGAGGTTTCCTCGGCGAGCCCCTCCGGTACGGCCCCGGCCGCCACCTCGGCTCCCGGCGGGATCGCCAGGGCCGCCCGCGAGTCGGCGTCGTCGGCCGGGGGACGGCCCGCTCTCTCGGACGCACCATCGGGGGACGACGTCGCCTGAGTGGGGACAGGGGGATACGACCGGCCTGCGGGGGCAGGCCTCAGCAGCCCGTCCCCCTCTACGGGCTCCGCGGCGTTCTCAGGAGTGCTCACGTGCTGCCGGCTCCTCGGTCGGTGATGGGCGGTGGGGGTGAAGCGATGTGCACAGGCCTCAACGGCCCCCGGTGCCCTAGGTGGTCAGCCAGCGCCCGATGCAGGCGATGAGGTCGTCGGCGTCGACGGGCTTGGTGACGTAGTCGCTCGCCCCCGACGCCAGGCTCTTCTCCCGGTCGCCCGGCATGGCCTTCGCCGTCACCGCGATGATGGGCAGCTCGGCATAGGCGGGGTCCTCCCTTATGGCGAACGTCGCGGCGTAGCCGTCCATCTCCGGCATCATCACGTCCATCAGGATCAAATCCGTCTCGGGGTGCTCACGCAGTGCCTCGATTCCCTTGCGGCCGTTCTCGGCGTGCAGGACGTTGATGCCGTGCAGCTCCAGGATGCCGCTGATGGCGTACAGGTTGCGAGCGTCGTCGTCCACCACCAGCACCGTGTGCCCGGAAAGGCTCCCGTGAACCGGCTGCGAGGACTGCCTGCGCGTTTCCTCCGGGCGCACCAACGGAAGCACGTCCCCCGGTTCCTCGGCGGACAGGTGCAGGGCGACCCTCTCGCGCAGCTCGTCGAGGCTGGAGATCAGCTCCAGCGGCCGGGCGTCTGCCAGGGTCTGGAGCCGCTCCTCCTGGGCCGGCTCCAGACGGCGACTGTTGTGCGCGAGGACGGGCACGGTCGTCACCGCCGCGTCACCATCCATGGCGGTCAGGAACCGCAGGGCCTCATCCTTGGGCATGTCGAGTTCCAGGACCACGCAATGGAAGGGCCCCGCGGCCAGACTCTCCGCCGCCTCCTGCGCGCCCACGGCCGTGATGACCTCGATGTCCGCCGTGCGCTTGGCGAGATCCTGCGTCCCGGACAGATCGGCGACCGCGCTCTCGGCCACCAGTGACAGCAGACCGCGCGAACGCTCCTCGACCACCAGCAACCGGCGCTTCTGCCGAGGCGCCGGGGCCGTGCGGACCGCCGGCGGCGTGCTGCCCGCTCTGCCGGCCGTCCCGTCCGCCGTGGCCGGCGGGAGACCCCCGGCGAGGACGGCGGTTTCCCAGTCGGCCCGCGCCACCGGCAGGTACAACGTGAACGTACTGCCCTGTCCCGGCACGCTCTCGGCGCTGACCGCGCCACCCAGCAGATGCGCGATCTCCCGGCTGATGGACAGACCCAGCCCGGTGCCCCCGTACTTGCGGCTGGTGGTGCCGTCCGCCTGCTGGAAGGCGCCGAAGATCGCCTCCAGGTGCTGCTCGGCGATACCGATGCCCGTGTCCATGACGCGGAACGCCAGCACCGCCTCACCACGGCGCATGGAAGAGGGAAGTTCGTCGTCCGTGGCCTTCTCGATGCGCAACTCGACGCTGCCGTGTTCGGTGAACTTGACCGCGTTGGACAGCAGGTTGCGCAGCACCTGCCGCAGCCGGGAGTCGTCGGTCAGCACATCGGTCGGGACGCCCGGAGCGGCACTGATGGTGAAGTCGAGGTTCTTCTGCGTGGTCATGGGCCGGAAGGTGGCCTCCACGTAGTCCAGCAACTGCCGCAGCGCGACCGGCTCGGGGTTGATGTCCATCTTCCCCGCCTCGACCTTGGACAGGTCCAGGATGTCATTGATCAGCTGCATCAGGTCGGACCCGGCCGAGTGGATGATGCCCGCGTACTCGACCTGCTTCGGCGTCAGGTTGCGCGTCGGGTTCTGCGCCAGCAACTGCGCCAGAATGAGCAGGCTGTTGAGCGGCGTACGCAGCTCGTGGCTCATGTTGGCGAGGAACTCCGACTTGTACTTGGAGGCCAGCGCAAGCTGCTGCGCCCGTGCCTCCAGCTCCTGCCGCGCCTGCTCGATCTCCAGGTTCTTGGTCTCGATGTCGCGGTTCTGCGCGGCCAGCAGCGCGGCCTTCTCCTCCAGTTCGGCGTTGGAGCGCTGGAGCTCCTCCTGCTGCACCTGGAGCTCCTCGGACCGGGCCTGGAGTTCGGCCGTCAGCCGCTGCGCAGACCTCGCTGCGGGCGCACCGCGGCGGCCTCTTCGCCGACGGCCGCCTCGACCGCACCATCCGCACCCTCGCGGCCTTCGGCCTCCAGCTCGC
>NZ_JBEXQK010000092.1:0-4930 GCF_040612535.1 Streptomyces sp. NPDC006368
GGCCCCGACACCCCCATCATCACCACCGACGCCCGCCACCGCGCGGACGCCAAGAGCGCGCTCATCACCCTCGTGGAACACGCCCTCATGGCCCGGCTCAAGTAGTCCTGGCCAAACGGCAGTTGCCATGGGCATAACGGGGTGGGTGTGTCCTTTGACACGGTTCGCCCCGGCGTTCATAACGTTTCGACAGAGAATTGCCGGGCACCGGACACAAGGCGCATTCGCCTGGTGTCGCTGCGCTCACATGAGCCCCGCCTTTTGGCGGGGCTCGCTCTTTATGCCCGTTTTATCTGGGGTCTGGACCACTGGTAATCACCCGTTCGGGCTGTTTGGAACGCGGCCGCTTTACGTGCTGCAATGCACGAACTCCCGAGTAGTACGGCCCTGAACAGAAAAACGGCACAACGTAGGTGCCGGCGCCGAGAGGTTGTTGGTCGAGTGAGGCGAAGCAAGAACAGCGCCGCGGAGCAGCAGGCGCGGGGGAACTTCACCCCGCCCCCGCGCACAGCGGCGCCGCCTGCCGATGCGCCCGGAACACCGTCGGACGGCCCCGCCGCCGGCACGGGCAGCACCAGTCGGCTGTCCCCGCGCAACTGGCGGGTGCCGACCCGACTGAACGCCATCCTCCTCATCCCCGTGCTGGTCGGCCTGGTCATGGGCGGCTTCCAGGTCTCCGCGTCCATCGACACCTGGAACGAGGCCGAGGACGCCGAGAAGACGGCTCTCGTGGTGCGCGCCGCCTCCGAGTACGGGCAGGCGCTGCTCGACGAGCGCGACCTCACCGCGCTGCCGCTGCTGACCGCCAAGAGCGCCGCGGACCGCGAGGCGGACGTCATCAAGCAGGCGCACGCCAAGACGGACGCCGCGAAGCGGAAGTTCGACATCGCCGTCCAGAGCATGCCGGACAAGCCGGGCCTGCAGCGCCGCCTGAAGCTGTTCCGGGCCGAGGAGCCGGGCCTGGAGGAGCTGCGCGAGACCGCGTACACCCGGGGCAAGGACCCGGTGTTCACCGAAGAGGGCTACGTCAAGGTCCAGCACTCGCTGATGGAGTTCTCCAACGAGCTCGGCCTGGGCACCGGCAACATCACCAGCTACGGCCGTACGGTCTACGCCGTCCAGCTCGCCAAGGCCGCCGAGTCGCTCCAGCGCTCGATCGGCATGCACCTGCTGGTCCGGCCGAGCAAGGACGACGCGGTCTTCGCCCGGCAGTCCCTCGCCTTCAACTCGTACAACTACCTGGAGCAGATCGCCATCGGCGAGTACGTGTCCGGCGGCACCGCCGAGGACACGGAGAAGCTCCAGCAGGTCATGGCCGGCAAGGCCGCCGAGGGCGCCAAGAAGCTCCAGGAGGCCAACCTCAACCCGCCCGCCGAGAAGGGTTCCGTCTTCACGGGCATGGCCCTTGCGATCGGCCAGGCGAAGGACGCCGACGAGATCAAGGCGCTGCGGGAGAAGGACGTCACGCCGGAGACCTGGATGGGCGCGGCGACCGCGAAGTTCGAGGGCTACAGCGAGATCGAGGCGGGGCTCGTCACCAAGGCCGTGGACGAGGCCGAGGAGATCGCCAACGACGCCAGGACGGACGCGTTCGTCACCGGTGGTCTCGTCGTCGTCGCGCTGTTCACCGCGTTCCTGCTGGCCGGGATGATGGCCCGGCAGATGAGCACCTCGATGCGCCGTCTGCGTACCGCCGCCTTCACCGTCGCCGAGCAGCGTCTGCCGATGCTGGTCGACCAGCTCTCGCGCACCGACCCGGGCCGCGTCGACACCCGTGTGGAGCCGATCCCGATCAACTCCCAGGACGAGATCGGCGAGGTCGCCCGCGCCTTCGACCAGGTGCACCGCGAGGCCGTCCGGCTCGCCGCCGAGCAGGCCCTGCTGCGGGGCAACGTCAACGCGATCTTCACCAACCTGTCGCAGCGCAACCAGTCCCTGATCGAGGGCCAGCTGACCCTGATCACCGACCTGGAGAACAACGAGGCCGACCCGGACCAGCTGGAGAACCTCTTCAAGCTGGACCACCTGGCGACCCGTATGCGCCGCAACGGCGAGAACCTCCTCATCCTCGCGGGCGAGGAGCCCGGCCGCCGCTGGAACCAGCCCGTGCCGCTCGTGGACGTGCTGCGCGCCGCCTCCTCCGAGGTGGAGCAGTACGAGCGCATCGAGCTCACCGGCGTTCCGGAGTCGGAGATCCACGGCCAGGCCGTGACCGACCTCGTGCACCTGCTCGCCGAGCTGCTGGAGAACGCCACCACGTTCTCCTCGCCGCAGACCAAGGTCCGCGTCACCGCGACCCGTCTCCCCGACGGCCGCGTGATGGTCGAGATCCACGACAAGGGCATCGGCCTGACCGCCGAGGACTTCGCGGACATCAACCACAAGCTGGCCAACCCGCCGACCGTGGACGCCGCCATCTCGCAGCGCATGGGCCTGTTCGTGGTCGGCCGCCTCGCCGACCGGCACGGCATCCGCGTCCAGCTGCGCCCCTCGGGCGAGCAGGCCGGTACGACGTCGCTGGTCATGCTTCCGGACGCGATCACCCACGGTGGCGGTGGCGACCCGGCCCTGAACGACGACTTCACCGTCTCGTCGATCATCCCGGAGCAGCAGGCGTACGAGGCCGCTCCGGTGCGTACGGCGGCGGAGCTGGGCTTCGACGACTCGCGCTACGAGCAGCCGTCCTCGGACACCCCGCTGGACCCGGTGGGCCGCTCCCTGATCCGTGAGGGGCGCCGCCAGGCGCTGGGCGCGCAGCTGTTCCGCGACGAGGGGGACCAGCAGCAGCCGCAGGGCGCCTACGGGCAGCAGCAGTACGAGCAGCAGCCGCAGCAGGAGCAGTACGGGCAGTACGAGCCCCAGGAGCAGCCGTACGGGGCTCAGGAGCAGTACGACACCCGGGAGCAGTACGACGCGCAGTCCTCGTACCCGCAGGGCGACTACCCGCAGCAGTACGGCGATCAGTACGCCGGCCAGGAGTACGCGACCGGCGAGTACCCGGAACCCTCCTATGCGGAACCGGCCTTCGCGGATCGGGAGCCTCAGCAGTCCCAGTACGACAACCAGTTCGACACCGGGGCTCACCAGGGCGACTGGTCGGACCAGGGTTCCTACTCGGGCGCTTACGACGGCTCGTACGCACCGGAATCGGAATCTGCGCAGGGCGCTCCCGCGAACGGCCGGGAGAGCGTAGGCTTCTCCTCGGGTCCCGCCCCGAGCGCCGGTCACGCGCTGACCGACGCCGGCCTGCCGCGTCGTGGCAGCAGTGGCAACGGCAGCGACGGCGGCAACGGCAACGGTGGTAGCAACGGCAGCCGGCAGCACGCCCCGCAGCAGGAGCAGCCGCAGCCTCAGCAGGGCGGACAGCAGCACCAGCAGCAGTCCCCGTCGACTCAGCCGGCCCAGCAGGCTCAGCAGAGCGAGGACGGCTCCGACAGCTGGCGTTCGACGAACGACGAGCGCTGGCAGCGGGCCGAGAAGCTCCGCGAGCCGAAGGCCGGCGGGGTCACCCCGTCCGGGCTTCCGCGACGCGTTCCCAAGGCCAACCTGATCGAGGGAACCGCGGAACAGACCCCGCAGGGCGGCCCACAGGTCTCCCGCTCCCCCGAGGACGTGCGGGGCAGGTTGAGCAACCTGCGCCGCGGTGTCCAGCAGGGACGCAGCGCGGGAACGGACACGAACGGACCGGGCCACGGCCCGGGTAGCACCTACAACCAGGAGCGTTAGTGTGAGCCCGATGAGCCAGGCGGCGCAGAATCTGAACTGGTTGATCACCAACTTCGTGGACAACACCCCCGGGGTGTCGCACACGGTGGTGGTCTCCGCCGACGGACTCCTGCTGGCGATGTCCGAGGGTTTTCCCCGTGACCGTGCCGACCAGCTCGCCGCCGTCGCCTCCGGACTGACCTCCCTCACCGCGGGGGCGTCCCGGATCTTCGAAGGCGGGGCGGTCAACCAGACCGTGGTGGAGATGGAGCGCGGCTTCCTCTTCATCATGTCGATCTCGGACGGTTCGTCGCTGGCCGTCCTCGCCCACCCTGACGCGGACATCGGTCTCGTCGGTTACGAGATGGCGCTCCTGGTGGACCGCGCGGGCAGTGTTCTTACCCCGGATCTGCGCGCCGAACTCCAGGGAAGTCTTCTCAACTAACAGACGGACCGTGCGTTTCTCGCCACCGCACCATAGGGTGCGGTGGCGCGGGTCCACAGGGACATGGACCAGCGACCGGTAGTCGGAGGAGGAAGAACAGTGGCAACACCCCCAGGCGGACACCACCCATACGACGGTGCGCACCAGTCGCAGGGTGACAACGCCCAGAACCGCTTCAACTTTCCTTCGGCGCCGAGCGGTCAAGGCGCGCACCAGCCCTACCAGGGACCCCCGTCGTACGTACAGCCGCAGGCACCGCGCACTCAGCCGGCGCAGCGGCGCAGGGCCCCGGAGCCGGCGCCCGCGTCGGGCTCCACCGGGCACCACAATCCGCTGGTCCGTCCGTACGCCATGACCGGCGGCCGGACGCGTCCGCGCTACCAGCTCGCCATCGAGGCGCTGGTGTCGACCACGGCCGATCCGGCCAGGTTGCAAGGGCAGTTGCCCGAGCACCAGCGGATCTGCCGGCTGTGCATCGAGATCAAGTCGGTGGCTGAGATCTCGGCGCTTCTCTCCATCCCCCTCGGCGTTGCCCGGATCCTCGTCGCCGACCTGGCGGAGGCCGGACTTGTCGCCATCCACCAGCCCGGCGGCGACGAGTCCGCCGGTGGCCAGCCAGACGTGACACTGCTCGAAAGGGTGCTCAGTGGACTTCGCAAGCTCTAGCGGCGGTGCAGCCCGCTCAACCACCAGCGCGAAGATCGTGGTGGCGGGCGGCTTCGGCGTGGGCAAGACCACGTTCGTCGGCGCCGTCTCGGAGATCAACCCGCTGCGTACCGA
>NZ_JBEXQK010000093.1:0-4789 GCF_040612535.1 Streptomyces sp. NPDC006368
TTGACCCCGGCCAGCAGTTCGGCGAGCGCGTCGCGGTCGGTGACGTCGCACGCCTCGACCGAGACGTCGGCGCCGAGCGCGGTCAGCTCGTCGCGCAGCTCGGCCGCGCCCGGGGCGTCGATGCCCCGGCGGCTGACCAGCAGCAGTCCGCGTACGCCGTGCTCCACCACCAGATGCCGGGCCAGGATCGCTCCGAGGGCGCCGGTGGCGCCGGTGATCAGCACCGTGCCGTCGCCCCACACCGGAGTCTCCTCCCGCGTGGCGTCGGGTCCGTCCGGCTGCCGGGTCCGGGCCAGGCGCGGCACGACGAGCTCGCCGTTCCGCACCGCCGACTGCGGCTCCCCGCTGTCCACGGCACGGGCCGACAGGCCCGCCACGCCGTCGCCGGTTGCCGTTCCCGTGTCCGTCTCGATGTCGATGAGCTGGATGCGGCCCGGGTGCTCGGTCTGCGCGGAACGCAGCAGCCCCCACAGCGGGGCGTGGACCAGGTCGGTCACGTCCTCTCCCGGTGCCGTCGCGACGGCCCCGCGGGTCACGGCGACGAACCGCGTCCCGGCGAACCGGTCGTCCCCCAGCCACGCCTGTACGTCGGCCAGCGCACGCCCCAGTTCGGCGCGTGCCGCCTCCGCCGGGCCGGCGTCGGGGTCCCTGTCCGTGACGTACGGGGTGATCAGGACGGCCGGCGCGGGCGTGCCCTCGTCCATCGCCCGGACGACGGCGGCGATGTCCGCGTACCGGCGCGGACCGCCGGAGCCCCGGTCGTCGGAGGCCTGTTCGCCCACCACGGCCCAGCCGCTCCGGTCCCCGCCCGTCAGCCCGCCGGACAGCGGGGTCCAGTCGACCCGCATCAGCCCGTCGGTCGCGGTGGAGTCCGCGGCGCGCAGCGCCTCGGCGGACAGCGGGCGCAGGGACAACTCCTCGACGGCGGCGACGGGCGCCCCGGTGCCGTCCGCCACGGTCAGCGCGACGGTCGGGGACCGGTCGTCCGTGCCGGTGAGGGCGAGCCGTACCCGCAGGACCGTGGCCCCGGTGGCGTACAGGGTGGCCCCGGACCACGCGAACGGCAGCAGCGCCGGACCCGACTCCTTGGCGACCCCGGGCAGCAGCGGGTGCAGCGCGGCGTCCAGGAGCGCGGGGTGCAGGCCGAAGCGGGCGGCGTCCGCGCGCTGTTCGTCCCCCAGGACGACCTCCGCGTACAGGTCGGTGCCGGCCGTCCAGAGCCGTCGCAGGTTCCGGAAGGCGGGCCCGTACGCGTAGCCCTGCTCGTCGAGCCGGTCGTACGCGCCGGTCAGGTCGGTCTCCACGGCACCGGCCGGCGGCCACGCCGTGAGGTCGTCGACGGGCGCGCTGTCGTCCTCGCCGCGCAGGGTGCCATGGGCGTGGAGCGTCCACTCCTCCTCCGCCGCCCCGCTGTCGGGCCGCGAGTGGATCTGTACGGTGCGCGCGCCGGACGCCTCGGCCGCGCCGACCGCCACCTGGAGCTGCACGCCACCGCGCTCGGGCAGCACCAGCGGCGCGGCCAGGGTCAGTTCGTCCACCGAGCCGGCGCCGGACCGCTCCCCGGCCCGCAGCGCGAGTTCCAGCAGCCCGGTCCCGGGCACGAGCACGGTGCCCGCGACGGCGTGGTCGGCCAGCCACGGGTGGCTGTGGCGCGAGAGCCGTCCGGTGAAGACCTGCTCGTCGCGGTCCGCCAGCGTGACCGCGGCACCCAGCAGCGGGTGGTCCGCCGGGGCCAGCCCGAACCCGGCGGCGTCGCCCACGGTGGCGGGGGCGTCCAGCCAGTACCGCTGCCGCTGGAAGGCGTAGCCCGGCAGGCCCGTCCGGCGGGCGCCGGGGAACACGGTGTCCCAGCGCAGCCGTGCGCCGCGGGCGGCGAGCAGTCCGATCGCCGAGGCGAACGCCCGGTCCTCCGGGCGGCCCCCGCGCAGGGCCGGTACGACGACACCGGTCTCCCCGGTCAGGGACTCCTGGACCAGGGCGGTCAGCACCCCGTCCGGTCCCAGCTCCAGCCACTCGGTCACCCCGCGCGCCTCCAGCAGCCGTACGCCGTCGAGGAAGCGGACCGCCTCGCGGATGTGCCGCGCCCAGTAGCCGGGCGAGGCCAGCTCCTCGGCGGTCGCGAGGGCGCCGGTGACGTTGGAGACGACCGGGATGCGCGGCTCGTGGAAGGTGAGGCCCTCCGCGACCGCCCGGAACTCGTCGAGCACCTCCTCCATGTGCGGGGAGTGGAAGGCGTGGCTGACCGGCAGGCGCTTGGTCCTGCGGCCCTCCCGCTTCCAGTGCGCGGCGATCTCGTCGACGGCCGGCGCGTCACCGGAGATCACGGTGGACCGGGGCCCGTTGACGCCCGCGATCGCGACCCGGTCGCCGTACGGCGCGAGCGAGGCGCGCACCTCGTCCTCCGCGGCCTCGACGGCGGCCATGGCGCCGCCCTCCCGTGCCGCCTGCATCAGCCGGCCGCGCTCGGCGACCAGCACGCAGGCGTCCGGCAGGTCGAGCACGCCCGCCAGGTGGGCCGCGGTGACCTCGCCGATGGAGTGGCCCAGCAGGAAATCCGGGGTGAGACCGTGGTGTTCGGCCAGCCGGAACAGCGCGGTCTCCAGGGCGAACAGCGCCGCCTGGGTGAACGCCGTCTGGTCGAGCAGCGCCGAATCGGCGGAGTCCGCCGGGGCGAACAGCACGGTCCTGAGGGGCCGGACGAGCTCGCGGTCCAGATGCGCGCACACCTCGTCGAGCGCGGCGGCGAACACCGGGGACGTCTCGTACAGCTCCCGGCCCATGCCGAGGCGCTGGGAGCCCTGCCCGGTCAGCAGGAACGCGGTCTTGCCGCGCCGTTCGGCACCGGCCCGCAGCACGGCCGGGGTGGCCTCGCCCCGGGCGAGCGCGCGGAGCCCGTCGAGCAGCTCGTCGCGGTCGGCGGCGACGACGACGGCCCGGTGGTCGTGCAGGGCGCGGGCGGTGGCCAGCGAGTACCCGGCGTCGGCGGCGCTCAGGTCGGGGTGGGCGGTCAGGTGGTCGTGCAGCCGCTCGGCCTGGGCGCGCAGGGCGTCCTCGGCACGCGCGGAGAGGATCCACGGGGCGGGGGAGGCGGGGCCGGAGGCACCGGAGACTTCCTCCTCCTCCACCTGCTCGATGATCACGTGGGCGTTGGTGCCGCTGATGCCGAAGGAGGAGACACCGGCGCGGCGCGGCCGGTCGGTCTGGGGCCACTGGGTGGCCTCGGTGAGCAGCTCCACGGCTCCGGCCGTCCAGTCGACGTGCGGCGTCGGCTCGTCGACGTGGAGGGTCCTGGGCAGGACACCGTGGCGCATGGCCTGCACCATCTTGATGACACCGCCGACACCGGCGGCGGCCTGGGCGTGTCCGATGTTGGACTTCAGTGAGCCGAGCAGCAGGGGCTGTTCGCGGTCCTGCCCGTAGGTGGCGAGGAGGGCCTGTGCCTCGATCGGGTCGCCGAGCCGGGTGCCGGTGCCGTGGGCCTCGACGGCGTCGACGTCGGCGGGCCGCAGTCCCGCGCTGTCGAGGGCCTGGCGGATGACCCGCTCCTGGGAGGGGCCGTTGGGGGCGGTCAGGCCGTTGCTGGCGCCGTCCTGGTTGACCGCGCTGCCCCGCAGCACCGCCAGGACCTGGTGGCCGTTGCGGCGCGCGTCGGAGAGCCGCTCGACGAGCAGCAGCCCGACGCCCTCCGACCAGCCCGTGCCGTCGGCGGCGGCGGCGAAGGACTTGGAACGCCCGTCGGGCGACAGCCCGCGCTGACGGGAGAACTCGATGAAGACGTGCGGCCCCGCCATGACGGTGACCCCGCCGGCCAGTGCGAGGTCGCACTCGCCGTTGCGCAGCGCGTTCGCCGCCAGGTGCAGCGCGACCAGCGACGACGAGCACGCCGTGTCGACGGTGACGGCCGGGCCCTCGAAGCCGTACGTGTAGGACAGCCGGCCCGACACGACGCTGGACAGGTTCCCCGCGAGGAGGAAGCCCTCGTACTCCTCCGGGCTCGCCGCCAGCCGGGACACGTAGTCGTCGTACATGGCGCCGGTGAACACGCCCGTGCGCGAGCCGCGCAGACCGGTGGGGTCGATCCCGGCGTTCTCGAACGTCTCCCACGCCGTCTCCAGCAGCAGCCGGTGCTGCGGGTCGGTCGCGGTCGCCTCACGGGGCGAGATGCCGAAGAACTCGCGGTCGAACTGGTCCGCCTCGTGCAGGAACCCGCCGTGCCGCACATACGACGTGCCGGTCCGCTCCGGGTCCGGGTCGTACAGCGCGTCCAGGTCCCAGCCACGGTTCACGGGGAATCCGGACACCGCGTCCCCACCGTCCATGACGAGCCGCCACAGGTCCTCGGGCGAGGAGACCCCGCCCGGGTAACGGCACGCCATGCCGACGATCGCGATCGGCTCGTCCGCGTCGGCGGCCTCCCGCGCCGGACGCGCCTCGGGCGCGGCGGCGGTGGTCGTGGTCAGCCGGGACAGCAGGTGTGCGGCGACCGCCTCGGGCGACGGGTGGTCGAAGACGACCGTGGCGGACAACCGCAGCCCGGTGGCGGCGTTGAGCCGGTTGCGCAGCTCCACCCCGGCGAGCGAGTCGAAGCCGATCTCGTTGAAGGCGCGCCTGGGGTCCAGGCGGTGCGGATCGGTGTGGCCGAGGACCCCGGCGACCGTGTCCCGCACGAGGTCGAGGACCGTCTCGCGCCGCTGCTCCTCGGGGAGGGCGGCGGTCCGCTCGGCCCACGCCGTGCCGCCGCCGGCGGCGGCCAGCGCCGCGCGGGGCGAGTTCTTCTGTGGCACCATCG
>NZ_JBEXQK010000094.1:0-4355 GCF_040612535.1 Streptomyces sp. NPDC006368
TACTGCAGGGGGGACCCTGTGGGAGAGTAGGACACCGCCGAACAATTATTGTGGGAGAGCCCCGCACCTTCTGGTGCGGGGCTTTTCTGCGTTCAGAGGCAGGAAGACGGGGCCTTTCCCCATGGATTGGCTCCCGCATAGCTGTTACTACTACTCCTCAGAGGCGGCCCGCGGCCTTCAGAGCGAGGTAGGCATCGGCAAGTGCCGGGGCCAGGTTCTCAGGCGTCGTATCGACGACGGTGACGCCGTGACGCTGCAGTCGTTCCGATGTGCGACGGCGCTGAATCAGGGCCTGGGCGCCGGCTGCTGCCTCGTAGATTTCGTCGACAGAACCTCGCGCCTTCGCCATCTGCTCAGTGTGCGGGTCGGATACCGAGGCCAGCAGGACCGTGTGCCGCTCGGTGAGTTGGGGCAGTATGGGCAGCAGGCCCTCTTCGATGGGCGCGGCCTCCAGGTTGGTCAGCAGGACGATGAGGGAGCGCCTGGGGGCGCTGGCCAGAGCGGTGGAGCTCAGGCCCCGGGCGTCAGTCTCGATGAGCTCGGGCTCCAGTGGCGCCATGGCGTTGACCAGGGCCGGGAGGATGTCGTTCGCGGAGCGACCCTGGACGCGGGCACGGATGGAGCGGTCGTACGCGAGCAGGTCCACCCGGTCGCCCGCGCGGGAGGCGAGGGCGGAAAGAAGGAGCGCCGCGTCCATGGCCGCGTCCAGGCGGGGGACGTCGCCGACGCGGCCGGCCGAGGTGCGGCCGGTGTCGAGGACGATGAGGATGTGGCGGTCACGCTCAGGCCGCCAGGTGCGTACGGCGACGGTGGTCTGGCGGGCGGTGGCGCGCCAGTCGATGGAGCGGGTGTCGTCGCCGGGGACGTACTCGCGGAGGCTGTCGAATTCGGTGCCCTCGCCGCGGGTGAGCACACTGGTACGGCCGTCCAGTTCGCGTAGGCGGGCGAGCTTGGACGGCAGGTGCTTGCGGCTGGTGAAGGGCGGCAGTACCCGGACCGCCCAGGGGACGTCGTGGCTGCCTTGACGGGCAGCCAGACCCAGGGGGCCGTAGGACCGCACCGTCACGCGTACGGCGTGCCTGTCGCCGCGGCGTGTGGGCCGCAGGACCGTGGTGACACGTCGGCGTTCGCCGGCCGGGACGGTCAGCGGGTGACGGGATGCGGCCTGTTCGGTGTTCGGAAGCCAACTGCTCGGCGGCCAGGCGTCGCGTAGCTGGGCACGCAGGCGGCGGCGGGACGGGTTGGTGACGGTCAGCTGCACTTCCGCGCTGTCACCCAGTCGAACGCTTGTGTCACCACTTCGGGTGAACTGCAGCCTTCGCGCTGGCGCGGCGAGAGCGTAGTCGCACAGAATTGCGAGTGAGAGGGGCGCGTTGACAGCGAGCATCCCCGTCCAGCTGGGGGCGAGGATGCCGACGGGGAGAGAGCCGAGGGCGGCGAGGAGAGCGGTTCGTCCGGTGAGGGCCACGGTTCACCGCCTCATCGTGGAACGGGGACGTGGGCGAGGATCGAGGTGATGACGGAGTCGGCGGTGACTCCTTCCATCTCGGCCTCGGGCCTCAGCTGGATGCGGTGGCGCAGGGTGGGAAGGGCCAAGGCCTTCACGTCATCCGGGATGACGTAGTCGCGGCCCGTGAGCCAGGCCCAGGCGCGAGCGGTGGAGAGCAGGGCGGTGGCGCCTCGTGGCGAGACGCCAAGGGTGAGTGAGGGGGATTCTCGGGTGGCGCGGCAGATATCGACGACATAGCCGGCGATTTCAGGGGACATCGAGGTCTTGGCGACCGCTGCGCGGGCGGCTTCGAGGTCGGCGGGGCCGGCAACGGGGCGCACTCCGGCGGCTCGCAGGTCGCGCGGGTTGAAGCCTTCCGCGTGGCGGGTCAGGACGCTGATCTCGTCCTCTCGTGAAGGGAGAGGGACCGTCAGTTTCAGCAGGAAACGATCCAGTTGAGCCTCGGGCAGCGGGTAGGTGCCTTCGTACTCCACGGGGTTCTGGGTGGCTGCGACGAGGAAGGGGTCGGGGAGCGGGCGCGGCGTGCCGTCGACCGTGACCTGGCGCTCCTCCATCGCTTCCAGAAGCGACGACTGGGTCTTGGGTGGCGTCCGGTTGATTTCGTCGGCGAGTAGCAGGTTGGTGAAGACGGGCCCGGGCTGGAAGGAGAACTCGGCGGTGCGGGCTTCATAGACCAGGGATCCGGTGACGTCACTCGGCATCAGGTCGGGGGTGAACTGGACGCGCTTGGTGTCCAGTTCGAGGGATGCGGCGAGCGCGCGTACGAGCAGCGTCTTTGCGACACCGGGCACGCCTTCGAGGAGGACATGGCCTCGGCAGAGCAGTGCGACGACAAGGCCGGTGACAGCGGGGTCCTGCCCGACCACGGCCTTCGCGATCTCGGTGCGCAGGGCCTCCAGGGAAGCGCGGGCGCTGTCCGAGTTCTCAGGGGTCTCGGGGGTCGGGGCACTCATGAGGTGCGTACCTCTCTTTCGAGGGCGTCGAGTTGGTCTGCGAGAAGGACGAGCGCGGCGTCGTCCGTGGGGGCGGGGCCGAAGAGAAGGGCCCTGAGGTCCGTCTCCGTGCGCGCTTCGTTGCCGGTGAGGCGGGCGGAGACGGCAGGCAGCAAGGAGTCGGGGGAGTCGGCCTCCACCGGGGGGACGCCCAGGAGGGGAGCGAGGCGCGTCCGGGTCGCCGCGCGCAGGACCGTGGCCGCACGGTCGCGGGCGTTGGCCTTGCGGTAGAGGCGGGCGCGGCCCTCGGTGGCTTCGGAGGCACGGATCGCCACGGGAAGGCGTTCGGTCACGAGGGGGCCGAGGCGGCGTGCGCGCCAGATGGCTGCGAGGACGGCGGCGAAGGCGAGTTGGAGCGTGCCCCAGAGCCAGCCGGATGGGATCAGGTCGAAGAAGGCGGTCGCGCCACCGCCCTCGTCGTCACCGCCGTCACCGCTGTCGCCGCCTTCGGAGGCGGAGGGATCACTGAGCGAGGGGAGGTACCAGACGAGGTGAGGTCGGGAACCGAGGAGCTGAAGGGCGAGCGAGGCGTTGCCCCGCTGGTCGAGACGGTCGTTGTAGAGGATGTCGGGAGAGCCGAGGAGGATGGTGTCGCCGTCGGCGGGGCCGTCGACGCGCAGCAGGGTGGGCCGGCCGTCGCTCGGGTAGCAGGCGTCGGCGCCCGTGAGGTGGGTCGCGTAACGCTCGCCGCCCAGGTCGACGTCGCCGGCGCGCTCGGCGGCCGTAAGGGAGCACTGCGGGGTGAGTACCGAGACCGGGGCGGGGGTGTCCGTGGTGACCCCGGGGGCCAGGGTGGCGGTGGACGCCTGGTTCGCGGACACGAGGACGGTGCGGCCCCCGGCGGTCTCCATGGTGCGTCGCATGACGCCTCGCTGGTGATCGCTCAGCACGTTGGGCGCGGCAACGAGAAGAGTCGTGTCGGAGCCGGCCGCGGCTGTGGCGTCGTCCAGGGTGGTCACCACGCGGGTGGTGACGCCGCGGTCCTTGAGGAGTTCGGCCACCGCGCGGCTGCCGTAGCGGTCGGCGGAGCGGGGATCGAGGCGGCCGTGCTGGTCACCGGAGCGGACCAGGGCCATGGCGATCCCGGCCACGAGGAGAACGGCGAGCGCGATCAGCAGCCCGCGAGCCCGGATCCATACCTGGCGTGGCGTGAGGGACAACGAGCTGGATGTGCCGGTCATTCGGCTGTTCCTCCGGCAGGACCGCGGACCGCGCTGCTCAGCTGCGGCTTCGTTCGTTCCAGGACCCTGTCGAGGTCCTTGAGCCGCTGGTATGCGCGCTGGTCGGCGGTGCGGCCGCCGTACGTCACGTCGTCGAAGGAGCGGGCGGCGGCACGGAGCTCCGCCGTGTGGGCGGGGAGGGACCGGCCTGCCTCGGCCGCGGCCTCGTCGGCGGTGCGCCCGGGGCGCGGCTCCAGAAGGGTCCGTTCCTCGAGGGAGCGCACGACCGCCCGCATCCGCTCCTGGACTGCTTCGTTCCAGCGGCTCGCGGCGGCGTGCGCCTCGGCGGCCGTGCGGTGCTCGGCGGCGCTGCGCGGGCGGTCGCCGAAGAGGGAGTCCGAGGTGGTGGGCGTGGGCCGGGGGGTGCCCAGGCGCCACCACAGGGCGCCGACGAGCGCGACGACGACCAGGAGGATGACCACCATGCCGAGCACGCCACCAGGGGTGACCGTGGACGCGGTGTCGAAGATGCCGCCCACCCACTCCCAGAAGCGGTCCAGGGTCCGCTGGAGGAGGTTCGGGTCGTTCTCGTGGTACATCGGCTTGGACAGCTCCCGCTCCGCCGCTTCACGGGCGGGGATGCGGGGAGTGTCCACCGGTACGTCGGCGTCGGCGCGGCTCAGCAGCCGCGCC
>NZ_JBEXQK010000095.1:0-4170 GCF_040612535.1 Streptomyces sp. NPDC006368
CGGGTACGGCGGGGGCCTGCTGGTGCAGCAGGGCGACCCGGCGGGCGGCGGCGCGGCGCGACAGCCGCCCCAGGTCGTCGCCGTCGAGCACGACCACCTCCGTTGCGAGGCGGGCCTGGGACATGGTGCCGTTGTCGAGTTCGAAGAGGCGCACCTCGCTGGTCTTGGTCGGCCATGCGAGGGACGGCGTCGGTGTTGAAGCTGAGGCCGGTCTGCTTGATGGCGTGGTTGACCTCCGCCTGCCAGTCGGTCAGGTGCTTGCGGCCGCCGTAGGCGAGGATCATGTCCGTCACCGCGACACCGTGCGGACCGAACCCGGCTCGAACGGCCTTCGCTCCGGTGCCGGCCTTCGGTCGGGGAGGCAGCTCGTTGCCGTCGGCCAGAGCCTTCTGCCCCGCCGGGGTCAAGTTCCAGATCGGGTGCCGTCCGGCCCTGCCGTTCGTCTCCGCCAACCCGAGCTCCGCCAGCTTGTTCATCGCCCTGCGCACGTACGACCGGCCGTCGGCATCCTCCGCCGTGATCACTTGAGCCATCTGCCGGACCGTGGCTATCCGCACGCCCCCAGCATCCGCAGCGCATCGGCCCGCACCTTCCCGGCCGTGGGAGTGGACCTCTTCCCCTTCGCCGACGTCTCAGGGGAAGGGAGAGAGGTGTCAGCGTGCCAGGAGGACCCCTGGCGGACGGTGTGAGCTGCGGTGATCGGGACGACGCCCAAATCGTTCACGGCACCGTTCACGGCACTGGATTCCGGGCCGCCCGAAGGCCGTTCAGGACCCCTTGGCCAGGGCGGGCGGGGCTCCGGGCCGGGCTGGCGGGCGCTGCTGGTGTACGTCATGACAAGGCTCCTCACACAGGTGGCGCGGGGGTCCGGACGGAAGGACCCCGTCACTTGCTAGAGGTGCGGCGAAAGACAACGGTGTGACACTCCACTGAGCGCCGTTACCGACCCGTGATCGTCAGGCGGATGCGGCGCAGAGCTCAGAGACGATCGTGAACGAGGTCATCACCATCGGCACCGCCATGGCCGGCGGCATCGCCGCGTGCGTCGTCTGGCCGTGCGCCATGCGGTTACGGATCTGCCGACCGTAGTTGAGGTACTCCGCCTGCCGGGCCGTCAGAATCCCTGCGGCGGCGCCCTGCTCGATGAGCTTCTGCAGCGGCTTCTTGCCGGCGCCCGGGATCCGAGCGCGCAGCACGATCTCCACCGCGATCAGGGAGTGCATGACCGCCACGGTGGAGAACTCGTAGCAGTAGTACGACTGGCGCAGCAGCTCGCGGGCCGTACGCAGCACGGTCACCACGGCCTCGGGCACGCCGGTGGGCACGACCAGGTCCTCAACGAGGCCGTGCATGTCGGCGTAGCTGGCGACGAAGTGGTGCGCGCGTTTGTCCGGGACCGGGAACGGCAGTCGCTGCGTGGTCATCCCCGCAGTCTCCCAGCGGCACGCCCCAGGCGGCAGCGGCTTTTCCCCGAGCCGTCGCGCAGCGTCGCGGGACGGAGATTTCTCCCTGCTGGAATGGGGTGGAATGTCGCAGGTAGCGGACCTGGACAAGGGCAACGCAGGCGCCGGCCAGGCGAGTCCGCTCACCGGTCGGTGCGCGGACTCTATCCACAGGCATCCGCTCTGAAGATCGCTTATGAGGCCGCCGCGATCGGCGCGGCGTCCCGTATGTGAGGAGCCATCATGCCCACCACCACCATGCCGCTCGTCCCGAGGACCCCGGACGCGGCCATCAGCGCGTTCAGCTACCTCCGGGCCGTCCAGGCCGACGACGTCGAAGCCGCCCGCGAGTTCGCCAGCGGCGAGCCGCGGATGCCCGAGCTGCTCGTCGACGTCGTCGAACGGATCGTCGTCCCGTCACGGCACTGCCCAGCCCGGAGGCGGGCGAGCCGTGCGCGGACACCTTCGCCCTGGAGGCCCTCGGGCGCGTCTTCGTGACCTCGCTGCGGATCTGGGCGCAGGCCGGGCCGGACACGGCGGAGGGCATCGCCCGCGCCGTCATCGACTTCGCGCAGCAGTTCCTCACCGAGGACCACGAGGACGTCGCCGAGACCCTGCGCCAACTGGAGGCCGTCGGCGTGACCAGGCCCTTGATGCGCACCCCGCACCGACCGGCGCGCACCCAGTGCGCCTCACTGTCGTGTAGTGCGCGCGCCGGACTGTCCATCGCGGTGCGCGCCATCGGTGCCGGCGCACCACACAGGCGCACGCCACGGGCGGCGGGCTCCTATATCACGCACCCCCTTGACCGCAGTTTGATCGGCGGCCGGAAGGCGCTGTGGCAAGGAGAAACGGGCCGGGTAGCAGAGGTGGACAAGGGGGCGCACGTCCGGGTAGCGCATCCTGCTCCGCGAGGAGGACGTCTCCTTTCAACGCCTGAAGACCTGGAAGACCTCCCGCGACCCCGACTACGCGGCCAAGAAGGCCCGCGTCGAGCACCTCTACGCAATCGCCGACGGCGAGGTCATACCCGAGGAGGGCGAGCCCGAAATCATCTTCTGCATGGACGAGTTCGGGCCGCTCAACCTGATCCCCCACCCCGGGCGGCAGTGGGCCGACCGCGGCGGCAGGCACAAGGACTCTGACCGTGACCCACGCCGACGGCGCAGGGCGACCTACCACCGATACGGCGGAGTACGGCACCTGTTCGCCGCCCTGGACCTGGCCAAGGACAAGCTCTACGGCCACATCAAGCCGGTCAAGAAGCGCACTCAATTCCTGGAGTTCTGCCGCTACCTGCGCACGCTCTACCCAACGGAGGTGCGGATCGCCATCATCTGTGACAATTTCTCCCCGCACCTGACCACGAAGAAGTGCCAGCGGGTCGGCACCTGGGCGGCGGCGAACAACGTCGAATTCGCCTACACCCCGACGAACTCCTCCTGGTGGAACCGGATCGAGGCCCAGTTCACGGCCCTGCGCTACTTCACGCTCGACGGCACGGACCATGCTGACCACAAGGAACAGGGCAGCATGATCCGCCGCTACGTCATCTGGCGGAACCGCCACGCCGACGACCGGCGCCTACGCGCCGTCGTCGACCGGGCCAACACTGCCTGATCCGGAAGCGCTATACGCCGGTGGTGCCGTCGATGCGTTCCCGGAGCAGGTCGGCGTGGCCGTTGTGGCGGGCGTACTCCTCGATCATGTGGACGTAGATCCAGCGGAGGCTGACGTCCTGCTCCATGAAGCGGCCGGTGTCGGTCAGAGCGCGGTCGGCGCAGTGCTTGCGGGCGCGGGCGATCTCCGCGTGCCAGGTGGCCAGAGCGTCGCGCAGGGTGGCGCCCTCGGCCAGCTCGAAGCCCCCGTCGGGGCCATCGGGGTCAGCCTGCGGGTCGTAGATGGGTGGGGCCTGTTCTCCGGCGAACACTCGGCGGAACCAGTTCCGCTCCACCTCCGCCATGTGCTGGACGAGGCCGGTCAGTGTGAAGGCGGACGGCGGCACGGATGCGACGGCGGCCTTCTCATCGTCCAGGCCCTCGCACTTCATGGCGAGGGTGGTGCGATGAAAGTCGAGCCAGCTTTCGAGCGTGGTGCGCTCGTCGGCGTTCAGGGGCGGCATAGGGCGTTCGATGATGGCCATCGGTCGATTATCGCAGCGGCCGAATCCGTCGACAGGCAGGACCTCACAGCGGGGCGAACGTTGCCTGATGTGGCACTAGCTAGCATCCGGGCATGAGACGAGACCAACCACCGAGACCGCTTGCCGTCGGAGACGTCGTCGCGGTGCACTCCGAAGCGCTCGGCGCCTGGACCGCCTCGCAGGTCACCAGCATCAACGTCGTGGCAAAGTGCGCTGCGGTTCTCGAACTGGACTGGTGCGGGCCCGAGCCTGCGACCGTGGCGATCGCCGACCTCGCTGCCCGCGGCGACCTGGACCTGCCCATCGCCCGCCGCTTCACGCTGGCGGATCTTGCCGAAGCGCACCGGCTGTTGGAAACCGGCAGCCAGCGCGGCAAGCTCGTCCTCACCCTGGCCTGACCCGCTACCAGCACCGCGGCCCCCGGCCTCTCCGGAACGGTGCATCGGGGCTGCGCCTGCCCCGCCGCACCCTCACACACTCACCCGACTGGCACGACGCGTACGCGCCCATGGAGGAGTCTCATGTTCGCCAAGCACGTCCAGGGCCGGATATCCGGTCAGGCCCACTCGGCGGTGCCGGAAGGCA
>NZ_JBEXQK010000096.1:0-3982 GCF_040612535.1 Streptomyces sp. NPDC006368
CACCGAGCCACGAGCGCACCGGCCGCGCCCAGCGTCACCACGACCAGCGGGAAGCCGTCGGACCCGGTCCTCATCGGGAGGCGTCCCCCCAGCGGAAGATCCGGGTGGCCTTGTCGAGGCGGGCTTTCACCTCGGGATCGAGACGCGTCCCGCTCGCGGTGAGCGCGGTGTCGAGCTGCTCGGGGGAGCTGACGCCGACGATGGGTGCGGTGACCGCCGGGTTGGCCATGACCCAGGCCAGGGCGGCCACACCGAGCGTCAGGCCGGCCTCCCGCGCGATGCCGTGGAGGCTGTCCACCGCGCGGAATTCGGCATCCCGCCAGTAGCGGTCCCGGTACATCCGGCCGGCTTCCGGCAGAGCGAACCGTCCTTCCGAGGGCTGTTGCCGCGGCGTGTACTTGCCCGTCAGCAGCCCGCCGGCGAGCGGGTTGTAGGTGATGACACCGAGACCCTCCTCCTGGCACAGCGGGAAGAGTTCTCGCTCGAACGGGCGGAAAAGCAGGTTGTAGCGGGGCTGTACGGACACCATGCGGGTGAGGCCCCGCACCTCACTGCGGCCGAGTGCCCTCGCCACCTGGTACGCCAGGAAGTTGGAGCAGCCGACGTACCGGACCTTCCCCGAACGGACCAGGTCGTCGAGCGCTTCCAGCGTCTCGTCCAACGGGGTCTCGGGGTCGTACGCGTGCAGCTGGTACAGATCGATCCAGTCGGTCCGCAGCCGCCGCAGCGACTGCTCGACGGCCTCCATGATGTGACGCCGGCTGTTTCCTCCGTCCCAGGCGGCGGGACCGGTCCTGCCGAAGCATTTCGTGGCGACCACGAATCGGTTCCGGCGCCCCTTCAGCCAGCCCCCGAGGATTTCCTCGGTCCGGCCCACTGTGGTGTCGTCCCCGCCCAGTGGATAGACGTCCGCGGTGTCCAGAAAGGTGATTCCCGCGTCGTCGGCCCGGTCGAGGACCTTCCGTGACACCTCCTCGTCGCACTGCGAACCGAAGGTCATGGTGCCCAGGCAGAGACGGGAGACTTTCAATCCGGTGGTACCGAGCCGTACATGCTCCATGCCACGCCTTCCTCACGTCACGCCGATCGTCACACATTCCGCCAGGACCGTGAAGTCACGTTTGGTTTACCCGGACCAAAAGGCTGCTTCAGGTGAGCGGACTATGGTGGTTGGGTCACACGGCTCTGTCAGGGAGCTCCTGCCCGGCAGCTTTCCCCGTCCGGCCCGAGCGGCTGTCACGAGCGAATGCGCGGGGGTTTCTGCCCCGCAGGACCCGGTACGCGACGAGCAGTACAGCAGCCCAGATCGGCGCCCCGTAAAGGGATATCCGTGATTGCTCGTCGATTCCCATGAGGACGACGACGAACATGATGAACGCCAGCGCGAACCAGCTCGTGTACGGTGCGCCCGGCGCCCTGAAGGACGACGCGGGCAAAGCTCCCCGCGCCACCAGCCGCCGATACCGCAGCTGGCTGCACAGAATCATGACCCACGCCCACATGCCGGAAATGGTGGCGAAGGACACGACGTAGGCGAAGGCCCCCTCCGGCCACTCGTAGTTGATCCAGACGCCGACCATCATGAAAGCCGCGGAGAAGCTGATCCCGATGACCGGCGCCTGGCGTCGGGTCATCCGGGTGAAGATCGCGGGGCCCTGGCCGTTGCGGGCCAGGTCGCGCAGCATCCGGCCGGTGGAGTACATCCCGGAGTTGCAGGACGACAGGGCGGCCGTGAGGACGACGAAGTTGACGACGGCGCCGGCCGCGTAGAGCCCGATCCGGTCGAACGCGGCGACGAAGGGGCTCACGCCGGGCTCGAACTCCGTCCAGCTCACGACGCACAGGATCACGGTCAGCGCACCCACGTAGAAGACGGCGATGCGCACGGGCACCGTGTTGATCGCCTTGCGGAGACTGCGCTCGGGGTCCTTGGACTCCCCCGCGGTCACCCCCACCAGCTCCACCGCCAGGAACGCGAACATCACGATCTGCAGGGTCATCACGGTGCCGGACAGGCCCGAGGGGAAGAACCCGCCGTCGGCCCACAGGTGGGAGACGGAAGCGGTGTCGCCGGCGTCGGAGAACCCGATCGTCAGGACACCGATACCGATGAGGATCATGCCGATGATGGCGGTCACCTTGACCATGGAGAACCAGAATTCCAGCTCCCCGAAAATCTTGACCGATATCAGGTTCGCACCGTAGAGGAGCAATGTGAAGAACAGTGCGGACACCCATGGGCTGATGCCCGGCCACCAGTAGTTGACGTATTGAGCCGCTGCCGTCACCTCGGTGATGCCGGTCACGACCCAGAAAAGCCAGTACGTCCATCCGGTGGCGAATCCGAAGAACGGCCCCAGGAACTCGCGGGCGTATTCGGCGAAGCTGCCCGACACCGGGCGGTACATCAGGAGCTCGCCCAGGGCCCGCATGATGAAGAAGATCACCACACCGGCCACGGCATAGGCGAGGATCAGGCTCGGGCCGGCCTTGGAGATGGCCGTGCCCGCTCCCAGGAACAGACCTGTGCCGATCGCCCCGCCGATGGCGATCATCTGAATGTGACGGCTGTCCAGTCCCCGCTGGTAACCCTCCTCCGGGTCAAGGGCCGGTGTGCCGGTTCCCGGCGAGGCGTCGCCGGCCCCCGCCGGGGTTCCGGGTCTGCTTTCCGCGGTCATCGATGACGGGCCTCTCTGTTTCGGGCGTGCCGCTCGTCCGCGCCGCACGTTCCGCTCCGTGCGCCGAGCCGACGGCCGTGACGGCATACGGGTGTCATTGGGGGCGGTGCAGCCAGCCGTGCCGGTCGGGCGCCGCGCCGGTCTGGATGTCCAGCAGCGCCTTCCGCAGCCGCAGCGTGACCTCTCCGGGCCGCCCGTCGCCCACGGTCCACTCCGCCCGCGTCGACTTCACCGCTCCGACCGGCGTGATCACGGCGGCGGTGCCGCAGGCGAAGACCTCGGTGAGAGAGCCGTCCGCGTTGCCGTTCCTCCAGTCCTCGACGGAGATCCGCCCCTCGCGGACCCGGTAGCCGAGGTCCGCGGCGAGCCGGAGCAGCGAGTCGCGGGTGATGCCCGGCAGCAGCGACCCCGACAGGGCGGGGGTGATGACGCGGTCCCCGTACATGAAGTACAGGTTCATGCCGCCCATCTCCTCGATCCAGCGGCGTTCACGCGCGTCCAGCCAGACCACCTGGTCGCAGCCGTGCTGGGCGGCCTCGGCCTGGGCGGCCAGGGAGGCGGCGTAGTTGCCGCCGGTCTTGGCCGTGCCGGTGCCGCCGGGGCAGGCGCGCACGTACTCCTCGGACAGCCAGACCGACACCGGCTTCACCCCGCCGGGAAAGTACGCACCGGCCGGCGAGGCGATGACCATGAACAGGTACTCGTCGGCGGGCCGCACCCCGAGGCCCACCTCGGTGGCGAACATGAACGGGCGCAGGTAGAGGGAGTGTTCAGCACGGTTCGGCACCCACGCCGCGTCGTGGGTGAGCAGGGCGTCGCAGGCGGCGATGAAGGTCTCCACCGGCAGCTCCGGCATCGCCATCCGGCGCGCGGAGGCCTGGAAGCGCGCGGCGTTGGCTTCCGGGCGGAAGGTGGCGACCGTCCCGTCGGGCTGCCGGTACGCCTTGAGACCCTCGAAGATCGTCTGTGCGTAGTGCAGGGTCATGTTCGCCGGGTCGATCGAGAGCGGCGCGTACGGCGTGAGCTGCGCGTCGTGCCAGCCGCGCCCTTCCGTCCACCTGATCGTCACCATGTGGTCGGTGAAGTGGCGGCCGAATCCGGGGTCGGCCAGGATCGCTTCCCGCCGCGCGTCGGAGAGCGGCTGTGAGGAGGGCTTGAGCTCAAGGGGGATCGTCATGTCCTGTCTTCCTGGGGTGGCTCAGCTCGCTGCTCGTACCGCGAGCGCGTCGCCGATCTCGTCCGTGGTGCGGGGCGTCGAGGCGTCCCGGGCGGCCAGGTCCTGGGCCGCGGCCTCCTCGATACGC
>NZ_JBEXQK010000097.1:0-3763 GCF_040612535.1 Streptomyces sp. NPDC006368
ATCCCGACCTCGGCCGCGACCGCCTCGGCGACCGCCTTGTTGTCGCCGGTCAGCAGGATCGGTGTCAGGCCCAGCGCGCGCAGGCGGCGGATCGCCTCCGGGCTGGTCTCCTTGACCGCGTCGGCGACCTCCAGGACCGCACGCGCCTCGCCGTCCCAGGCGACCGCGATGGCGGTACGGCCGGCGGCCTCCGCCTCCTCCCTGGCCCGCTCCAGCCGCGGGGGCAGCGCGATGGACCAGTCGGCGAGCAGCCGCGCGCGCCCCACCAGTACGGCGTGGCCCTCCACGATGCCCTGGACGCCCAGGCCCGCGACGTTCGCGAAGTCCTCGGGGGCCGGGAGCGTACCGGCCTTCGCCGCCGCGCCGGCGGCCACGGCCCGCGCGATCGGGTGCTCGGAGGCGTGCTCCAACGCGCCCGCCAGGCGCAGCACCTCGGTCTCGTCCGTCGACGCGGCGGCGTGGACGGCGAGCAGGGTCATGCGGCCCGTGGTCACCGTGCCGGTCTTGTCCAGGACGATCGTGTCGACCTTCCGCGTGGTCTCCAGCACCTCGGGTCCCTTGATGAGGATGCCGAGCTGCGCGCCCCGCCCCGTACCGACCATCAGCGCCGTCGGGGTGGCCAGGCCCAGGGCGCACGGGCAGGCGATGATCAGTACGGCCACGGCGGCCGTGAACGCGGCAGTCAGTCCCGCGCCGTTGCCGAGCCAGAAGCCGAGCGTGGCGAGCGCGAGCCCGATCACGACCGGGACGAACACGGCGGAGATGCGGTCCGCGAGGCGCTGCGCCGCCGCCTTGCCGTTCTGCGCGTCCTCCACCAGCTTGGCCATCCGCGCCAGTTGCGTGTCGGCGCCGACGCGGGTGGCCTCGACGACCAGGCGGCCACCGGCGTTGATCGTGGCGCCGGTGACGGAGTCACCGATCCCGACCTCCACCGGCACCGACTCGCCGGTGAGCATCGACGC
Organism: Streptomyces sp. NPDC006368; assembly: GCF_040612535.1. Taxonomy (NCBI): domain Bacteria; kingdom Bacillati; phylum Actinomycetota; class Actinomycetes; order Kitasatosporales; family Streptomycetaceae; genus Streptomyces; species Streptomyces sp. NPDC006368. The sequence goes on from NZ_JBEXQK010000097.1 coordinate 963, forward strand.
GTCCACGGCGGACGAGCCCTCCACGACCGTGCCGTCCGTGGCGATCTTCTCGCCGGGCCGGACCAGGAAGCGGTCCCCGGGCCGCAGGTCGCCCGTCGGGACGCGCACCTCTCGGTCGCCGCGCAGGACGGTGACCTCCTTGGCACCCAGCTCCAGCAGGGCCTTCAGCGCCGCGCCCGCCTTCCGCTTCGAGCGGGCCTCGAAGTAACGGCCGGCGAGGATGAAGGCGGTGACCCCGGCGGCGGCCTCCAGATAGATGTTCCCGGCGCCGTCGCTGCGGGCGATGGTCAGCTCGAAGGCGTGCGTCATGCCGGGCGTGCCGGCCGTGCCGAAGAACAGCGCCCACAGCGACCACAGGAACGCCGCCGACGTGCCGACCGAGATCAGGGTGTCCATCGTCGCCGCGCCGTGCCGCGCGTTGGTCCACGCGGCGCGGTGGAAGGGCCAGGCGGCGTACGTGACGACGGGCGCGGCGAGCGTCAGGGACAGCCACTGCCAGTACTCGATCTGGAGGGCGGGGACCATCGCCATCGCGATGACCGGCACGGAGAGCGCGACGGCGGTGATCAGCCGGTGGCGCAGCGGCGCCAGGCCGTCCGTCTCCTCCGGCGGCTCGGGCGTGGGGGGTCCGGGCTCCCGCGCGGTGTAGCCGGTCGCCTCGACGGTGGCGATCAGATCCTGTACGGAGACGTCCGCGCCCCGGTAGTTGATCCTGGCCTTCTCGGTGGCGTAGTTGACGGTCGCCTCGACGCCGTCCATGCGGTTGAGCTTCTTCTCGATGCGTGCCGCGCAGGAGGCGCAGGTCATGCCGCCGATGGCGAGTTCGACCTCGTCGGTGACCGGGGTGGCGGTGGGCGTGGTGGTCATGGCTTCCTCTGCTCGTCGACGCCGTCGATTGTACCCCTAGGGGGTATCTGTGATCGATTCCATGTATACCCCTGGGTGGTACCGGGGGGCAAGTGATCCAGTGCTTGACTTAATACCCCCCAGGGGTATTAAGTCGGTGTCGGACCATCCCACGCACCCCCTGGAGTCGGCCATGAACACCGGAGTGAGGATCACCGCCTTCGCCGCAGCGCTCGCGGCGGCGTTCGGCACGGCGTACGGCGTCGGCAAGGGCGTCGATCCCGTCGCCGTGGCGGACGGGCGCCCGGCGGCGCACGGCGCGCACGAGGAGACCACGGCTCCCGCCGCGCCTCCACCCGGTGGGCTCCAGGTGTCCGAGGCGGGCCACACGCTCGTCCTGGAGCCGGCCGCCCTCACCGCGGGACGGCGGGGCGAACTGCGGTTCGCGATCGAGGACGAGCAGGGCCGCAAGGTCACCGCGTACGAACGCGAACACGGCAAGGAGCTCCATCTCGTCCTCGCCTCACGGGACCTGACCGTGTACCGGCACCTCCACCCCGTACGCGGTGGAGACGGCACCTGGTCCGCGCCGGTCGAGCTGCCCGCGGCCGGCGCCTACCGGGCCTTCGCCGACTTCACCCCCAAGGGCGGTACGGGCCTCACGCTCGGCGCGGACCTCGCGGTCACCGGCGCGTACAACCCGGCCGCACTGCCCCGGCCGAGCCGGGTCGCCGAGGTCGACGGCTACCGCGTCGAGCTGCGCGGGACGCCCGCGCCGGGGCGTCCGAGCGAACTGACGCTGCGGATCAGCCGCGCCGGCAAGCCGGTGACCGACCTCCAGCCCCACCTCGGCGCGTACGGCCACCTCGTCGCGCTGCGCGCCGGTGACCTCGCCTACCTGCACGTCCACCCGCACGCGGGCCCCGCCGGGCCCGAGGTGGCCTTCACGGCGACGGCCCCGAGCTCCGGCGCGTACCGCCTCTTCCTCGACTTCCGGCACGAGGGGACGGTGCGTACGGCTGCTTTCACGGTGCGCGCGCATTAGGCTGGCCATTGGACTAGACCTGTAGTCCCACAGCCGGCCGGAGGAATGGAGTCCCAGTGAGCAACCGTGCAGTCCTGGAGGTGATCGCCCTCGACGCGGAGGACGCGATCGCGGCCCAGGCCGGAGGAGCGGACCGCCTCGAACTGGTCACCGACATCGCCGCGGACGGGCTCACCCCGTCCCGCGAGACCTACGGCCGCATCCGCGCCGCCGTGGACATCCCGCTGCGCGTGATGCTCCGCCTGGCCGACGGGTTCGCGGTGGGCGACATCGACGCGCTGGTGCGCGTCGCGCGCGAGATGCGGGCCGAGGGGGCGGACGAGTTCGTCCTCGGTTTCCTCGACGCGGACGGTCACGTCGACCTCGTCGCCGTCGAACGGCTCGTCGCCGAGCTGGAGGGCTGCCGCTGGACCTTCCACCGCGCCCTGGACCGCGTGGCGGACCGGGACGCGGCGCGCAAGCAGCTCGCGGACCTGCCGGGCCTGGACACGTACCTGACGGCCGGTTCCGCGAACGGCGTCGACGAGGGCCTGCCGACGCTGGTCGCCGAGGCCGGGGCGACGCGGCGCGGCGAGCCCGGCTACCAGCCGCGCCTCCTGGTCGGCGGCGGCCTGCGGCTCGACCACGTCCCGACGCTGCTGGCGGCGGGCGTCGACGCCTTCCACATCGGCGGCGCGGCCCGCCCGTCGGGCTGGTCGGCCCCGGTCTCCCCGACGGCGGTCCGCGCCTGGCGCACGGCGCTGGACGCGTAAGGCTCCGCCGTAGGGGGACGCTTGGGCGGGGCCCGGTGCGTGGGGTGACCGTTCCTGGGGTGCGGGCCGGGGCTGTTGGGCTGGGCCCTGTTGCGTGGGCGTCGTTGGGGGCCGTTCCGGGGATCGTGTTCTGGGCTCTCTGTCGCTTCGCTCTGTCG
>NZ_JBEXQK010000098.1:0-3641 GCF_040612535.1 Streptomyces sp. NPDC006368
GAAGCACAGCCACCACACCCCGCCCACCCCCCCCCCCCCCCCCCGCGCGGGGCCCCGGGGCCCCCCCCCCCCCCCGCCCGCGCCCCTTTTCGCCCCGCCTCTCCCACCGGGCGTACGACATACGGACCCGGGTACCCGCACCGGACCAGCGACCCGGGAGGAGACATGAGCGAACAGACCCCGCACGACGAGGAAACCCCCGAGGTCCCCGACCGGGGCCCCGGAGCGCACTCGGGCGCCGAGCGGCAGGCCGGCCACCGCACCGTCCGCGGCACGGCGAGCGCCACCGAGGGCTACCGCCCCGACGAGGGAACCGCGGCCGGCGAAGCGCTCAAGGGAGTGGAGAAGGACGAGGACGACGACGCCCCGCCCGAGCAGCCCTGACGCGGACCGCAGAAGATCACCATTCTGCCGCAGCGGCGCCGCCCACGGCGCCACCGGGGCCCGGTAAAGGCCGCGTAAACCCCGGCGTACGCTGCGCACATGAGCGAGACTCGTGCGCTTCTGCGGCGCATACGCGTGTGGTTGGCCGTCTTCATCGTCTGTCTGGTGCTGAGCGGCCTGACGGCCTTTCCACTCGTCACCGAAGCGCGCCTCGCCGAGGAGGCCCTGACGGGCTGGGCATCGCCCGTCGCCGACGCCTTCCCCGCCCTGCCGGAGTGGATCGAGCGGGTACGCCTCGGCCTCGACACCGCCGACGCCCGGCACCCCTTCCTGCTCTACGGCACGGACTGGCTGGCCTTCGCGCACCTGGTGATCGCGGTCGCCTTCTACGGCCCGTACCGGGACCCCGTACGCAACATCTGGGTCATCGAATTCGGCATGATCGCCTGCGCCGGGATCATCCCCATGGCGCTGATCTGCGGCCCGATCCGGGGCATCCCCTTCTGGTGGACGCTGGTCGACATGTCCTTCGGCGTCCTCGGGGTGATCCCGCTGCTCGTCGTACGCCGCATGATCAAGCGCCTGGAGTCGCTGACCGAGCCGGTCCTCAGCGCTCGAACGCTGCTCGTGTGACCAGCGAACCCAGCGTGTCCACGCGGTTCGTGGTGATCGAGTCCACCCCGCACGCGATCAGCCGGCGCATCGTCCTGCGGGTGTCGGCCGTCCACGCCGACACCAGCAGCCCGTCCCGGTGGACGCGGTCGGTCAGCGCGCGGCTGACCAGCCCGAAGCGGTAGTTCAGCCAGCGCGGGGCTACCGCGTCGAGCAGGACGGGCCGGGGCGGGGCGAGCGTCGTCCAGGTGAGCGCGATCTCGGCGGCGGGGTCGGCGGCCCGCACCAGCAGCATCGCGGCGGCGCTGGAGCAGTAGTACACGCGGTCGGCCGCGCCGCACTCATGGACGGTGCTGACGATGGCGCGCACCGACGCCTCCGTGGCGCCCGGCAGGTCGATCATGACCCGGTGCGGTCCGGCCGCGACCAGCGCGTCCCGCAGGGTCGGCACGCCCTCCGGGCCGGTCAGTTCCCGCACCTCGGCCAGTGTGAGGCGGTCGAGCGGCCGGTCGACGCGCCACAGCCGCTTCAGCGAATCGTCGTGGAGGAGGACCGGCACCCCGTCACGGGTCAGCCGTACGTCGATCTCGACCGCGTCCGCGCCGCGCGCGAACGCCGAACGGATCGACGCGACCGTGTTCTCCCGGACCCGGTACGGGTCGCCCCGGTGCGCGACGATGACGGGAGACATCAGCGGGTGAGCCACTCGGTGGTGTAGCTGTCGATCTCGGCGGCGATCCGCGCCTTGCCCACCTCGTCCAGGAACGACGCCTCGACGGCGTTCTTGGCGAGCTCGGCGATGCCCCGCTCGTCCAGGCCCAGCAGCCGGGCCGCGACCCCGTACTCGTTGTTGAGGTCCGTGCCGAACATCGGCGGGTCGTCGGAGTTGATCGTCACCAGCACCCCGGCGGCGACCATCTCCTTGATCGGGTGCTCGTCGATGTCCGTGACGGCCCGGGTGGCGATGTTGGAGGTGGGGCAGACCTCCAGCGCGATGCGGTGCTCGGCGAGGTGGGCCAGCAGCTTCGGGTCCCGCGTTGCGCTGGTGCCGTGCCCGATCCGCTCGGCCCGCAGCTCGGTGAGCGCGTCCCATATGGTCTGCGGTCCCGTCGTCTCACCCGCGTGCGGCACGGACCGCAGACCGGCCGCGATGGCCCGGTCGAAGTACGGCTTGAACTGCGGGCGCGGTACGCCGATCTCCGGTCCGCCCAGCCCGAACGACACCAGGCCCTCCGGGTGCAGGTCGACCGCCAGCCGCGCGGTCTCCTCAGCCGCCTGCAGACCGGCCTCGCCCGGGATGTCGAAGCACCAGCGCAGGATGACGCCCAGCTCGGTCTCGGCCGCGATGCGCGCGTCCTCGATGGCCGCCATGAACGCCTTCTCCTCGATGCCGCGCCGCGTCGAGCTGAAGGGCGTGACGGTCAGCTCGGCGTACCGGATGTTCTGCCGGGCCATGTCCCGGGCCACCTCGTACGTCAGCAGCCGCACGTCCTCCGGGGTCCTGATCAGGTCCACCACCGACAGGTACACCTCGATGAAGTGCGCGAAGTCGGTGAACGTGAAGTAGTCGACGAGCGCCTCGGGATCGGTGGGCACCCTGGAGTCGGGGTGGCGGGCCGCGAGCTCCGAGACGATGCGCGGGGAGGCGGAACCGACATGGTGCACGTGCAGTTCGGCCTTGGGCAGCCCCGCGATGAAGGGGTGCAGGTCGGTCATCGGGGCCTCCTGGGCGCGTGGCCGGGCTGGTCAGGGATCATCGTAGGCGGGCCGTTAGCATGACGGGACACGATGGGGGAGGCCCATGTCAGAACAGAGCGAGCCGAACGATCCCTGGGCTCCGCCGGAGAGCAGGTCGCCCCAGGACCGGGTCGACCCCAACAAGCCGCCGGCGGTGCACGACCAGCCGACGGTGACGTCCATGCCGGCGGCCGGTGACATACCGCCGCCACCGATAGCCCCCGGCGGGCCGGGCCCCTACGGTTACCCGGCGCCCACGCCCGCTCCGGTGCCCACGCCCGCCCCGGTGCCACCGCCCACTCCCGCGACCACGACCAGCGGGTACGGCTACCCCGGCTACCCCGGGTACACCACCTACGGCCAGTCCGGCTGGCAGCAGGGCCCCGCGAACGGGATGGGCATCACCGCGATGGTGCTCGGCATCATCGCCGTCGCCGGCTTCTGCCTCTACGGGCTCGGCATCATCCTGGGCGTCCTGGCCCTCATCTTCGGCATCGTCGGCCGCAAGCGCGTCCAGCGCGGCGAGGCGACGAACGGCGGCATGGCCACCGCGGGCATCGTCCTCGGTTCGATCGGCACGGTGATCAGCGCGGCGTTCCTCGCGTTCATCATCTGGGCGATCATGGAGGACGTGAACAACCGCGACGGTCTCGAGGACGACGTCGATCCCTTCGCCACGTCCCTGGTCATCACCCCGCGCTGACCGCGCCTGCCGCCCAGGCGGCGCGTGCGCGGGCGGGCGCTTGGGCTCGGCCCTTGGGCGGGGCCCGGTGCGTGGGGTGTCCGTTCCTGGGGTGCGGGGTCTGTTGGGCTGGGCCCTGTTGCGTGGGGTGGTCGTTGGGGGCCGTTCCGGGGATCGTGTTCTGGGCTCTCTGTCGCTTCGCTCTGTCGTTTTACGCCCAGAACAC
>NZ_JBEXQK010000099.1:0-3332 GCF_040612535.1 Streptomyces sp. NPDC006368
TTGACCCCGGCCAGCAGTTCGGCGAGCGCGTCGCGGTCGGTGACGTCGCACGCCTCGACCGAGACGTCGGCGCCGAGCGCGGTCAGCTCGTCGCGGAGCTCGGCCGCGCCCGGGGCGTCGATGCCCCGGCGGCTGACCAGCAGCAGTCCGCGTACGCCGTGCTCCACCACCAGATGCCGGGCGAACAGGGCGCCGAGGCCACCGGTGCCGCCCGTGATCAGGACGGTGCCGTCCGGATCGCCGGCGAACGGGCTCGGCGCGTCACCGGCCGTGCCCCGGGCCAGCCGGGGTGCCCGCAACCGGCCGTCGCGCACGGCGAGTTGCGGTTCGCCGGTGGCGAGGGCGGCGAGCACCTCGGGTGTGTCCGTGTGGGGCGCGTCCGTGTCGAGCAGGACGACGCGGCCCGGGTGCTCGGACTGTACGGCGCGGACCAGGCCCCACAGCGGGGCGGCGGCCAGCGAGGCGATGTCCTCGCCGGGTTCCGCGGCGACCGCGCCCCGGGTGAGGACGAGCAGCCGGGAGCCGTCGAAGCGCTCGTCGGCGAGGAACCGCTGGACGAGGCCGAGGAAGGCCGTGGCCGTCCGGTGCGCGGCGGCGGCCTCGTCGCCCGCCCGCTGATCCGGCGCGGAACCGGCGAGCAGCTCCGCCCGTACGAGGACGACATCGGCGCCGTCGGGCGCGGGCAGTTCGCCTCCGGCCGCCTCGACGATCGTCGGGGAAGCGTCCTTCGCGACCGCCTCCGGCGTGGTCAGGGGCGTCCACTCCACGTCGTACAGGGCGTCGTGGTGCCCGCCCGCCGGGGCGAGCCGGTCCCGGGCGACGGGCCGCAGGGTGAGCGTCTCCACGGCCACCACGGGCTGCCCGGTGACATCGGTGGCCGTCAGCGTGTAGCTGTCCTGTCCGGTCGGCACGATGCGGACGCGCAGCGCGGTGGCACCGGCGGCGTGCAGGGCGGTGCCGGTCCAGGCGAACGGCAGCCGGATCGTGTCCGCGGGGGAGCCGCCGGCGGGGGCGGCGTCGGCGGCGTGCAGCACCAGCGGGTGCAGCAGCGCGTCGAACAGCGCCGGGTGCAGCCCGAAGTGCGCGGCGCCCGCGTGCTGGTCGGCGGGCAGGGCCACCTCGGCGTACAGCTCGTCACCGGACCGCCACAGCGCCGTCAGGCCCTGGAACACCGGTCCGTACTGGTAGCCGAGCTCGGTGAGGCGGTCGTAGACACCGTCCAGCGGCTGCGCCACGGCGCCGGCGGGCGGCCACTGGCCGGCTTCCCCGTCCGGGCCGGTGCCCCGGGGCGCCGCCGCGGCGCCGTCCCCGAGGACGCCCGAGGCGTGCCGGGTCCACGGCTGCGGTTCGTCGGAGCGGCCGTCCGGGCCGCCGTGGTCGGGGCGGGCGTGGATGCTGAAGGCCCGCCCGCCGGAGGGCTCCGGGGCGCCCACGGCGACCTGGACGCGTACGGCGGTGTGCTCGGGCAGCACCAGCGGCGCCTCCAGGGCCAGTTCGTCGACCCGGTCGGTGCCGAAGTGGCCGCCCGCGGTGAGCGCCAGTTCGAGGAAGGCGGTGGCGGGCACCAGCACGGTGCCGCCGACCGCGTGGTCGGCCAGCCAGGGGTGGGTGGCCGTGGAGAGCCTGCCGGTGAGCACCAGGTCCTCGCGCCCGGCCAGTTCCACGGCGGTGTGCAGCAGCGGGTGGCCGGCCGGGTCCAGGCCCAGCCCGCGGGCGTCGGTGGGGCGCTCCGGCGCGAGCCAGTACCGCTCCCGCTGGAAGGCGTACGTGGGCAGGTCGACGCGGTGCGCGCCCGGGTGGAACGTCGCGGCGTCCAGGGGGGCGCCGTGCGCCCAGGCGGTGGCGATCCCGTCGGCGAACGCGGCCGCCTCGGGGCGGCCGGCCCGCATCAGGGGGACCGCCGCCGTCCCGTCCCCGAGCGCGGCGCGGGTCAGCGACGTCAGTACGGGGTCGGGCCCGGCCTCGACGAAGACCGTGGCGCCGTGCCGGGCCAGGGTGCGCACCGCGTCGAGGAACCGCACCGGGCGGCGGATCTGGTCCGCCCAGTAGCCGGGCGAGGTCAGCTCGGCGGTGGTGGCCGGCTCCCCGGTGACGGTCGAGACGATCGGGATGCGCGGCTCGTGGAACGTCAGCTCCTCGGCGACCGCGCGGAACTCCTCCAGTACGTCGTCCATGTGCGGGGAGTGGAAGGCGTGGCTGACCTGGAGCCTGCGGGTCCTGCGGCCCAGCGCGCGCCACTGCTCCGCGAACTCCTCGGCGGCGTCCTCGTCACCGGACACCACGACGGAGGTGGGCCCGTTGACGGCGGCGAGGGACAGCCGGTCGCCCATGGCGGCCAGCCCGTCCGTCAGTTCGGCCTCCTCCGCCTCGATCGCCACCATGGCGCCGCCCGCGCGGGCGGACTCCATCAGCCGGCCGCGCGCGGCGACCAGCCGGGCGGCGTCGGCGAGGGACAGCACGCCCGCCGCGTGAGCGGCGGTCAGCTCGCCGATCGAGTGCCCGGCCAGCAGGTCGGGGCTCACCCCGTGGTGCAGCAGCAGCCGGAACAGCGCGGTCTCGACGGCGAACAGCGCGGGCTGGGTGTAGGCCGTACGGTGCAGAAGCGCCGCGTCCCCGGAGCCGTCGGAGCCGTCGGTGTCCTCGGCGGCGAACAGCACCTCGCGCAGGGGCCGTTCCAGGTGCGGGTCGAGGGCCGCGCACACCTCGTCGAGCGCGGCGGCGAACACCGGGGACGTCTCGTACAGCTCCCGGCCCATGCCGAGGCGTTGCGCCCCCTGCCCGGTGAACAGGAACGCGGTCCGGCCGGCGCCCGCGGCGCTGCCGGTCACCAGCTGCGGTGCCGTCCCACCCGAGGCCAGGGCGTCGAGCCCGGCGAGGAAGGAGTCGGCGGTGGTGCCGGTGATCACGGCGCGCCGCGGCAGCGCGGTCCGGGTGGTCGCCAGGGACAGTCCGACGTCGGCGGGGTGGGCGCCGGTGGCCGTGACGAAGTCGCGGAGCCTGGCGGCCTGGGCGCGCAGGGCGTCCTCGTCGTGGGCGGAGACGGTCCACGGCGCGGGGGAGAGCAGGTCCGGGGTGGCGGACGGGTCCGCGTCCCGGTCGCCCTGCTCGATGATCACGTGGGCGTTGGTGCCGCTGATGCCGAAGGAGGAGACACCGGCGCGGCGCGGCCGGTCGGTCTCGGGCCACCGGGTGGCCTCGGTGAGCAGCTCCACGGCCCCGGCCGTCCAGTCCACGTGCGGTGACGGTTCGTCGACGTGCAGGGTTCTGGGCAGGACACCGTGGCGCATGGCCTGCACCATCTTGATGACACCGCCGACACCGGCGGCGGCCTG
>NZ_JBEXQK010000100.1:0-3001 GCF_040612535.1 Streptomyces sp. NPDC006368
CGCACTGCTCGACGTCATCTCCGCCATGCCACCCGCACAGCGCGCCGCCCTCGCCACCGGCCTGACCGGCTTCCGCCTCGCCATCGAGGACACCGGCCCGAAGGACGACAAGGCGACCGGTGACGCGGCGGAGACCGCCTGACCACGGCATACGGTCGGTACGTCCTCCGCTTCACGACTCACCTGCCTCTGTTCCGGAGCGTGCGGCCACGGGCTGGGCACGCGGACGGACTCGCACGACGCAAGAGTGTTTCTTCGGGCACACAGTTGTCAAACGACAACTATTTCTATGCCGTAACCGCCTACGCTTCCGCTTCCGGAACCCTGGCCGCCCCGCCGACGTCACGTTGCACCCCCTTCCACCCGTTTTCGGCCTCGCCGACGACGCCACGCAGGCAATCCCGGGTCACCTCGCACGCCGCCTTGACCGCTTGCAACTGGGCCGCTGAGTGCGGAAGGGCCGGGGCGATGGCACGCGCGCACGCGGCCCGCATCTCCTCCATCACCTCCTCGCCCGCCGGCGTGAGCGTCAGCAGCGACTTGCGGCGGTCGGCCCCGTGGGCGTGCCGGGCCAGCAGCCCCGCGCTCTCCAGGCGCCCGCAGAGACGACTGGTCGAAGCCGGGGTGATGTGCAGCGCTCTCCCCAGTTCGGTGAGCCCTACGGCCGCAGACCTCCCCACTGCGGCCAAGGCCCGCAGGGTGAGGTGCGGGACGGCTGCGGGAGCATGCAGATCCGCGTACTCCGCGAGTGCGACCAGCGTCGCCGCCGCCTTGACCGCGTCGGCGTCGGCCTCGGTCGTCGCCGACGGCCTCTGCGCGCCTGCCCCGGGTGTCTGCGTGTCGCCGTCACTCATAGCCACGTCTGGGATGCCTGCCTGTCTGCTTCCCTGCTGGTGCCCGCCATCCGGCCCGGCATACCTCTCGGCGCGGCTTCCGGGCGGTCACCGCACTCCGGTTACGCGCGGAGCGGGCGGCGCCGGGGCCGGGATGGCCGAGGTCGAAGCGCGTGAGGAGACCGACGCCCCGGTCGACGCGCTCCGCTACGGACTGAAGAGCGAACAATCGGTGGAACCTGTGGGTGCCGCCCAGCCGGTCCTGCGTCGGGGCGGGGCATGACCGCACCGGGCCGGCATCCAGCGCGCCGGCCACGGGAAAGGGCTGCCGATGCTCCCCGACGGTGACCTCGGCGAAACGCCGCACACCCCGTCGCCACCCGCCACCCGCCACCCGCCATCGAACCGGAACGCGGCGACACCACCACGCACCCTCTGCGTACCGAGGACGACCTGCCCACCCCGCGGCACGCCGTGCGCGCCGCCATCCTCAGCGCCGGGTTCGGCCCGGTGGACCGGACTCGCCGCCGACCGAGCGCGCGGGGCGCCTTCCCGGCGCGCCGGCGGCTGTGCGCGGCGCTCGTCCGCTCCGACGCGCTGGTCGCGGAGTACCGCCGGATCGGGCGCGGGCCCGGCCGGCGTCCGGTGCGACCCGGGGCGGCCGCGGGGGCGCCGGGTACGGTTGCAGGCGGGCGCGGGGCGCCGGTCGTGGGCGTCGCCGAGCTGCCGCCGGAGTGGGCCCGCCCCGGCCGGAGGGGGCGGCTCCGGGCTCGATTGCCTCCGTCCTGCCGTGTGGGTTAGCCTTTGGCGTATTTGTCATGTGGCAATGGTTAAGTGTCGAAAGAAAACACGGGGCCGCCCGGCACACGCCGGGCGTGCGTCTGTTCGGTCTTTTCGTCGTGGCATCTGAGTGGAACGAGGTCGGTCATGGCTGAGACGGCGGTCGAGGGTTCGCGTTCGGTGCCGCGGTCGCGGCCTGCCCGTGGGGCCGGCAAGGTGGGCGAGTCGGAGCTGCGGCAGCTGCTGGCCGGCCTTACCGCGGTACGCGACGGGGACTTCGGCACCCGGCTGCCCGACGAGGGGGACGGGCTGATCGGGGAGATCGCCACCGTCTTCAACGGCATGGTGGACCAGCTGTCGCTGTTCACCTCCGAGGTGACCCGCGTGGCCCGGGAGGTGGGCACCGAGGGCACGCTGGGCGGCCAGGCCGTGGTCCCGGGCGTCTCCGGTACGTGGGCGGACCTGACCGACTCGGTGAACGCCATGGCGGGCAATCTGACGACCCAGGTCCGGGACATCGCCCAGGTGGCCACGGCGGTGGCCAAGGGCGACCTGTCACAGAAGATCGACGTGGACGCCCGCGGGGAGATCCTGGAGCTCAAGAACACCGTCAACACGATGGTCGACCAGCTCTCCGCGTTCGCCGACGAGGTCACGCGCGTCGCCCGCGAGGTCGGCAGCGAGGGCCGGCTGGGAGGTCAGGCCGACGTCAAGGGCGTCTCCGGCACCTGGCGCGATCTGACCGACTCGGTGAACTTCATGGCCGGCAACCTCACCGACCAGGTCCGCAACATCGCCCAGGTCACCACCGCTGTCGCCAAGGGCGACCTGTCACAGAAGATCACCGTCGACGCGCGCGGCGAGATCCTGGAACTGAAGAACACCATCAACACGATGGTCGACCAACTCTCCTCCTTCGCGGACGAGGTCACCCGCATGGCGCGCGAAGTGGGCACCGAAGGGATTCTCGGTGGCCAGGCCGACGTCAAGGGCGTCTCCGGCACCTGGCGGGATCTGACCGACTCGGTGAACTTCATGGCCGGCAACCTCACGGCCCAGGTGCGCTCCATCGCGCAGGTGGCCACGGCGGTGGCCAAGGGCGATCTGTCGCAGAAGATCAACGTCACGGCGCGCGGCGAGATCCTGGAGCTGAAGGACACCATCAACACGATGGTCGACCAGCTCTCCGCGTTCGCCGACGAGGTCACGCGCGTCGCCCGCGAGGTCGGCACCGAGGGCCGGCTGGGAGGGCAGGCCGACGTCAAGGGCGTCTCCGGCACGTGGAAGGACCTGACCGAGTCCGTCAACGTGATGGCCGACAACCTGACGGCCCAGGTGCGCTCGATCGCCGAGGTCACCACCGCGGTGGCACAGGGCGATCTGTCGCA
>NZ_JBEXQK010000101.1:0-2896 GCF_040612535.1 Streptomyces sp. NPDC006368
TGGCCGGGGTCAAGGGCGCCCTGACCGGAGTCGTCCACACCGCCGGCGTCCTCGACGACGCCACCATCGAGAGCCTGACCGGCGAACGCCTCGACACGGTACTCCGCCCCAAGGCCGACGCCGCCTGGAACCTCCACGAGCTCACCCGGGACCTGGACGTGAGCGCGTTCGTGCTCTACTCCTCCGTCGCCGGACTGCTCGGCACCGCGGGGCAGGCCAACTACGCCGCCGGCAACGCCTTCCTCGACGCCCTGGCCGCGCACCGCCGCGCCCGGGGGCTGCCCGCCCTGTCCCTGGCCTGGGGCCTGTGGGAGGAGACGAGCGCCATCACCGGGCACCTCGCCGAGGCGGACCTGCGCCGTCTCGCCCGCTCCGGGCTGCTGCCGCTGGCCGGCGACGACGCCATGGCGCTCTTCGACGCCGCCCACGCCGCCGGGGAGAGCGTCCTCGCGGTCACCCGCCTGGACACCCGCGCGCTGCGTGCCCAGGGCGACCAGGTGCCGGTCCTGCTGCGCGGCCTGGTGCGTACGGCGCCCAAGCGGCGCACCGCGTCCGGCGCCGGACCCGACCGGGGCCCCGGCCTGGCCGAGCGGCTCGCCGCCCTGCCCGCCGCGGAACGGGACCGGATGCTCACCGATCTGGTGCGCGGCCGGGTGGCCGCCGTCCTGGGCCACTCCGACCCCGGCACGATCGACGGTGACCGGGCCGTGCAGGAGCTGGGCTTCGACTCCCTGACCGCGGTGGAACTCCGCAACCAGCTGGGGACCGAGACCGGGCTGCGGCTGCCCACCACCCTCGTCTTCGACCATCCGACGCCGCGGGCGATCGCCGCGTACCTGGCCGACCGGCTGGCCGTCAAGGAGGTCGCCCCGGACGAACCGGTGCTGGCCGAGCTGTCCAGGCTCAGGGCGGCCATCGAGGGGCTGGCCTCGGAGGAGGGCGCCCACGGCCGGATCACCGCGCGGCTGCGGGAACTGCTCGCCGCCGCCGACACGGCGGCCGGGGCCGCCGCGCCCGACCAGGACGACGAGGACCTGGAAACCGCCTCCGACGAGGAACTGTTCGCCCTCATCGACGAATTCGAGTGATCCGGCCTCCCCGACCGAGGCCATCCACCAGACGACATCCGGGAGTTGAACGATCATGGCGGGCGAGGACAAGCTCCGCGACTATCTCAAGAAGGCCGTCGCCGATGCCCGTGACGCGCGCAGACAGTTGCGGGACATCCAGGACAAGCAGCACGAGCCGATCGCGATCGTCGGCATGGCGTGCCGCTACCCGGGCGGGGTCTCCTCGCCCGAGGACCTGTGGCGGCTCGTCATGGACGGTACGGACGCGGTGACCGGGTTCCCGGACAACCGCGGCTGGGACCTGGACGCGCTGTACGACCCGGACCCGGAGCGGACCGGCACGTCGTACGGGCGTGAGGGGGGCTTCCTGCACGAGGCGGACCGGTTCGATCCGGGGTTCTTCGGCATGTCGCCCCGTGAGGCGACCGCGATCGACCCGCAGCAGCGGCTGCTGCTGGAGACGGCGTGGGAGACGTTCGAGAACGCCGGGATCGACCCCACCGGTCTGCGCGGCTCGCGCACCGGTGTCTACACGGGCCTGATGTACAACGACTACGGCTCCCGTCCGCATCTGCCGCCGGAGGACTTCGAGGGGTACCTGTTCAGCGGCAGCGCGGGCAGCGTCGCCTCGGGCCGGCTGTCCTACACGTACGGCTTCGAGGGGCCGGCCGTGTCGGTGGACACGGCGTGCTCGTCGTCGCTGGTGGCGCTGCACCTGGCGGCGAACGCGCTGCGCAACGGCGAGTGCGACCTCGCGCTGGCCGGCGGGGTCACCGTGATGTCGACCCCGGTGGCGTTCGTCGAGTTCTCGCGGCTGCGGGGGCTCGCCGCCGACGGCCGCTGCAAGTCGTTCGGGGCGGACGCGGACGGCGTCGGCTGGGCGGAGGGCGTCGGTCTGCTGCTCGTCGAGCGGCTGTCCGACGCGCGCCGCAAGGGCCACCAGGTCCTGGCGGTGGTCCGGGGCAGCGCGGTCAACCAGGACGGCGCGAGCAACGGACTCACGGCGCCCAACGGCCCCTCCCAGGAGCGGGTCATCCGCCAGGCTCTGGAGAGAGCGGGGCTGCGGCCCGCCGACGTGGACGCCGTCGAGGCCCACGGCACCGGCACCCGGCTCGGCGACCCGATCGAGGCACAGGCCCTCCTCGCCACCTACGGGCAGGAGCGGGAGGAGCCGCTGCTGCTCGGCTCACTGAAGTCCAACATCGGGCACGCCCAGGCCGCCGCCGGTGTCGGCGGCGTGATCAAGATGGTGCAGGCGATACGTCACGGCGTGCTGCCCAGGACCCTGCACGTCGATGAACCGTCACCGCACGTCGACTGGAGCGCCGGAGCCGTACGGCTGCTGACCGAGGCCACCGAGTGGCCCGAGACCGACCGGCCGCGCCGCGCCGGTGTCTCCTCGTTCGGGTTCGGCGGCACCAACGCCCACGTGATCATCGAGGAGGCCCCGGCCGAGGCGCCCACGGAGGCGGAGGGCGAGGCGGGTGAGGCGGAGGCCGGTAAGGCGCCGGTTCCCGTGCCCGCGGTGCCCTGGGTGCTGTCCGGTCGGACGCCTCGGGGGCTGGCCGCCCAGGCCGAGCGGCTGCTCGCGTTCGCGGGACGCGAGGACGCCCCGGATCCGGTCGACCTGGCGTACTCGCTGGCCGTCGGCCGGGCCGCCCTGGACCACCGCGCGGTGGTCGTGGGCACCGATCGCGAGGCGCTGCTGGACGGGCTGCGCCTGCTCGACCCCGGTGTGCGGTCGGGGGGTGGGGTCGGGTTCGTCTTCTCCGGCCAGGGCTCCCAACGCCCCGGCATGGGCCACGACCTCTACACCACCTACCCCA
>NZ_JBEXQK010000102.1:0-2761 GCF_040612535.1 Streptomyces sp. NPDC006368
TAACCCTGACGGAAGCTCACCACCCCCTGGTCAGAAGCCTGCTCCTACCTGCGGGCCTCTCGGTCGAGCCGGTGGCTCGGGTGGCCGGCCGAACGGCTACCGACACCCGCAGCATACCCACAAAAAGTCACCCCGTACACCCCCAACAAGCCCTGACCCACCCTCCAACTGACGGACCAACACCCGAACCCATGACCGGATCCCAAAACCACCACACGGTACCCCTAACTCTGCTACCGTCTGAAGACAACCACCCGGCATCGCTCCCGTGCATCAAAACTCCTCACTGTGTAGAGCGACCGGAACAAGCGGACCACCGGACAGGGCCGGGATGAGTGGGGAACAATGAGCGCACCGCTTAACCGAATCGAGGGGATGAATCCGTGAACGAGCAGGACGAGAAAACTGTAGATGTATTGGTGGAAGCCATCGACCGATTCTTTAGGGAGGTGGATCCCGATGAGTTCGAGTCGGAAGATCTTGCGTGGTCTCTCTTGCGGGCTCTAAAGCGGGCCGAGGCTCTCAACTCGTCCGACTAGCCAAACGGCCCTCTGCTCGGGAAACCAGAGCAGAGGGCCTCCAGAAAACAACTCACCTCAGGATAGTGAGGCACGCCCTTTCATTCCGGTGCTCGAACTCAACACATAGCCTGCTCTTGTGCGGGAAACTCCGTCCGATCCTCCAGTTCGCATATTCGTGTTTCCATCCGGCGCTTGAGCGTGATTGCGTGGACTTCCAGCCCGTCACGTCTCGGACCCACCGGCCACCGCGCCACAGGGACACCTGTGCCCGCGCGCCGGGGTACCAGCCGTCAAGGGTGGCGCGCACCTCCTGGACGTGGAGGCCGGGACCGATGACGCCGATGCCGACCGGCCCCGAGGACGCGCCCCCGGTCGCCTGTGCCGGTCCCGCCGCCAGGGCGAGGAGCGCAGCCGCGCTTGCGTTGATCACGTGCTTTCTCATAGCGGGCTCAACCACGGTCGCCGTGAAGGCGTCACGACTGTTTGCCGTACTGCTTGCCGTCAGGGTGGGGCCGGGGGCAGCCTCCGCCCGCTTAGGGTGTGCGCATGCTGATTGCCAGCCTGAAGCCCAGGACGATGGGCGGCACGACCAATACGGGGCTCCTGGCCTATGCCCTGGCGCGGGCTGGCCATCCCGTGACCTGTTACGACGCTGACGAGTCGCTACAACTGGCGGCGTGGGCGCGGGATGCCGGCGACTTCCCGTGCCCGGTGCACGAGGCGGACACCCCCGCGTTCGCGGAAACGGTCTTCCCGACGATGGACCACAGCCGGATCAACGTCGTGGATGCCGGGCACGCCGAGAACCACCCGGACATCGTGGACTCAATCCTCGAGGTGGCGGACCTGGCCATCGTGACGCTCTCGCCCACACAGCCGGACTACGAGCGCTTGACCAAGCCGGAGCGCGGTACCCCACTGGCCAAGGTCATCCGGCGATCCGCCGCCCTGCGGGACAACGGGCAGCCGCCAACTACGGTCGTGCTGCTGAACCGCTGCCAGGCCGGGGCAGCCAGCCCGAAGAAGTACGCCGACCTGCTGGCGAACGGCGGCAAGGACGGCACCGAGCCGAGGTGGACGGTCCTGTCCACCCGGATCCCGCGCCGCGAGGGCATCGCATCCGCGGTGGGCTTTCCCTGCGACAAGCCCGAGCGGAAAGCGCCGTATGACGCGCTGGTCACCGAGTTGACCAGGTTGGGGCACCTCCCGGAGGTGAGGCGGGGCGTATGAGCACGGACATTGTTAGTCGGCGGGACCGTGCCCGCGCTTTCGTACCCGAGCTGATCCCCGAGCCGGCAGACCTGGACCGAACCGGGCCGCTCGACGCGAAGGAGCAGCAGCAGCTCGATCGGATCCATGCCGCCCGCGACCACCACCAGGCCGCGAAGTGGATGCGGGGCAAGGCGCTGGAGGCCGCATTCCGGCGCCGTCTGTACCGGGGTGAGGACGGGCAGCGGACCCGGCAGCAGTACCTAGACGACGAATGGGACGGCATGAGCGAGTCCGCCGCCTACTTGGAGATCAAGGAGTGGCGGTTGGCGGCGCAGATCGCTGAGACCTGCGAGCGGCCGGCTCCGGATTCCCACGTCCGTGCCCTGGTGGACGTGGCCGAGGCGCAAGGCTGCGAGACGGTCGCCCGCTGGTATGGCGAGCTGCGCCGCTGCGGTAAGGAGACTGGGCGCCGAGTTACCGCTGAGGTGGTGGCCAACCTTGCCGACTACCTGGATTCTGGCGCCACACTGGGGGAGCTGAACAGCCTGTTCGTGCCTCGGCAGCTGCCGGCCGCCGAGCCGCCCCGCAAGCCGTCTGCCGCCAACGGGCGGGCGAAGCAGGTGGGGCGCGGTGCCGGGGAGCCGGTGACGGGAACGGTCGTGCACCATGGCGCATTCCAAAATTTTGGAATGAACGGCTCCGGGACTCCTGACAGCCGACCGGGCGCCGACCCGGCAGGGGAGTCACAGCGGTGGGCACTGAGTGCGGGACATGTTGACTGGCTGAGTACGTGGCTCACGGTCGAGGCGCAGAAGGCCGGGATCACTCCGGGACGAGCGGCCGATCTCCTGGTAGAGGCCCTCGCCGACGGGCCGGTGCGGGACTGGATCCGAGCCCGTGCCGAGACGCAGTTGGCGGATCCGCTCAGGCGCAAGGACTGACGGTAAGACTGGTCCCGCCCGCTCATTCCAAAATTTTGGCGGCGAACCCGGCCCCCACGACCCGCCCGCGCCCACCGGTGAGCCCGC
>NZ_JBEXQK010000103.1:0-2338 GCF_040612535.1 Streptomyces sp. NPDC006368
CATGGGCGCGTACGCGTCGTGCCAGTCGGGTGAGTGTGTGAGGGTGCGGCGGGGCAGGCGCAGCCCCGATGCACCGTTCCGGAGAGGCCGGGGGCTGCGGTGCTGGTAGCCGGGTCAGTCCAGGGTGAGGACGAGCTTGCCGCGCTGGCCGCCGGTTTCCATCAGCCGGTGCGCTTCGGCAAGATCCGCCAGCGTGAAGCAGCGGGCGATGGGCAGGTCCAGGTCGCCGCGGGCAGCGAGACCGGCGACCTGGGCCACAGTCTCGGCCGCGCGGGTGCCGAACATCATCGTGATGCCGTACTGCTTGGCCAGCGGCGGGCTGGCCAGCGTCACGATCCGGCCCTTGTCGCCGGTCACGGCGATCGAGACGGTGATCGCCTCCTGGGAGCCGGTCAGATCAAGGGAGGCATCCACCCCCTGCGGGGCCAGCTCCCGCACACGCTCCTGAAGGCCCTCGCCGTACGTCACAGGCGTACCACCGAGGGATCGCACGTAGTCGTGGTTGTCGTCACTGACGGTGCCGATCACCCGGGCGCCCCAGGCGCGGGCGAACTGGGCGGCAACCGAGCCCACCCCGCCGGCCGCACCGTGGATCAGCACGGTCTCGCCCGCTGCCACCTCCAGCATCCGCAGCGCGTTGTACGCCGCCTGACCGACCGCGCCGATGACCGCTGCCGCCTCCCAGGAGAGCTCCGCAGGCTTCAAGGTCAGGTTCTCGACGGGGACGACGACCTGCTCGGCGTAGGCCGCCAGATCGACGAACCCGATCACCTCATCCCCCACCGCGAAGCCCTCGACTCCGGCGCCGACCTGGTCGACCACCCCGGCGAACTCGTTGCCGAGCTGCTGCGGGAAAGAGATGTCGAAGACCGCGTCGAACTCCCCGCGCCGGACCTTCGCGTCGATCGGGTTCAGCCCCGCCGCCTTGACCCGCACCCGCACCTGACCCGGCCCGGCCTTCGGCTCAGGAAGATCAGCCACCCGGAGAACCTCCGGAGCGCCGTAGGAGTCCATCACCACTGCCTTCATGCCAGCCGCCGCCTTACCTTCGATTGAGTGAATCTGTACCGGAAACAGCCTTCGATCAGCATTGTCCGGCGCCCTTCCGCTAACAAAGTCAACGCCTACGGCTCACTCACGTCCAACACTCCCGAGCTGATACATGACAGTCAAAGGCTGTTAACGTGGAAGGCGTGGACCTTGACCTGCGCCAGGTGCGCTACGCCGTCACCCTCTCCGAGGAACTGCACTTCGGTCGGGCGGCAGCGGCGCTGACCATCGCTCAGCAGACGCTCTCCTCGCAGATCAGCGCCCTGGAAAGCCGTGTCGGTGTCCCCCTGTTCACCCGTGACCGCCGCCACGTGGCCCTCACCCCCGCAGGCGAAATCTTCGTCAAACGCGGCCGACGCCTGCTGGCCGACGCCCAGCGCCTGGTCGACGAGGTCGCCCGCACACAGGCACCGCTGCGCATCGACGTCCTCACCGAAGGGCTCACCCCTTCACTCATCACCCAGCACTTGCGCGGCGAGTCACCGTGCCTGCCCTTCGAGGTGTTCCAGAGCCAGGGCCTGGCCGCCGCCCTGCCCCGCCTGCTCGCCGGAGACCTCGACATCTCCTTCGGCCGCCCCCACGGCCTCGGCCAGGACCTCCCGGCGCCCCTGGGCACCATGCCCGTCCGGCTGGAACCCATCGGCCTCGTCATGCCCACCGATCACCCCCTGGCAGCCCACGACGAGGTGACGCTCACCGCGCTCACCGACCACCCACTCCTCGTCCACACCGCCGAGGAAGCCGCAGAATGGCGCGACTGGATCGACGAAGCCATCAACGACTTCAACCTCCAGGCGGCACTGCGCGTACGCGGACACGGCCGCGCCGCCATCCACGCCACCGTCCTCGCCCGCGGCTACCCCGCCTTCGGCCTCACCACCGGAGACCTACCCCACGGCCTCACCGCTCGCCCCCTGATCAACCCCATACCGCTCTACCCATGGCACGCCGTGTGGAATACGCAAACAACCGCACCTGCCGTCACCCGCGCCCTGGAACTCATCCACAACTACGCCCAAGACCACCACTGGCACCAGTTCCCCGACCGCACCTGGTGGCTCCCGGACACCGACCGGACCGACCGTCCCGGACCCTCCTGACAACTCTCATGCCCGGCTCGTAACTCCCGCGTCGGCCGAGGTGTCCAATCGCACCTGCCGGAAGTTGGGGGGGCCGGGCGAGGGCACCCCAGCGCCCCACACCCCGGAGCGCAGAAAAAAAAACCAAACGAAAAAAAATAAAAAAAAACAAAAAAACAAAAAAAAACATCTTATAATATATGATTATT
>NZ_JBEXQK010000104.1:0-1991 GCF_040612535.1 Streptomyces sp. NPDC006368
GTAGACGAGCGTGCGCCGCTCGTCCGCGACCTCGCGCAGCCGGCCGAGCCGCTCGCCCGCCGGCGTTCCGAGCCGGCGTTCCGAGCCGGCGTTCC
The DNA here is from genome assembly GCF_040612535.1 of Streptomyces sp. NPDC006368. NCBI lineage: Bacteria > Bacillati > Actinomycetota > Actinomycetes > Kitasatosporales > Streptomycetaceae > Streptomyces > Streptomyces sp. NPDC006368. The sequence goes on from NZ_JBEXQK010000104.1 coordinate 96, forward strand.
GAGCCGCCCTTCCTGCCCCTGCGTTCCCTGCCCCTGCCTTCCTGCCCCTGCCGTCGCGCGCCGTTCGGCACCCGAGGAGAGACTGATTCCGCATGTCCGCTGACATGTCCGATGGGCACAAGCCGGCCCAGTCCAAAGAACAGAAGCTGGTTGACTACCTGAAGTGGGTGACCGCGGACCTTCAGAAGGCACGCGAGCGCATCACCGAGCTGGAGGCGGTCGCCGACGAACCGGTCGCGATCGTGGGGATGGCGTGCCGCTTCCCGGGCGGGGTCTCCTCCCCCGACGACCTGTGGCGACTGGTCGCGGAGGGTACGGACGCGATCAGTGAGTTCCCCGCCGACCGCGGCTGGGACCTGGACGCCCTCTACAGCCCCGACTCCACCACGCCCGGTACGTCGTACACGCGTGAGGGCGGGTTCCTGGACGGCGCCGCCCTGTTCGACGCGGAGTTCTTCGACATCTCGCCCCGCGAGGCCGTCGCCATGGACCCGCAGCAGCGGGTGCTGCTGGAGACGGCGTGGGAGGCCTTCGAGAACGCCGGGATCGACCCGGCGTCCCTCAGGGGTTCCCGGACCGGTGTGTTCGCCGGCGTCGTGGAGCAGAGCTACCTCGGCCTGGAGGGCCCGCAGGAGCTCGAGGGCTATCTGATGACCGGCAAGCTCAGCAGCGTCGCCTCCGGCCGGATCGCCTACACCTTCGGGCTGGAGGGGCCCGCTCTGTCGGTGGACACGGCGTGCTCGTCGTCGCTGGTCGCGCTGCACCTGGCGGTCGAGTCGGTACGGCGCGGCGAGTCCACGCTGGCGCTGGCCGGCGGTGCCACCGTCACCGCGACGCCAGGCGGGTTCGTCGACTTCTCCCGTCAGAACGGTCTGGCCCCCGACGGCCGCATCAAGTCGTTCGCGGCGGCGGCCGACGGCACCGCCTGGTCGGAAGGTGTCGGCCTCCTCGTCGTCGAGCGGCTGTCCGACGCGCGCCGCAACGGCCACCAGGTCCTGGCAGTGGTCCGGGGCAGCGCGGTCAACCAGGACGGCGCGAGCAACGGACTCACGGCGCCCAACGGCCCCTCCCAGGAGCGGGTCATCCGCCAGGCGCTGGAGAGCGCGGGGCTGCGGCCCGCCGACGTGGACGCCGTCGAGGCCCACGGCACCGGCACCCGGCTCGGCGACCCGATCGAGGCACAGGCCCTCCTCGCCACCTACGGGCGGAACCGCGAACAGCCCCTGCTGCTCGGCTCGCTGAAGTCCAACATCGGGCACACCGTCGCCGCGGCCGGTGTCGGCGGCGTGATCAAGATGGTGCAGGCCATGCGCCACGGCGTGCTGCCCAAGACCCTCCACGTCGACGAGCCCACCCCGATGGTGGACTGGACCGCCGGTTCCGTGGAGCTGTTGACCCAGGCCCGTGTCTGGCCCGTACGGGAGGAGGGGCCGCGTCGGTGCGCCGTCTCCGCGTTCGGAGTGAGCGGCACCAACGCCCACGTGATCATCGAGGAGGCCCCGGCCGAGGCCCCCACGGCCGCCGTGGCCGCTCCGGAGGAGGGGGCCCCGGCCGCGCCGGCGGTCGTGCCGTGGTTCGTGTCGGCCCGCACGGAGGAGGCGCTGCGCGCCCAGGCCGAGCGTCTGCACGCCCACCTGACCGCCCACCCGGAGCTGAGCGCCGCCGACGTCGGGTACTCCCTGGCCACCACCCGTACGCTGCACGACCGGCGGGCCGTGGTGACCGGTTCCGGCCGGGACGATCTGCTGGCCGCGCTCCGCTCACTGGCCGACGACCCGTCCCCGGCATCGCGTACCGCGAGCGGTGTGCGGTCGGGGGGTGGGGTCGGGTTCGTCTTCTCCGGCCAGGGCTCCCAACGCCCCGGCATGGGCCACGACCTCTACACCACCTACCCCA
>NZ_JBEXQK010000105.1:0-1771 GCF_040612535.1 Streptomyces sp. NPDC006368
TGAACTTGACCGCGTTGGACAGCAGGTTGCGCAGCACCTGCCGCAGCCGGGAGTCATCGGTCAGCAGGTCGAACGGCACCCCGGGGGCCGTCCTGATCGTGAAGTCGAGGCCCTTCTGCGTCGTCATGGGCCGGAAGGTGGCTTCGACGTAGTCCAGGAGGTGCCGCAGCGGGACCCGCTCGGGGTTGATGTCCATCTTGCCGGCCTCGACCTTGGACAGGTCGAGGATGTCGTTGATGAGCTGCAGCAGGTCCGATCCGGCCGAGTGGATGATGCCCGCGTACTCGACCTGCTTCGGTGTCAGGTTGCGTGTGGGGTTCTGCGCGAGCAGCTGCGCGAGGATGAGCAGGCTGTTGAGCGGGGTGCGCAGCTCGTGGCTCATGTTGGCGAGGAACTCGGACTTGTACGTCGACGCGAGGGAGAGCTGCTGCGCGCGCGTCTCCAGCTCCTGGCGGGCCCGCTCGATCTCCAGGTTCTTGGTCTCGATGTCGCGGTTCTGGGCGGCCAGGAGCGCGGCCTTCTCCTCCAGCTCCGCGTTGGAGCGCTGGAGCTCCTCCTGCTGCACCTGGAGCTCCTCGGACCGGGCCTGGAGTTCGGCCGTCAGCCGCTGGGACTCCTCCAGCAGCTCGTCGGTGCGCGCGTTGGCGACGATGGTGCTGACGTTGACGCCGATCGTCTCCATGAGCTGCTGGAGGAAATCCTGGTGGACGGGGGTGAACGGGGTGAAGGAGCCGAGTTCGATGACTCCCAGGACCTGGTCCTCGACGACGATCGGCAGGATGACGAGGCTGCCCGGCGCGGTCTCGCCGAGCCCGGAACCGATGCGGATGTAGTCGCCGGGGACACCGTCCACGGTGATCGTGCGGCGGCTGCGGGCGGCTTGGCCGACCAGGGACTCGCCGAGCCTGAAGCGGGTCTCGCCCATGCCCGCGGGGCGGCCGTACGAGCCGATCAGCCGCAGCTCGGTACCCTGCGGCGTCTCTTCGGCGAGGTAGAACCCGCCGTACTGGGCCGAGACCAGGGGGGTGAGTTCGTCGACGATCAGCTCGGCCACGACGGTGAGGTCCCGGTGTCCCTGGATGAGTCCGGAGATGCGGGCGAGGTGGGACTTCAGCCAGTCCTGCTCCTGGTTGGCCCGGGTCGTCTCGCGCAGGGACTCCACCATCGTGTTGATGTTGTCCTTGAGCTCGGCGACCTCACCGGAGGCGTCGACCGTGATGGACCGGGTCAGGTCGCCCTCGGCCACCGCGCTGGCGACCTCGGCGATGGCGCGCACCTGACGGGTGAGGTTGCCCGCCAGCTCGTTGACGTTCTCCGTGAGGCGCTTCCAGGTTCCGGAGACACCCCCGACCTCGGCCTGGCCGCCGAGGCGTCCTTCGGTACCGACCTCGCGGGCGACCCGCGTCACCTCGTCGGCGAACGCCGACAGTTGGTCGACCATCGTGTTGATGGTCGTCTTCAGCTCCAGGATCTCGCCCCGCGCGTCGACGTCGATCTTCTTCGACAGGTCGCCGTTGGCGACGGCGGTGGTGACCAGGGCGATGTTGCGGACCTGGTTGGTCAGGTTGTTCGCCATGAAGTTGACGTTGTCGGTGAGGTCCTTCCAGGTGCCGGCCACGTTGGGCACCCGGGCCTGGCCGCCGAGCATGCCCTCGGTGCCCACCTCGCGCGCGACACGCGTCACCTCGTCGGCGAACGCGGAGAGCGTGTCGACCATGGTGTTGATCACCCCGGCGAGCGCGGCGACCTCGCCCTTGGCCTCGACGGTGAT
>NZ_JBEXQK010000106.1:0-1609 GCF_040612535.1 Streptomyces sp. NPDC006368
GGTTGAGGATGAAGTCGGGGTCCTTGCGCCAGGCCTCGAACAGGCCGTCCTCGAAACCGTCGCGGGTGACTTTCTTCAGCCAGTGCGCGGGGATGATCTGGTCGGTGTCGACGTTGCTGCGGCGCAGCGGGACGGCCCGGCCGGTGTGGGTGGTGAAGGCTTCCATGGCTGCTCAGACTCCGGCGGTCGCGGGGGCTTCGGACAGGTCGGCGGGCGAGGCCAGGTGGCCCAGTACCGCGGTGGCGGCGGCGACCTGGGGGGAGACCAGGTGGGTGCGGCCGCCCTTGCCCTGCCTGCCTTCGAAGTTGCGGTTGGAGGTGGAGGCGGAACGCTCCCCGGGCGCGAGCTGGTCGGGGTTCATGCCCAGGCACATCGAGCAGCCCGCGTGCCGCCATTCGGCGCCGGCCTGCTTGAAGACCTTGTCCAGGCCCTCCTCGACCGCCTGCAGGGCGACCCGGACCGAGCCGGGGACGACCAGCATCCGTACGCCGTCGGCGACTTTACGGCCGCCCAGGATCCCGGCGGCCGCGCGCAGGTCCTCGATGCGGCCGTTGGTGCACGAGCCCACGAAGACGGTGTCGACCTTGATGTCGCGCAGCGGCTGCCCGGCGGTCAGCCCCATGTAGGTGAGGGCGTTCTCGGCGGCCAGGCGCTCCGATGCGTCTTCGTACGAAGCCGGGTCGGGGACGGACGCCGAAAGCGGCGCTCCCTGGCCGGGGTTGGTGCCCCAGGTCACGAAGGGCGCCAGCTCGCAGGCGTCGATGACCACCTCGGCGTCGAAAACCGCGTCGTCGTCGGTGCGCAGCGTCTTCCAGTAGGCCACCGCCGCGTCCCAGTCCTCGCCCTCGGGCGCGTGGGGACGGCCCTTGAGGTAGGCGAAGGTGGTCTCGTCCGGGGCGATCATGCCCGCGCGGGCACCGGCCTCGATCGACATGTTGCAGATCGTCATCCGCGCCTCCATCGAGAGCTTCTCGATGGCGGACCCGCGGTACTCCAGGACATATCCCTGGCCACCGCCCGTGCCGATCCTCGCGATGATCGCCAGGATGAGGTCCTTGGCGGTGACGTCCTCGGGCAGCTCACCCTCGACGGTGATCGCCATCGTCCTGGGGCGGGCCATCGGCAGCGTCTGCGTGGCCAGGACATGCTCGACCTGCGAGGTGCCGATACCGAAGGCCAGCGCCCCGAACGCACCGTGCGTGGAGGTGTGCGAGTCACCACAGACCACCGTGGTGCCCGGCTGGGTCAGACCCAGCTGCGGCCCCACCACATGCACAACACCCTGCTCCACATCACCCAGCGGATGCAGACGCACCCCGAAATCCGCGCAGTTCTTGCGCAGCGTCTCCAGCTGCACCCGGGAAACCGGGTCGGCGATCGGCTTGTCGATGTCGAGAGTGGGAGTGTTGTGGTCCTCGGTCGCGATGGTGAGGTCAAGACGCCGCACCTGCCGGCCGCTCCTGCGCAGACCGTCGAAAGCCTGCGGGCTGGTCACCTCGTGCAGCAGGTGCAGATCGATGAAGAGAAGGTCGGGCTCGCCATCGGCGCGCCGGACGACATGATCGTCCCAGACCTTCTCCGCGAGAGTCCTACCCATCGCTTTCCCTCC
>NZ_JBEXQK010000107.1:0-1225 GCF_040612535.1 Streptomyces sp. NPDC006368
GGTGTACCCCCTCAACCGCACCGGCAGGCCCAAGCGATCGCAAACCCGTTCCAGGGCGCTGCGACTCGTCCAGCAGCTCGTCGGTGCGCGCGTTGGCGACGATGGTGTTGACGTTGACGCCCAGCGTTTCCATCAGCCGTTCGAGGAAGTCGCGGTGTGCCGGGGTGAAGGGCGCGAGCGACGCCAGCTCGATCACGCCGAGGACCTGGTCCTCGACGACGATCGGCAGCACGACCAGGCTGCCGGGGGCGGACTGCCCCAGCCCGGAGGAGATGCGGACATAGTCGCTGGGCAACCCGTCAGCGATGATCGTCCGCCGGCTGCGCGCCGCCTGTCCCACCAGGGACTCACCCAGCTTGAAGCGAGCGTGCTCCGCGAAGTCGGCCGGACGGCCGTAGGAGCCGACCAGGGTGAGCTCGGTCCCCTCAACGGTTTCCTCGGCCAGATAGAAGGCCCCGTACTGTGCGGACACCAGGGGCGTCAGCTCGTCCATCACGAGCTCCGCCACCACGGCAAGGTCCCGGTGCCCCTGCATCAGGCCGGAGAAGCGCGCCAGGTTGGACTTCAGCCAGTCCTGTTCCTGGTTGGCCCGGGTCGTCTCGCGCAGCGACTCCACCATGGAGTTGATGTTGTCCTTGAGCTCGGCGACCTCACCGGAGGCGTCGACCCTGATGGACCGGGTCAGATCGCCCTCGGCCACCGCACTGGCGACCTCGGCGATGGCGCGCACCTGACGGGTCAGATTCCCCGCGAGCTCGTTGACGTTCTCCGTGAGGCGCTTCCACGTCCCGGAGACACCCTCGACCTCGGCCTGGCCGCCGAGGCGGCCCTCGCTGCCCACCTCGCGCGCCACCCGGGTCACCTCGGCGGCGAACGAGGACAGCTGGTCCACCATCGTGTTGATGGTGGTCTTCAGCTCCAGGATCTCGCCCCGCGCGTCGACGTCGATCTTCTTCGACAGGTCGCCGTTGGCGACGGCGGTGGTGACCAGGGCGATGTTGCGCACCTGACCGGTCAGGTTGTTCGCCATGGAGTTGACGTTGTCGGTGAGGTCCTTCCAGGTGCCGGCCACGTTGGGCACCCGGGCCTGGCCGCCGAGCATGCCCTCGGTGCCGACCTCGCGGGCCACGCGCGTCACCTCGTCGGCGAACGCGGAGAGCGTGTCGACCATGGTGTTGATCACCCCGGCGAGCGCGGCGACCTCGCCCTTGGCCTCGACGGTGAT
>NZ_JBEXQK010000108.1:0-1190 GCF_040612535.1 Streptomyces sp. NPDC006368
TCGATGAAGAGAAGGTCGGGCTCGCCATCGGCGCGCCGGACGACATGATCGTCCCAGACCTTCTCCGCGAGAGTCCTACCCATCGCTTTCCCTCCGGCCGGCGGGTGTGCCGGCACCTCTAGAGATCTGTGGGCCCACGCCCGTACCCACGTTCCACGTGCCGGACGTCGACATCGGACCCGTTGGTCCGCGGGCCGTACGTACAGAGTGGCAAGTTCCCTGCAAAATTGAACTTGCGTTTCACAGAGTGAGACGTGAATATCGTTGCATGGACAACTCTAGCGGCGTCGGCGTTCTCGACAAGGCGGCTCTGGTACTGAGCGCCCTGGAGTCCGGTCCGGCCACCCTCGCCGGGCTGGTCGCGGCGACCGGGCTCGCACGACCCACGGCACATCGCCTTGCCGTGGCACTGGAACACCACCGGATGGTGGCGAGGGACATGCAGGGCCGGTTCATCCTCGGTCCGCGGCTGGCGGAGCTCGCCGCGGCGGCCGGCGAGGACCGGCTGCTGGCCACGGCCGGACCGGTGCTGACTCATCTGCGTGACGTGACCGGGGAGAGCGCGCAGCTCTACCGGCGCCAGGGCGACATGCGCATCTGTGTCGCCGCGGCGGAGCGGCTGTCCGGATTGCGGGACACCGTGCCGGTCGGCTCCACGCTCACCATGAAGGCCGGCTCCTCGGCCCAGATCCTGATGGCCTGGGAGGAGCCCGAGCGACTGCACCGCGGCCTGCAGGGCGCCCGTTTCACGGCGACGGCCCTGTCGGGCGTGCGGCGCCGTGGCTGGGCCCAGTCGATCGGTGAGCGCGAGCCGGGCGTGGCGTCCGTCTCCGCGCCCGTCAGGGGCCCGTCGAACCGTGTGGTGGCCGCCGTGTCGGTCTCCGGGCCGATCGAGCGCCTGACCCGCCACCCGGGGCGCATGCACGCCCAGGCGGTCATCGACGCGGCGGCCCGGCTGTCCGAGGCGCTGCGCCGCTCCGGCTGACCGGCGCCCGTCCCTTCCCTGCTGCCGACCTTCCGGCCCACCGCTTCAACGCCGCAGCGGTGGGCCGGGGTTGTGTCCCAGGACCGGTGGTTCCGGTGCGCCGGAACGCGAAGAAGCCCTCCCCTGCTGGGGAGGGCTTCTTCTGTGCGTACCCCCGACCGGATTCGAACCGGCGCTACCGCCTTGAGAGGGCGGCGTGCTAGGA
>NZ_JBEXQK010000109.1:0-1135 GCF_040612535.1 Streptomyces sp. NPDC006368
GCCCCGACATGGCGGTCGCGGCGGTGCCGTTGCCGGTGGCCGCGGCGCGCATCATGTCGCGCAGCCCTCCCGGGCCCCGCACGCCTCGCTCAGTCCGCCACCCGGCCGAGCTGGGTGTCGATGAAGTCGAAGATCTCGTCAGCGGACGCCGACGCGATCAGCTCCGCCACATCGGCGGTTTCCTCGGCGGGCTCGCCCGATCCGGTCGTGTCGGCCCGATCGGTCGCCCGGCCCGGGCCGGTGAGCTCGGCCAGCAGGGCCCGCAGGCGCGCCGAAACGGCGTCGCGCGAGTCGTCGCCGTCCGGAAGCGCGGCCAGCGATGCCTCCAGCCGGTCCAGCTCGTCGAGCACCGCGCGCGACGGGTCGGCCGGCCGCGGGGCCGCCTCCGCCCGCAGGAAGGCGGTCAGGGCGGCGGGCGAGGGGTGGTCGAAGACGACGGTGGCGGGCAGGCGCAGCCCGGTCGCCGCACCGAGCCGGTTGCGCAGTTCGACGCCCGTCAGCGAGTCGAAGCCCAGGTCCTGGAAGGGGCGGTCGGGGGCGATGTCCTCCGGACCGGTGTGCCGCAGGATCGCCGCGACCAGGGTCGTCACGATGCCCAGCAGATGCTGCTCCTGCTGCACCGGGGTGAGACCGGCGAGGCGGTCGGTCAGCGACACGGTCTCCTCGGCCTCACGTCCCTCGGCCTCGCTCCCGTCCCGCGCGTCCTCCCGCGACGCCGTGTTCCGTACGGGGGCGGCGGGGCCGCCTTCCCCGGCGGGCGGTGTCATGGGGTCCAGCCAGTACCGCTGGTGCTGGAAGGCGTACGTGGGCAGCGGCACCCGGCGGGCGCCGGAGCCGGCGAAGAACGCCTCCCAGTCCGGGTCGACGCCCCGCGCGTACAGCACCCCGAGCGCACCGACCAGCGCCTCGGGCTCGGGCCGGCCGTTGCGCAGGGCGGCCGTGGCCACCACGGCGTCGGGGTCCCGGACGGACTGCGTGGCGAGGGCGGTCAGGACACCACCCGGGCCGATCTCCAGCAGCGTGGTGACGCCTTCGGACTCCAGTGTGGTGATGGCGTCGGCGTAGCGGACGGCGTGGCGGACTTGGTCGGTCCAGTAGTCGGCGGTGCGTAGGTCGTCTGTGGTGGCGGGGTGGC